>CAZEST010000008.1:0-24199 GCA_964514745.1 uncultured Alistipes sp.
GTTATTAGTTCTCTCGGTTTCATGCTGCAAAGATAATAAAATTTGTCAAGTTTCTGCATGTAAAAACTTGACAAATTTATTGTTTATTAGAATGTTTATCATGCTGGAAAAGCCTGAGGTAATTGCCCCTCCCGAGTTTGAACGGAATTTACCCTTAAATCCAAAATAAGACTGAAACCTGTCGGTGCTTGTAGGCAGGGGATTTTTAGGAATGTTGACTTATTGATTTGTGCGATAGTTGCATGTGCAACTATTGCACAAATGTAATGCTGAAAAATCATAAGACATATAGTAATATGCTGAAATATAGTATAATAGATGTTTGTTGCCAAAATAGCTACAAAAAATCTTATATGATTATGTTGCAATGTATGAGATGATTTATTATCTTTGTGAACCAATTCAATAACCCATTCTTACCAAAATTTCCAATCATTACCTCTATGAGACGTTGGCTGATTAACCTGATTTTCGCTATGGTGGGTTTTGCTCTGTCGAGTCAATCATTGTATGTTTATAAGACAGAGAGTCTGCCTTCAAACTTGTTTAAAGATGTCGTAAAAGATTCGTTCGGCTATGTATGGATCGGCACGGAATATGGTTTGGCACGTTTTGACGGTGTGAGATTCTGCAATTTTTTTGCGAATGAAAAGCAGGATGGAGCACTGATAAACAACCAGATTCGTTATCTATATGTTGATAACAATAAGCGCCTTTGGGTTGCTACTAACGGCGGTCTGCAATATTGGAATGCCATTAGCCATAAGTTTGTTAACGTATTGGATAATAAGGGGAACGGTATTATTGCGAATGCAATGGCCGATACGCCTAACGGCCTATTTATCCTTAAGACTAACGGCGAGATGCTGATATATGATGAGGATAAGCGGTATGCGTATCGCGATGCTGCTCTCAATAAACTGCTGAGTCTGGATAGCGGCTACTCTTTGTATGCCGATAGCCATGGTACGATATGGATTGGAACCAATGGCGAAGGTGTTGTTAAGTATATCCCGGGGCAGAAGCAAGCCAAACGCTATTCTGACGTGCCTGTCGAGTCATCCGACCCCATTTCCGGTTTCCATGAAAGTTCGGATGGGACGATATATGCGATAATGTGTATGTCGGTAGCAAAGTATAACAAGGCAACAGATTCCTTTGTGCGTATTCCATCGGATATCTCGCCGATTAATCTACGCACAGTCTCGACAACAGCCCATGGTGTAGCGTTAATCGGTACGTATGGCGGCGGTGTGGCCTACATAGATGAGACTTCTCAGACCTTGCGCCATTTCAATATGCCTGAAACGCCGGAGTTTCGTTCGAATAGCGTGAATGTTACCGGTGTGGTCATGGATGATAAGGATAATCTGGTGGTTTGTGCGTTTCAGAACGGTATAGGTATCGTCTCTAAGCAGTCGCAGACCTTCAAGACCAGGCCCATGTCAACCTATGATTTCGATAACGGGAAGCCGATATCGATGTTATCTTATATGGACGGGCATACATGGATTGGGCAGGATGGCAACGGATTATGGGAATTAGATGCAGAGGGGAATGTAGTAAAGCACTATTGCGGAGATAAAACGCCCTTGAGCATTGTCCACTGTAGCGACGGAAAACTTTATGTAGGTCTGTACGACAGTGGGTTGGCCGTAGTAAACCCGGCAACAGGCGAATGGCATTTGCATCCGTCGTTCGGCTATGTGCGCATCAGGTCAATCGTAGAGCTGAACGGCACGCTCTATGTTGGCGTATTTAATAAAGGTATAAGAGCTTTTGATGTGGCTACAGGGGCTGAAAAGGTTATGCCTCCGATAGATGCGAATAAGGCAATCAACGTTATGCGAGCTGACCATCGTGGGCTCCTCTGGATAGGTTCCTATAATGGTATATATTGCTATGATACAAAGACTAACCGCTATATTACGTTGCCTGACAACCTGTCGCTAAAGAGCTCTGTTTGCTATTCAATCATTGAGAGTAGGGACGGCTTAATCTGGATTGCTACCACTCAGGGCCTGTTCAGTTATAATCCGGCAACCCACGTATATAAAAACATTACAGATGCCGACGGTTTGTCGAACAGTATAATTTGTGGAGTCTTGGAGGATAAATCGGGTAATCTCTGGTTATCAACTTTCCGCGGACTCAACTGCTATAATCCCAGAACCGGCAAAATTAGTCAGTATGACAATGAGCTGGGTCTAACCGAAGTCTCTTATCAGCGAGGAACTGCTGCCAAGACACCGGATAATCGGTTCCTATTTACCAACGACCGGCAACTCGTTGAGTTCCAACCTGAGCAGGTATTGTCGAACAGTACGGCGAAGTTGCCTAAGCCTATTCTGACCGGACTGACCATCTACAGTAACAATCTTACGCAGGATTATGCCAGCGACGTGCCTATTGAGGAGTGCGATAAGTTTGAATTTAGCTTTGGCCAGAATACGTTCAAATTGGACTTCTCGGTATTTGATATAAACATTGCCAACAGTCATCACCTAGAGTATCGCTTGAATGAAGGCGACGTATGGAGCCCGATTCCGGGCGATGCTTGGACAATATCTCTGTCGGGATTGGCTGCGGGCAATCATACCGTTCAGGTAAGGGTTGCCGGCAATGATGCAGTCTCCGAACCGCTGACGTTATCCTTGAAGGTATTGCCCCCTTGGTATCTATCGTGGTGGATGAAGCTATTCTATCTAATCATCGTTAGTATAGTCGTTGTGTATGCCATCCAATCTTATCGCCGTCATCGTTTGTATAGCGAGAACGAAGATCGCCTGCGATTCTTTATGGACGTAGCGCATGAGTTCCGTTCGCCTATCACGCTAATGCTGACGCCGTTGCAGAATATGCTGAAAAAGAATACGGAGCCAAACCTTAATCGTACAATCCAGCATGTTTATCATAATGCCAACCGCTTATTGCTGTTGGTAAATCAGATTTTGGATATCCGCAAGCTAGACAAAGGCAAGATGACCAACCAGTTTGTTGAGACGGATATCGTAATGTATATCAACGAAATAACCAAGGTGTTTGAATATGAGGCCCAAAATGATAATATCAATCTGCAATTCAAGTCGGAATTACCGGAGCTGAAGGTATGGGTTGATCGGAATCATCTGGAAAAGATAGTGTACAATCTGCTCTCAAATGCCTTCAAATATACCCCTGAAGGGGGCGAAATTACCGTAGAGGTTCGGACGGAGAAAGCATCCGGCCTGAACCGACAGAATGCAGTAATCATTGTGTCAGACACCGGTAAGGGTGTGTCGGCCGAACAGATGCCACTGATTTTCGACCGTTATTATAAGGTGCCCGGCGAAAATGCCCGCCGCGGAGCCAGCAGCGGTATCGGATTGAACCTGTGCCGGCAGTTGGTTGAAATCCATAAAGGCCGAATAGCGGTAAGTAACCGCCCGGAACCGGACCATGGGGCCATATTTACGGTAACCTTGCCAATGGGCAAATCTCATCTGCCGGAAGCCGATATTATAGAAAAATCGAGCGTAACGGCTGCTCCATCGCCGATTCTTGTGTCGTCGGTAGAGGCGATTACTACCCGTCAGGAAAAAATCAAGTCGGGCATTAAGCGGACATCATATAGGGTAGTGGTGGTTGACGATGACGACGAATTGCGCGAATATTTGCGTAGCGAATTGCATCCCTACTATCATGTCAGCACTTACAGCAACGGCCGCGAAGCATTGACGAGAATCATTGATGAGGTGCCTGACCTGGTAATATCAGATGTGAAGATGCCGGAGATGGACGGCTTTGAGTTGCTCCACAGGCTGAAGAACAACAATATTACAAGTCATATACCCGTAGTGCTGTTGAGTTCGGAGACTGAAGCCGAATCGCGTGTGACCGGATTCAATAAGGGCGCGGACGCCTATGTCGACAAACCCTTCTCAATGGATGAGTTGCTCTCGCGTATCGAATCAATGCTTGCCAATCGGCGCCGCATTCAGGGCAAACTCAGTGGAGCTCAGGACCAGGTTGACCGAACGGTCAATATCCAAATGAAGGATGCCAACGACCAGCTGATGGAGACCATCATGAAATATCTCAACGAGAACATCTCTAATTCTAATATGAATATAGAAGTGTTGGCTCAGGAGGTAGGGCTAAGTCGTTCGCAGCTGTATCGCCGAGTGAAGGAGATAACCGGTATCTCGTGTGGCGAATTTGTCAGGAACTACCGCCTGAATCAAGCAGCCAGATTATTGAAGGAGAACCCAACTATTCAGGTAGCGCAGATTGCATATGAAACCGGATTTGCACATCCAACGAATTTCTCAACAACGTTCAAGAAGCATTTCGGAGTATCGCCGGCAGAATATGCCGAGCAACACAAAGGCAAAGCATAACGAACTAACGACAACGCCTATTTGTAGCTGAGATGGCTACAAATAGGCGTTGAAACTATTTGGTGCAACAAAATAATAATTGAATGCAACAATAGCGACACGATTTCAAACGTCTAAGCAACGTATTAATTAAGCAATACACTTGTATATAAAGTAATTTTGCATCACAAACAAATCAAAATCAATTAAATCGATTCAACATGAAAAAACAATCATTATTTTCGGGGATGCTCGCTGCAGCTGCAACATTGGCTCTCGGCATGACATCCTGCTCGCAGGAAGATGTAGCTCCGGCTCAACAAGACGGACGCATTACATTCACCAGCTATGTTCCCCTTTCTCGTGCCTCTCAAGATCTTCAGTCTACTCAGATTGCTCAAGGCGTTCAAGTAGGTGTGTTTGTAACAACAACCGACGGCACTTACATTAACAACGGCGAAAATAACTTGATTACAGCTAACGGAGTCGGCGGCTTCACCGCTACCACTCAGATGTACTGGCCCTCAACAGGTTCGGCCAACATCTATGCTTACGCTCCTTACAATAGCAGTTGGAAGCTGGAAGGCGAACAAACCTTCACCGTATCGGCCAACCAAACAACCGACGAGGCTTACATCGCAAGTGACCTCCTCTACGGTCTGCCGGCTAGCAACCCTGTAACTGCAACCGAATCATCCGTACCTCTTATCTTCCAACATAAGCTTTCCAAGGTTAACATTACCTTGGTTTCCAACGATGAGAACGTTTCGTTCAACAACTCAACCGTAACGCTCCAGGGCGTAGCAAACCAGACCGTAATTCAGCTGGCAACCGGCGCTGTTGACGCTGCTGATGCAGAAGGTTCTTGCGACATCAAGGTTGCTACCTTCGGTGAAAACGAATCTGCTTACAAGTGTGCAGGTATCATCGTTCCTCAAACTGTTAAGGCCGGTTCATTCCTGTTGATTTCTAATGGCGATAAGGCTTATAGCTGCAGCCTCGCTTCAGATATGGAATTCAAATCAGGTTTGGTTTACAACTTCACCGTTACGGTTAACGGCTCTCAGGCTGACTTGAACCTCGATTCAACCATTACAGATTGGGAAAACGGTGGCGACAGCGACTTGGACCCCGAAGAAGTTGTTCCCCCGGTAGTATATGAAGCAGGCGACTACCTGCTCGCTGACGGTACGATGGTTAAAAAGTCGGCTTACACCACAGGCGACATCGTTGGTATCGTATTCTCAACCGAAGTTTCCGAAACAGATGCTGCAGCCGGTTATAAGGGCTACATCCTCGGCGTTAAGAATCCTCTGAAGAGCGGCTCCGCTGCATACGGCGTAAAGAAGGACTATGTTTGCACAGAATATGCTAAGGCTGAAAACCTCTCACAAACAATGACAAACCTCGACGGTCTGTCGGCCACCATGTTCTATAACAACGGCACAGTTGAAAGCAACTCTGCATTCAAGATGGCAGCAGAACTGGAAAAGGTAGGTGATGGCTACAGCACATGGTTCGTGCCCTCCGTTGGTCAGATGATTCAGATTCTTAACTACTTCGGTCAGACCAACATCGCATTCACAACCGAAACTACCCACAACGCATTCTTCTCATCAACCGCAGCCGGCGAACTCGATGACTACTCTGTATTCGTTGGGCTGGACAAGGCTACCGTTATTGCAAATGTTTTGGATGCAACCGGTATCGGTTTTGGCGACACAGCTACATATCTTACCTCAAGCTATCGCGGCACCAACTACGTTTACGCTTGGGAAGTTTGCTTCAAGGCCGGTTCTCTTAGTCTGACCGGTGCAGAAACCGGCTGGACCGTACAGAGCAACAGCGACACAACCTCTGCCGGCAAGCGTAGCCTGTTCTGCGTAGCTTATAAATAATTATCTCCCACCAACTTATATTTGAGAGTTCATAAAGGATAAATAATACCTGAAAAAGGGCCGGTCGACGACTGCAGCATAAGCTGCACCGACCGCCGGTCGGCCCTTTTTATAAATTTATAATCATGAAATTTAAGAGTGCAATATTTTTAGCGTCGATTATATTAACGTCATCGTGTAGTAATTCTGATGATGAGCCGAATCAGTCGGGCAATTTCTCGTTTAGTGTTGCTAAGGATGAGGATTCAGCCTATCCCTTGGCCGATGGCGAGAAGGCCGGATTATATATTTTTGAAGGTCAAAGTAAATCGTTGGTAGTTGATAACGTATGTTTGATTCATGACGGTAACGGCCGGTTATACCCCGAGACGGAAAGTGCATATCCTGCATATCAGTCAGGAATGTATATCGTTGCCATTGCGCCTTATAATGCTCAGTGGAGTCATCCGGATAATGCGGTAAGAGAATTTACGGTTAATACCGATCAGCGGTCATATAATGATTTTAAAGCGAGCGATATCCGTCATGCACAACCGGTTGAAAATAACCCGATAACTTCTTCAAGCGTAGAACTTTCGTTCTCTCACCTGTTTGCACGCATAGATGTAGAGGTATTGGATAGTAATAGCGAGTATGATTTAGCCAACGGCACTGTTCGCTTACTGAATATGCTTACTTGCGGTATGATTGAGCCATATAGCGGTTTTGTAGTTGACCGTCCGGATACGGAAAGATTCTCAATATTGCCTTACGAATCAATCCATACGGCTCGCAGATTGGTAGCTTCGGTTATCGTTCCGCCACAGACCTTTTCGGCCGGTGTTGGCCTGCTGCAATTTACCGGTAGCGCTAAGACGCTGGTGTGCGGATTGCCTCAGACCGCAACGATTAATGGCGGCGAAACCTTGTCGCTGCAAGTAAACCTAACCTCATCCGGCTTGGAAGTTGTATCCTCAACTATTGCTGATTGGCAGGATGGCGAAGACATAGATATTACCATTCAAAAATAACCTGATAAATCATTTGCCATGAGAGCAAAACATATATTTCTGCTATTGTTGCTGACTGCCATCTGCTTTGGCGCAGAGGCTCAGACCCTGAAGGAGGCCCTGAAGGATGACTTCCTGATAGGAGCAGCCATTAGTGACCGACATGTGCGCAAGAACGATTCGGTAGCGCAGCTGGCTGTAAAGCAGTTTAACTCAATCGTAGCGGAAAACTGCATGAAAAGCGAGGCGTTGCATCCATCGGCCGATCGCTGGAATTTTAAGGCTGCCGATAGATTCGTAAAATTTGGCGCCGACAACGGTATGGCTGTAGTAGGACATACCTTAATCTGGCATTCTCAACTGGCTCCTTGGTTTTGTGTTGACGAGAAGGGCAACCTCGTAAAAGCCAAAGAGCTGAAGAAACGTATGCGCGAGTATATCCATACGGTTGTAGGTCGTTATAAAGGTCAGATCCATGGCTGGGACGTTGTTAACGAAGCTATTGAAGACGACGGTACATGGCGTAAATCGCCCTTTTACGAAATCCTCGGTCAGGATTATATCTTGTTGGCCTTTAAATATGCCCATGAAGCAGATCCCGATGCCGAGCTCTACTATAACGACTATAACCTCAGCACCCCCGTTAAGCGCGAGAAAGCAATCGAACTGGTAAAATGGTTAAAGAAGAAAGGTTGCAGAATCGATGCTGTAGGTATGCAGGGGCATATCGGTATGGATTATCCCTCGTTTGAGGAGGCTGAAAAGTCAATCGTTGATATTGCCGCTACCGGGGTGAAGGTAATGGTTACAGAATTGGATTTATCGGCAATCCCGACGGTGCATATGGAAGCAAACGTGGCGGATTTGGTGCCCTACGATGCTGCGTACGATCCGTATAAAGAGGGCTTGTCGGCCGAGGCCTCTGATGCTTGGAATTCGCGTGTTGCTGAATGTTTCAAGATTTTGCTTCGCCATTCTGATGTAATATCCCGAGTGACCGTTTGGGGTATCACCGATGAAGATTCATGGAAAAACGATTTCCCGATGCCGGGTCGCACCGATTATCCATTGCTATTCGATCGTAACGGACAGGCAAAGCCGGTTGTAAATCAGCTTATCAACGGAGAACTGCGTTAATTGAAAAACTTGCGTTATGCACAAACTATATTCTAAAATATTATTGGCACTTGTTGTTGCTCTCCCTACGGGTGCGACAATGCCTGCCATAGCATCTAATGCCACGAAGACTACCGCGCCTGCAGCCGACGAACTTACCGTCAGCAGCATCGTTGTTGATGCAACGGGCGAACCGCTGATAGGTTGCGGTGTGGTCGTTAAAGGTACTTCTCAAGGTTGTTCTACTGATATTGATGGTAAATTCTCATTGCAAGTCAAGAAGAACGCCATTTTGGTAATCAGTTATATAGGTTATAAAACCAAGGAACTCAAAGCCTCTTCAGTGACCGATAAAATCGTGTTGGAAGAGGGCTCAATCATGTTGGATGAGGTTGTAGCCGTTGGTTACGGTAAGATGAAACGTTCTGACGTTACCGGTTCGGTAGTATCCGTTGGGGGCGATGACCTGCAAACCACACAGGCCTCCACCTTCGATCAAATGCTGCAAGGTCAGGCAGCCGGCGTACAGTTGAATCTCAATAATGGTGCTGCCGGTGCGTCCTCGAGTGTGCAGATTCGTGGTGTCAACTCCCTAAGTTCTACTAACGAGCCTATCTACGTAATCGACGGCTCAATCGTTCAGTCGTCAAACGGGTCGGATGTCTATTCCAATCCCTTGGCCGACATCAATCCCGACGACATCGAGCGTATTGAAATCTTGAAGGATGCCTCTGCAACCGCTATTTACGGTTCGCAGGCAGCCAACGGTGTAGTGCTGGTAACGATGAAGAAGGGGCAGGAAGGGAATGCCAAGATAAAGTTCAAGGCTAACTTCGGCCTCGACCATATGCCGCGATATATCGACGTGATGAACCTCCGGCAGTTTGCCGCCTGGAACCAAGAGGCAAAGATTATGGCCGGCGAATATACCAATAACTTCTTCGCAAGTCCGGAAACTTTGGGCGACGGTAGCGACTGGCAGCGCGCCCTCTACCGTACAGGTTTTAAGCAAGAATATAATCTATCGGTCAGTGGGGGTACGAAGAGCATTAACTATAATGTTTCAGGTAGTTATCTCGATCAGACCGGTATCATTATCAACAATGATTTTAGCCGCTTTACCTTGCGCGGTTCGTTGAACGTCAAAGCGTATAAATGGCTCGACTTGGGCTTCACCGCTAATCTCGGTCAGACCGAAAAGAACACCGGCATGGCTGATTGGGCTGTAGTTGGTAATGCCCTGTATCAGGCGCCGAATATCAGCATCGTCAATCAAGACGGCTCTTGGGGTAAGACCGCGGAAAACGATGAATCAACCTCTTATACCGCCAACCCGATTGCAGTAACAACGGTAACAACCCGAAAGAACTCGGTAAGCAGTTTCCGTGGTAATATCTTTGCCGACATCAAGCCTTGGAAATGGTTGACATGGCACAATGAGTTTACCTACGACGTTAATACCGACAATTATCGTTACTTGGTACCTGCTTACGACTTCGGCGGTACACCTAACACGCAGGCCACTCACCGCGAGGACAAGACCTTCAATAAATATCTGTCGTTTAAATCGTTCCCGACAGTTCATTTCAAGATGGCTAACCTCCACGACCTTACGGTGATGGTCGGTATGGAAATCAATAATCGCACCAAGGACTATCTACAGGGCGTTCGCTTGGGTGGTAGCGATACTGATAATTCCCTTTCGGCCGGCGACCCAACTCAGGCTACAACCCAGGGCTATATTACCTCTACCAAGTATAGCTCAGTCTACGGGCGTGCGTCATATTCTTACGACGATCGCTACTTGCTGACGGCAACCCTGCGTCGTGACGGCTCGTCACACTTCGAGCGCGGCCATCGTTGGGGAACATTCCCCTCAGCTTCGCTGGCTTGGCGTATCGATCAGGAACCTTTCTTCCTGCCCTATACAGAAACTGTCAATAACTTCAAGTTTAGAGTTGGTTTCGGTATTGTCGGTAATGCAAATCTGGCCGACAATACCTACTGGCCAACCTACACCGTTAACCAGACCAACTTCGGAACGGGCTACGCTACGGCCAATATGCCTAACTACGATGGCCTGACTTGGGAAAAGACTCGCTCCTATAACATCGGCGTCGACCTGGCCTTCCTTAATAACCGCGTTGAATTTATCGGCGATATTTATCTGAAGGATACGCGCGATTTGCTCTTGCAGACCTCCCTGCCTTATTATACCGGTACAATCCTGTCGGGCGGTACTACCGCGCAGTGGGCCAACGTAGGTTCGATGAAGAATAAAGGTCTGGAACTGACGTTGATAGCCAACGTTGTCAATCGCAAAAATTTCAAGTGGAAGACTACGTTGACCTATACGATGGTTAACAATAAGATTACCGGTCTGAACACCGAAAACGGTTATATCGACAAGAAACTCGACTCCTCCTGGTCGGGCAACGAAACGGTAACTCGCACGGCGGTAGGCCACGGTGTCAGTGAGTTCTACGGCTATCAACTTGCCGGACGTATCAACACCGCTGCCGACTATCTGCGCGACAACGGCGACGGCACCTCTACCGTAATTGCGGCTACGCCCAACTATCGCGTCGGTACGGTTGTCTCTAATTCCAATGCAAGCAAACTTGCAACCTCTATCGGCGACTTCCTCTTCAAGGATAACAACGGCGACGGCATTATCGACTCCAACGATATGACCTACCTTGGCAGCCCGCTTCCGAAGCTTACCCTCGGATGGAATAACCAAATAACGTATCGCGACTTCAAACTGACTGTATTCTTCTATGCGTCGATTGGCAATAAGGTGTTTAACTGGTTGCGTCGCCGCCTAGATGAGCCTTCGGTCATCGGTGGTTCGCAGAGCAATAAGTCGTTGCGCGCGGTTGACTATGCAAAGTGGGCCTACTACGATGGCAACTCCGGCAACAAGAATATCTGGAACGTCTATGTAGCCGACGGAGCCGACGACCTTATGGCTCGCATCGACAACGACAACGGCAACTATAACTCGCGCGTTAGCGATCGCTACGTTGAGGATGGCAGCTATCTGCGCCTGAAGAATATCGCATTGACTTACTCGCTAAAGCAGAAATATTTGAAGAAGCTCCATCTGCAGGCATTGCGCTTTACGGTCAACGTGCAAAACGTATTCACCCTTACCAAATATACCGGCTACGATCCCGAGGTTGGTGCCCAAAATGGACAGTATTCTTTCAGTGGGTCAGGTATGTTGCTATATGGCGTAGATACCGGTCGCGTACCGGCCGCCCGTTCATTTAGTTTCGCTGTTGAAGCAACCTTCTAAAATTGAGTAATTATCATGAAACTAAGAAATATCTTACTCGCTATTACCGTCGCCGTTGCTGCAAGTTCCTGCGATGACTATCTGGATGTTACCAGCGAGAACCAATATCCGGCTCATGAAACTCTGCAGTCAATCGCCGACCTCAGAGCTAATACGGCCTATCTCTATGCTGCTCCATGGTATTACTTCCATAAGCAACGTTGGATTCAGTTGGGCGATTCCCGCGCAAATAATATTTATACCGGTTCGTCAACCAACGGCTATGCGCTGCTGGGGAGCTTCGGCGAACAGAACGATAACACCTCGCTGAGCCACGGCTGGGGTTCGCTTTACAACGTTATAGCGCAAGCCGACTATATCGTTGAGGATTATGCTCCCTACTGCCTGGCCAACGGCATCGGCACGGAAAGCGAAGTGCGCGAATGTTTAGGCGAAGCTCGATTTATGCGCGCCTTGGCTTATTGGTATTTGGCGATGTTCTGGCATGATGTCCCTATCGTAGATTCTCCGGTTACAATCGGGGCTAATGCATATGCTAATAAGTTTGAGGATGTAATCCAGTATGCCATTTGCGATGCCGAGTATGCTGCCAAGTGGCTGAAGATTACCCCTTATGCCGTTGGTCGAGTGTCGCGCGTATCGGCTTACGCCTTGCTCTCGCGCCTGTATCTTACGGCTGCCAATTATGCTCAAGGAGGCCATTTCAGCCAGGAATTTCAAGATGAGGTATTAGCGAAATATTACGATGGCGACCGCCAATGGCGCCGCGCCGCATCGCTGGATGTGTTCTATTATAACAAGTCTGTTGCGGCTGCCGAGCAGTGCTTGTCGATAGCAGCCAACGGAGGTTACGGCTTGATGGACGATTACGAACAGATCTTCCGTGTGCAGAATAATAACTGTAAGGAGGTATTGTTTGCCCTGCAATTCGTAGCCGGTTCAACAACCTATTCAACCAACAATGACCAGCAGACATCCTTCTGCTATGATCGCTGTATCGACAACAACTACGGTGTAGCCTATATCAAAGCATCGTTTGACTTTATTTTGTGTTCGAAGAAGCGTGACGGTATCTCCCGTACACGTGGCAACATAATGCCTCCCTATTTTACCTACGATTACCTCTATCACGAATTGGATACCTGTGCGCAGTATGGCAAGCCCTGGACCTGCGGCCGGTATAGCACTATTCCTATCAAGAAGCATGTTGTTGGCGGTCCGTTGGCAACCGACGGCATTGCTCTGAAGGATAATTCCGGCTTCTGTACGCCGATGATTCGCCTGTCGGAAGTGTATCTTAACTTGACAGAGGCCAAGATGGGCGTAGCAGGCGTTACGGAGACGTCGTCGGCAGAGATTCTGGAAGGGGTAAATACGGTGCGCCGCCGTGCACATAAGACGGAGATTGCCGATGGAACGTATCGCGGCGATTACGGTTCGCATGGCACGTTCAATCTCGACTCTATGCTTTGTGAGCGTCGCCTGGAATTTTTCTGTGAGAGCCTTTCATGGCCCGATATTGTACGCCGTTCGTTTATGGGACAGGAACATCTAACCCATATGCTTCGCTATAACAATAACAATTTGATAGCAATCGAAGGGGACTCCATTATGGGATGCCACCGCCTGAATTCATATAGCTATACGGGAATTGCTTCCAATACTAAGATTCTCGGAACGGCTAAGCTGACAACTTCCATATCGCGTCAGAGCAAGGAGTGTGTGCATAATACTCCGGAAAGTAGCTTTGTCCATTCCTCGGCTGTAGGCGAGAGCGATAACCTCTGGTCAATGATTTATCCGCCGGCCGAAACGCTGCAGTCGCCTAATCTGCTCCAGGCTCCCAAGAGCTATGATTTTACGGCAATTATAACCAATAAAGCTGAATATCATGACTAAGAATATATTATCTGCATTCGTTTTGCTGTCGATAGCAGGCTCCATGCTGAGCTCTTGCGATGATACGGCCGGAGTGCCTCAGATTGATTCTGTTTGGATTAATGAATCCAGCGAGCCGGTCCGCGAGGTGGTATATGCCTATCCCGGTCAGGTACTCTGTCTGCATGGCAGTAATTTCTCTGATTTGCAGTCGGTAACGGTCAACTCTACAAACGTATCGCTGGTAGGCTCAAAGATCTACGATAACGATAGCTATATAACCTTCACGCTGCCTACCTATACGCATATCAGCGAGGACTATCTGGAATGTACGATTACGGTTACGACCGCGGGCGGTACCGCTCAATATACGCCGTTTATCGTAAAGCCCAAAAGCGAAAAGCCCTCAATCAGCAAGTTCTCGGCAACGACCTTAATCGCCGGCTCCGAGCTGGTTATTTCCGGTAAGAACCTCGATGGCGTAACGGAGGTTACGCTGCCCGGCCCGTTCGATTCGCGCATTGTATGTCCGCTATCGGGAACCGTAGAGCCTACGGCAACCAAGGTTACCGTAGTAATCCCCGAAGGGGCAACGTTTGCAACCGGTCAAGCCGCAGTTACGATGACCAAGACCGAGTATGTTTCCGACTCCGAAGGCCGACAATATAGCGAAACGGTTTATTCAACCTCTACCGACTTTACAAATTAATCCGGAACCATGAAAAAGATTTATCTCATAGCATATATAGTTGTTGCAGCGATGATGGCCGCTTGCTCTGACGAGGTGCCTTATTCTCAGACTCAGCCTGAGAGTCAGACCTTGCCCGAAGGCCAGACCTTGGATGAGAACGTACTTTTCGGAGTATGGACCGGCTCTACCTCTTGGGGCAGTACAAACAGCAACTATTTTACAGAGGATTATAAACTGGAATTTGAGGATGTGGCTACCGGTGAAGCCGTGTTGACTCATAACTATACCGATGCTTCAACTGAGGCTGATGCTTCTGTTGAGCAGTTGGAGTATACGTATACGTTCAATGGCCGGCAGGTTGAACTTACTCCTAAGAGTTCGGCTAAAGCTCAGGGCGCTACGAAGATTATCGGCGTACATGTCGGCGGTAATCAGATGAAACTTTTTACGGTAAATAATAACTATTGCGACACGATTTGTACGCTGTTGCGCACTGCCGCTCCGGAACCTTCCGTGCAGAGCGTTAACCGTACGATGCCTAATGTCGGTGATCGAGTTGAGATTACCGGACGCAATCTGCAGTTTGTATCGCAAATCTACTTGCCGTTGCGCAACGGTACCGAACTGGAGATTACAGATTTTACGTTTGAAAATCGCACCATCTCCTTTACGTTGCCTCTTGGACGTTATGCCCCCGGTGCGATTCGCCTGCATTCCGATGAATCGCATATCAGCTGCTATACGCCGGCTTATATGTTCTGCAGCAACTGCGTATTCCTGCATAATTTCTCAACCTTCAATACCTCCGCGCCGTATAAGGGCACAGAGTTTGAATATTCGATTAGTGCGCTTGGTACGCTTTTCAGCAACGTGGCAGCTTACGCTACGAATAATTTGCCTGCCGGCCACGGGCTGCGCGATGTTACGTGTGCTCAGCCCGATTCTATCCTTTCGTTCTTCGGCGCTACTCCAATCGAACTTGGCCTGGCTTCAGGCACAGACGATAAGCAGGGTTATCTGCGCTTTAGTTCTGCCGACCGTTTCCAGGCTGCTCTGAATGGGGCTAACGGCCTATATACGGCGCAAACCCTCAATAGTAAGATGGCTATTCAGATGGATATCTATGTTACCACCGATGGTGAGCCTGTTTGGAATTCAGGTTATATCTCTTATCGCTTGAATAAGGACCAGAATAGCCTGACCAGTTCGTCAGTGGCCAACGTTGCCGGATGGGATGGTTCGCAGGCGATGGATTTCTCGGATGGATGGCTAACGTTTACCATTCCATTGACGGCATTCCCGATGGCTACGCAGACCGGACTGACTAATTTGGGCGCGTTCATTTCGTCTATTCGTGCATCCAACTTGCAAACCATCTTCACTTTCGTAAACTATACGCTCGACAGCAATCACCCGGCCCACGCAATGAGCAGTTTCCAATTTAATATTGCAGATATTCGCCTGGTTACCACGGCTGCCCCCGAATCCGTAAAAGATTAAGCTATGATTGAAAGAGTATTCAAAATATTATTTGCTTGCTTGGCACTGGTTACGGTCGCTTGTAGCGACGACGATAACAACGAACCGGCCGAACAGACTTCAACTTTGCTGTCAACGGATTCGTCGGTTGTTAACTGCGAAGCCGATGCCTCTACAGTCAGCTTCACGCTTAGTTGGCAGGCTACAACATGGAGTATCGAGGCAGAGCCCGGTAAGGTTGTGGCTGCAGTTGCGCCCACTACAGGGGGAAGCAACGCCGGCAATGGCTCTACAACAATCACCGTAGAGATTAACGCCAACACTACCGGCGAGGTCCGTACGCAATCTCTGGTTATTACCGACAACGTTGGCGCGGTTAAGCGCGTATTGCTCCGCCAAGCTATACCGGCCAAGTCGAGTGCTACGGTTGCTGTTAATCCGTCTACCTCCTACCAGTATGTTGCCGGTTTTGGAGCGATGTATAATCCATATATCTGGACCGGTTCGGATATGCCTACGGCGGAGCAGGTTGACTATTGCTATTCCCCTGAAGGCCTGGGCTACACGATAATGCGATTAATGGTTTACCCCAAGCAGAGCCAGTGGAACAGAGACGTTGAGGCTGCGAAGATTGCGCAATCTTATGGTGCATTGATTTTTGCGTGCCCATGGCATTGTGATGATCAGTGGCGCGACAAGGCTACGGTAAATGGTAAGGAATATCCTCATCTCAAACCGGAAAACTATAGCGATTATGCTCAGCATCTGGTTGATTATGTCAACTATATGAAGGAAAACGGCGTATCGATCTATGCGCTCTCTGTCCAGAACGAGCCTGACGGCGAATTTACCTATTGGACTGCCAACGAGATTCACGAGTTTGTTGCTGAATATGGTGCTAAGATTCGCGCTACCGGCGTGAAGCTGATGGCCCCTGAATGTATGGGCGTGTTGAAGTCGTATACCAATCCGTTGCTGTCGGGCAAGGCTTGGGATAATACGGATATAGTTGCTACTCATACCTATACCGGCTATAACGATGGCGCAAAAGATTCCGACTATAGTCGTGAGCGTCGAGACTATATGACTGAACTTTGGACCAATACGCTCCATCCGGCCGGTAAGCAGTGGTGGATGACCGAACACTTGTTTAACGATGGCTCCGGAGCGGAGAAAGCTAGCGATAGGCTCTACGTGCAGTGGAACTACTGTCTGGACAATCTGGGTCGCGAAATTCATAACGTGATGAACACCTATTCTTCGGCCTATCTCTACTGGTACCTGCGTCGCGACTACGGGTTGATTGGTTCCAATGAATCAACCTCTCCGGTGCCGGCCGGTCAACCAACCGCCAACGGCTATATCATGGCTCATTACGCGCAGTATGCCAGCAATACAACTCGCATAGAAGCCGTATCGGATAACGACAACGTCTACGTAACGGCCTACAGCGATGCTGCCGGTAATGTCAGTGTGGTAATGCTGAACTTCAGTGATATTGCTGTAGACTGTGTCTTGAACGGCGTGGCTGCGTCGACGGCGGAGGCTGTCTTTTCAGATTCAGCCTATAAAATGGTTCCGTTGCGGTGCTCGGTTAACGCCGATGGTGGTATCTCGCTGTCGCTTAATGCAAAAAGTATAACATCAATTAGATTACGATAGATGCAGCGCTTTGTTTTTAGTTTTTTGCTGATGCTTACAGTTGTCGTTGCCTACTCGCAAGGGTGGGTGGCCGGCTGGAGCTGTGCTCCGCAAGCAGCCGGTAGCAACGATTTGCCTTCGGGCGGAGAGCTGTCGGATTGCGCTGTGCGTCAGATTGTACGCTGCTCAATAGGCGGCAAGAAACTACGCCTTTATCTGTCGAATGAACATTCCTCGGAGGAATTGGAGATTCGCTCGGTCTATATTGCCAATATCGGTGCTACCGACCGATGCGACATAGAGAAAGCATCTGCTACGGCGGTTACGTTTATGACGGAGCGGTCCGTAAAGATTCCGGCCGGAGGCGTTAGGCTGTCGGACCCTATAGACTTTGAGGTTGCGCCACTACAGCGCTTATCCATTACGATTAACTACGGCCATGTGCCCCAACAGGCTACTATTCACGCCGGTTCGCGTACAACCTCCTACATTATCCCGGGCGAAGCCGGTTTTGATGCGGATTTTACTAATGCGCGTAGCGAGCAACATTGGTATAGCATTGTTGGCCTTGATGTGCTGACCGATAAGCCAACCGAGTGTATTGCTTGCTTAGGTAATTCCCTTACCGATGGGCGAGGGGTAACGATTGATGGCGATAACCGCTGGACCGATGTGCTGGCTGAGCAACTTGGAGGCGAGGTTGGCGTACTGAATTTGGGCATCGGAGGCAACTGCGTACTTTCCGGTGGACTCGGGCCAACGGCTAAGGAGCGTTTCTCAACTGATGTGCTGCAAAAAAGCGGTGTAACCAAGGTGGTTATTTTTGAGGGTATCAACGATATCGGAAGCCGCAATGCATCCGATGCAACGACTGCCCAACTTATAAAGGCTTATCAATGGTTTATCCGGAAGGCTCATGCTGCAGGCCTGGAGGTTTACGGAGCAACAATTACTCCGATGAAGGGCTCCGACTACTATTCGGCCGAGCATGAAGCGATTCGCTGTGCTGTTAATAGATGGATTCTCGAAAGCGGCGAATTTGACGGAGTTTTGGATCTAAGCTCTGTCGTTGCTGATCCCGATAAACCTGACGAACTGCTATCGGCTTACCAATTTGATGCCCTTCACCCTAATCCTAAGGGGTATAAGGCGATAGGCCAATATGTTGCAAATTATTTAAGACATTACATTAAAACACAAACCAACAAAATATGATACGACAGTTTCTTACAGCTACGTTACTCGCTGCAGTAACCACTGCGTTTGCTGCCCCAAAATTTGTCTCCTTCACTCCGGGAGAAGGCAGCTTTAAGGTTATTGCCGACGGAAAAGTTGCGCCTATTTACGTTGATAAGGATGTAAACAGCGCCGGACAAATTGCTGCTTCCTCATTGGTTAAAGATATCAAGGCAGTCAGCAACGTTGAGCCTGCTATGCTCAAAAGTCTCCCTTCATCGGGGGCCATCGTTATTGGTACGGTCGGCACTCCTGCAATCGACAAATATATTGCCTCGAAGAAGATCGACGGCAATCAGCTCAAGGGGAAAAACGAGAAGTACATCTTGAAGGTTATTGACGGCAATTTGGTCATCGCCGGTAGCGACCGCCGCGGTACGGTTTACGGCATCTACGAGTTGTCGGAACAGCTGGGCGTATCGCCTTGGTATTGGTGGGGCGACGTGCCTGTTGAGCATCGCGATTATGCAGCCGTCAACAGCGGGGAATATACCGATGGCGAACCCGCAGTTCATTATCGCGGTATCTTCCTCAACGATGAGGCGCCCTGCTTGACTTCCTGGGTTAAGAACCACTATAATGTTGAGCGTGGCAACCATGAGTTCTATGCCGATGTTTTTGAATTGATTCTCCGATTGAGAGGCAATTTTATGTGGCCTGCAATGTGGAGTTGGGCGTTCTATGCTGATGATGCTGAGAATAGTGCTACGGCCGACCAAATGGGCGTTGTGATGGGCACCTCCCATCATGAACCGATGGGCCGCAACCATCAGGAGTGGGCTCGCAACCGTAGCGGCTACGGCGACTGGAATTATGCAACCAATCAGGAAGTTATCGATCAATTCTTCCGTGAGGGTATCGCTCGTATGAAGAATACCGAGGATGTTGTAACGATCGGTATGCGTGGCGACGGCGATGCTGCGATGGGCGAGGGCACAAACATCGCCCTGATGGAGAAAATCGTGGCTAATCAGCGCAAGATTATCGAAGAAGAAACCGGCAAACCGGCTACTGAAACTCCCCAGGTTTGGGCGCTGTATAAGGAAGTGCTCGACTATTACGAAGCCGGAATGCGTGTGCCCGATGACGTTATCATGTTGCTCTGCGACGACAACTGGGGCAACGTGCGTCGCTTGCCCCGTGGCGAAGAACGCAACCATAAAGGGGGCTGGGGTATGTACTACCATGTTGATTATGTAGGCGGACCGCGTAATACCAAATGGATTAACGTTACGCCTATCCAGAATATGTGGGAACAGATGACGCTGACCTATAACTACGGCGTTGATGCTCTCTGGATTCTCAACGTTGGCGACCTGAAGCCGATGGAGTATCCTATTAACTTATTCCTCGATTTGGCTTGGAATCCCGATGCAATTACCTTGGATAATTTGCTCGACCATACTAAAAACTATTGTGCCCAGCAGTTCGGTGAGGAAAATGCTCAGGAAGCGGCTCGCTTGCTGAACCTATATTGCAAATATGCCGGACGAGTTACTCCCGAAATGCTCGACTGCAACACTTACAACCTGGAAACAGGCGAATTTAAGCAGGCAGTTGACGAGTTTACTCAGCTGGAGCACGACGCTCTGCGCCTCTATGCTAAGCTCGATGCCAAATACCACGATGCTTACCAGGAGTTGCTGCTGTTCCCGATTCAGGCATTCTCGAATCTTTACGAAATGTACTATGCGCAGGCAATGAACCATGCGCTCTACCAGGCCGGCGACGCTAAGGCTAACGAATGGGCCGACAAGGTTGAGGCTTGCTTTGCTCGCGATGCCGAGCTCTGCAAGGCTTACAATAAGACGATTGCCGATGGTAAGTGGGACGGAATGATGACGCAGAAGCATATTGGCTATAAGTCATGGCAGGATAATTTCGAAAAGGACACCCTGCCGGAAGTGTTCCGCCTGGATGTAGCGCCTGCAACGGCCGGTGGCTACTGTTTCGAGCCCTCAAACGACTACATTGCTATCGAGGCCGAACACTACTATTCCGCTACCGATGGTGGCGCGGCTAAATGGACCGTTATCCCCTATATGGGCCGTACGCTAAGCGGTCTGACGATGATGCCCTACACTCAGCCTACCGATGGCGGTTCGGTAACTTATCGCATGAAACTTCCCGAAGGCCTGACCGAGGCAAGGGTGATCGTTGTAACGAAGTCAAACCTTGCATTTGAGAATCCTAAGGGCCACTGTTTCCGCATCGGTTTCGGCGACAATAAGCCTAAACGCATCAATACCAACAAGACACTCTTGGAATCAGGCGACAATGTCTACACCGTTTTCTATCCTACGGTAGCTCGTCGCATAATCCAGAAGGAAGCTAAGATTCCGGTTGCTGCAGCTGATGCCGATGGCTACGTAAATCTTACGATTACTCCGGCCGACCCGGGTATCGTCTTCGAGAAGATCATTGTTGACCTCGGCGGCTACAAGAAATCCTATCTCTTTATGCCGGAATCTCCCTATACTAAAAAGTAATTCTTCAAAATAACAATCTTAACTTTTAAAACCAATCTTAAAATGAAAAATCTTTACAACGGCCTACGTTCAGTGCTGACGGTGATGCTCCTTGGAGTATCGTGCAGCCTGGCTGTAGCTGCAGATGTCCCTGAAGTTCAGGGAACTGTCTCGCTTTGTAAGTCATCGGACACAGAGGTAACGGTATACGCTACATCTACGTTTGACGAGTCGACCAACACCGTAACGTTTATTACCGACGGACTGGATACCAACAAGTATTTCAACTTCCAATATACTGTTGATGATACAACGTATTTTATCTCGGCTTCTAGCAGCCGAGAGATTACGGCTGAAGGCGTTGGATACCAAGTTAAGGCCGGTTCTCAGGTTTCCGGTACTTCGTTCCATTTGGCATCAGGTATCTCAACGAGTGATTGCGTGAAGATTGTGCTCAACGCTACATCAAAGACGGTTAGCGCTGAGGTATGCGCTGCTCCGCTCTCCTTCGCTACATCGTTGAAGGTTGTTTCTTCATCAACCATTATGAGCAATCTGACCGCTGAAAATGTGGATAACCAGTTTGTATTCACAGTGGCTAACACCGGTAACACGGATACAAAATCGTTTGCGCTCTCATATGTATACTCAGGCAAAACCTATTATGTTGTTCCTGCAGAATCTGAAGCTACAACTGTAACATCTGAGCCTATTGCTGTCACAGTATCAACTGAAACTGCCAACTTTAAGGCTGCGCTTGCCGGCTATAAGTTTTATGAACTTACCGTAGACGCTGAGAACTCTACAATCTCTATCAAGGAGAAGTGGACCTTGGCTGAGGATGAAACTCTTACTTTTGGCTCGAATAAGCTTGGTACATCGGTTAGTGTTAATCAGAATGGTGTTAGCGCAGTTGACGGAGTGTATACTTTTGATCTGAAGGCTACTGCTACTGACACAGACTTTTTCTATTTTACCTACGGTACTGACAATGCTTATTGCATCAGGTCCGCAAGCTCTTCAGATCGTAATGTGACGGAAAATTCGCCTAAGGCATATTCATGCTATACCAGTGCTGGCGTTCAAAACGTAGCATTCAAGTTTGATTATGCTGCCAATACAAAGTATCGTCTAACCGTTGATACCAATAATGGAACCGTAACAATCGTAGCCGTTACCCCGCAAATTACCGGTACGCTGACTATGATTAACGCAAATGATGCTACGGATACTCGTACCGCAGATGTTGTTGACGGCCAGTGTGTGTTCAGCAATATCAGCTACGATACGAATGACTACAAGTATTTCTACTTCAAGTATACCGATGTTTGGGGCGATACATACTACGTATATGCTACAGACTCCAGCCATAAGACTTTTGACTCAGATGGCAAAAATACGTATGCCATTTACTCGACAACTCAGACCGGTAAATCTTTCCAGGCTCAGTTTGCCACTGCAAAGAATGTTACGCTCGATTTGAACAACAATATTGCTATTTCAAACTATACGAACGCTGCCGGCGTAGATTCTGTTGAGGCAGACGATGCTGATGCACCTGCAGTTTACTATAATCTCCAGGGCGTTAGAGTTGCCAACCCTGAAAACGGCATCTATATCCGTGTTCGCAACAACAAAGCTGAAAAAGTAGTTCTATAATTCACTTGCCCGTAAGGGCCCCGATTTTAACATGGTCCCCGATGTAGGATTGGAGGTTGAGCCGCCTCATAAGGCATCTCACTCCTCCATCCTCCATCGGGGATTATTATTCCAGAAAATCGGCTTGAAGCAGAAGCTCGTAGGCCGGACGAATAGCTATATGATAGCCTTTGTGAATGATATCTTCATATTGGTGGTCGGTAATCAGAAGTAGGTTGTTGCAACCGGTCTTCTTGGCTGCTAATATTAGTCCGGCAATCTCGCGTTTCTTTGTTGCCTCCGAGGATATGTCATACGAAACCTGTATGGCTAATACAGCATTTCGACCATTACATACTATAAAATCACATTCGCCTGAGCGATCTTTGTAGTAGTAGATATCCAAACTTTTTGTGCGGTATCTACGTAATAGTTCCAGATATACAATCGTCTCCAGTCTCCATCCAAGGTTGTTGCCGGCAAAGGCATCAACGCGCTTGTTCATCAGCGCTACATCAATAGGATAGAGCTTTTCTTCGGAGATGCGAATGCGACTTTTAGCAGAATATTTGTGTAGCCCAACCAAAAGGTATGCTTCCTTGAGATAATTGATATAATTCTTTAAGGTATGCTTTGATTTGAACCCGAACGTTTCTTGTAGGGCTGTGTCAACAACAATCGTTGGGGCAAGATTGAGCAAATGTTGAGCCATTTGTTCAAAGGCATATGTATGGATAATTCTGAAACGTTGTTCAATGTCGCGTGTCAAGATGCTGTTGACTAATTCGTTAACATAGTCTGTATGATTCTTGATTGACTGTAGTTCCGGGAATCCTCCTTGTTGTATATATTCATCAAATGCTTTCCATCTATCTCCCTTAGCACGTGTGGTCATCGACGTAGTGTCAATTTGTTTGTATGCGCAGTATTCAGCAAATGAAAATGGATACAGCGTTACGGAGTGATGTCGTCCAGTTAAATGCGTGGCTAATTCTCCACTGAGTAATTTTGCATTGGATCCGGTAATTATAATGTGAATCTGTTTGCGTAGTAACCTGTTGACAAACAGATACCACTCCGGAATATTCTGAATTTCATCGATAAATAGGTATTGGAAATCACCGTACAATTTGTAAAGAACCTCCAATACATCGTTAAGGTCATCAGCTGTAAGATGAATTAGTCGTTCGTCATCGAAATTGACGTATACGAATTTGAGCCTTTGACGGGTAAGCGCATTAAAGCATAGTGTTGATTTACCACTACGCCTTACTCCGATTACAACCTGAGCTTGAGTGCTGTTGAAGTCAATTCTATCTTCTTCCAGTCGTTGACAGAAATGTAGCGATTTTTTCAGAGTTATTTCTTCAGCTTGGTCCGATAATATGTTTTCAAGGGCTCGTTTATCCATGATTGTATTGATTTACAGCTACAAAGTTACAAATTATTTTTATTCAAAATGCACTAAATGACAAAAAATGGCTTGGCAAAACGCACTATTTTACA
>CAZEST010000008.1:24299-27641 GCA_964514745.1 uncultured Alistipes sp.
TCAAAATGCACTAAATGACAAAAAATGGCTTGGCAAAACGCACTATTTTACAATTTTTGCGGATTCAAAATGCACTAAATGACAAAAATGAGGCCGGATGCTAGAGTTCGCCGAGAGCGAAGGAGAAGTCTGTAAGAGACGAAAAAAGGCGGGGTCCACCGGACTCCGCCTTACTACTCACATTCAAGTTAAACAAACTCACTTTATGATTGAATGCCAAAGTAAGAGTGCTATAGTGTGTGTTTTGTTTGTTGTATAGACTATAGTGTTTCAACCAAATAGAGACAGTGTTATTGAATGTAGCGTAGTGCTTCGCAACACTTGTTAGTGATATAGTTCCAATCGCCGGATGCTATGCAATCCTTGGGGAAGAGCTTTGAGCCCATGCCTACGGCAAATGCATCGGCACCGAACCAGCCCTTGAGGTTTTCCTCTGTTGGTTCAACTCCGCCGGTTACCATCAGGCGTGACCAAGGCATCGGAGCCATCAAGCCCTTAACAAACTTCGTCCCGAGGACGTCGCCGGGGAATACCTTGCAGATTTCGCAACCGGCTTCCTGGGCAGCACCGACTTCGCTAACCGTGCCGCATCCGGGAATATAGGGAACTTGGCGGCGGTTGCAGATTCGAGCTACTTCCGGGTTAAACAGTGGGCCAACTACGAAGCATGCACCCAGCTGCATATAAAGCGCAGCCGTGGCCGGTTCAACTACCGAACCAACACCTACAGCCATTTCCGGGCACTCCTTAGCGGCAAATTTTACCAGTTCGGCAAATACTTCGTGCGCGAAATCTCCACGATTTGTGAACTCAAACGCACGAACGCCTCCTTCGTAGCATGCACGAACAACGTTCTTTACTATTTCGATGTTGCTGTTGTAGAATACAGGCACCATCGGGGCCTGCTGCATCTTTGCAACTACTGCGAATTTATCAAATTTAGCCATTTGTAGTTAGTTTATGGTTCATAGTTAACGCTGAACGCGACCATTGGCGTTGCCGCCGGCCAATGCTTCAACTTCAGCAACACTAACAAGGTTGAAATCGCCGGGGACAGTGTGCTTCAGTGCGGATGCTGCTACGGCAAATTCCAGGGCTTCTGCTTGGTTGGCTTTTGTCAGCAGGCCATGAATCAGGCCTCCGGAGAAGCTGTCGCCACCGCCAACGCGGTCGATAATCGGGTTGACATCGTAGCGCTTCGACTCGTAAAATTCCGAGCCATTGTAGATCATAGCCTTCCAACCATTGTGGGTAGCGGAGAACGATTCGCGCAGGGTTGATACAACGTACTTGAAGCCAAATTCCTTAGCCATAGCTTTGAAGATACCCTTGTAGCCTTCTGCTGAGGTCTCACCGGCCTCTACATCGGCATCAGGCTTGAAGCCGAGACAGAGCTCGGCGTCCTCCTCGTTACCGATGCAGACGTCAACATATTGCATCAACGGGCGCATGATTGACTGTGCCTTTTCGCTTGTCCAGAGTTTCTTGCGGAAGTTGAGGTCGCAGCTAACGGTTACACCGTGGCGCTTGGCAGCTTCGCAAGCAAGGCGGGTCAGTTCGGCAGCCTTGTCGGAGATGGCGGGTGTGATACCGCTCCAGTGGAACCAGTCAGCACCTTCCATGATTGCATCGAAGTCGAAATCCTCAGGATTAGCTTCTGCAATCGAGGAACCTGCACGATCATAGATGACCTTTGACGGACGCATCGAGGCTCCGGTTTCGCAATAGTAAATGCCAACACGGTTGCCGCCGCGAGCTACATAGCGTGTGTCAACGCCATAGCGACGCAGAGCGTTGACGGCAGCCTGACCGATTTCGTGGGTAGGAAGTTTGCTGACGAAGTAAGCATCGTGGCCATAATTGGCACAGCTGACGGCAACGTTAGCTTCGCCACCACCAAAAATGACGTCAAACTTGTCGACTTGAACAAAGCGGAAATTCCCGGTAGGGGAGAGGCGAAGCATAATTTCGCCAAGTGTTACGATTTTGCTCATCGTTGTTTGTATATCTTGAAATGTTAGATTAATTCGATTGATTTCATAAGTTTTACGGCATCGACATACTGGGCGATTCCTTCGGCAACCTTCTTGGCATCCTGCATAGCATGGACAACCGTTGCCGGACGGTTAGTTACGTCGCCACCGGCAAATACTCCGCGGCGTGTTGTCATGCCATACGGTACATCGCGCGTAAGGACATAGCCTTTTTGGTCAACGTTAATGCCCGTGGTGGTCGACACGATGCGAGCTGCCGGCTGGCTACCTACGGCCAGAATCAGGTGGGTAGCTTCAACCGTCTGCTGTTGGCCTTCGGCTTCAATGACGATGCTCTTAAGTTTCTTTCCCTCACCGGGATTTACTTTTACAACCGAGGAGTTCCATAGGAATTTTACCCCCTCGGAAACGGCATCGTCATACTCTGAGCGTAGGGCTGCCATATTCTCGATAGCACGGTGGTAGACAATCGTTACCTCGTCAGCGCCCATGCGCATAGCGGTGCGAGCCGCATCGATGGCCGTGTTGCCGCAACCGATAACGAACACCTTGTCGCCCTTGTTGATAACAACTTCATCGCGGCCGATAGAACCGGTTTGATAAAGGCTTACGCGACGCAGAAACCATATGGCCTGGCGTACACCCGGATGGTTGATGCCCTCAATGTCGAGCTTCTTGGGGCGTCCGGAGCCGGTGCCCATAAAGATTGCATCGAAACCCTCGGCAAACAGGTCGTCGATGGTGTGACCTTTGCCGATAGTGGCGTTGAGATGAATCTTTACTCCGAGGTGCTCAATCTTTGCGATTTCGCGACGTACAACCTCCTTCGGCAAGCGGTATTCCGGGATACCAAACATCAAGACACCGCCCGGTTCCTGCTCCATCTCGAAGATTTCAATATCGAATCCTTGGCGCGAAAGGTCGCCGGCAATGGTCAATCCTGCGGGGCCGGAACCGATAACGGCTACACGGCCACGGGTCTTTTCGGGTATCGCTTCATGCGTCATTTTAGCCTCACTGTCAAAGTCAGCTATAAAGCGCTCCAGCTTACCGATATTGATATGCTCGCCCTTCTTACCCAGCACGCAGTTACCCTCGCACTGACGTTCGTGGCCGCAAACTCGCCCACAAACAGCCGGCAGGTTGCTACGCTTGTTGATAATTGAGAGGGCATTGCCGAAGTTGCCCTTCGACAGTTCTGCAATCCAGTCTGGGATGTCGTTGCTGATGGGGCACCCCTTCTTGCAGTTAGGCACTTTGCAGTGGAGGCAGCGCTGCGCCTCGTGGATTGCTTCGGCAACGCTGTAGCTACTCGATACTTCAGTAAAATCGTCGTTCATGACGCACA
>CAZEST010000009.1:0-26695 GCA_964514745.1 uncultured Alistipes sp.
GCCCAATTAGCGTCTACACTACGCTGGGCGCTCTCGTAATGCGTGCCGACAACCTTGTCACCCTTCCCGCCCCCGGCCTCTACATCATCGTAACCCCAATCGGCGCCACAACCCTCGCCGTCAACTAGCTCCAAAATTCTTGAGCTACTTGACTCGAATTAAGTCTTTTTGAGCGACAAAATATGGGATGTACTTTATTGCCAATGGTATGGTTAGCCAACTCAACATGGTAATACCCACCAAGATTAATTTATGGTCATGTAGCCCTAAATGCCTTAGTAAGAACATGTATAAAATATGTACACAAAGCATAACTATTGAATAGCGCCCTATATACGAGAAGAATGGAAGCCATTTGATTCTTTTGCATATCAATAATAGGGAGACAACTGCCACACACGATGAAATTAGAGCTACGACATATGACCCGCTGATAACATTAGCTCTGAATTCTATCGATGAAGGAGTTATAAACTTCCATAAAACTACTAATCCAATGATAGCAATGCATCCGGCAACGGCTTGTAATGTAGCATGTTTGCTTTCCTGCATTATCGCTGATTGGCGAATCGTCGTTCCGAATACGAAGATAGGTAATGCCGTTAAAGCTGAATCAATGTATATTGGTAAGTTTATTTCGTGTTTTGAGAGTATTGCGCCCAGAATTCCGGCTGCAAAGACAACGCAATATCTGAGCCACTTAGCTCTGCATATACGTTGAACTACGTAATATATAACGTTGACTTCAAACAAGCAGAGCAAAAACCATAGTGCGATATTGAACCACATATCCGATTTAAAGACGGTCAAATAGCCCTGGAAGCCAATTAGCTCAAAATCGGCGGGCCAAAGCTTTATTACTGTCTGACTTACAAAGTAAAAGAAAACAAATGGAACGATGAGTTTATTAGTCTTCTTTAAAAGGAAGGTTTTAAAGCTTCCATAGTCTTTAAAGAAAAGGCCTGAGAGGGTAAAATATAGTGGCACTCTAAGTTGTAAACCAACAATGCCCAGTTTATTACCCCCAACAACGTGTACCATTATCACCAATATTATACAGATTCCCTTTGCCAGGTCAATCCATGTAACTCGTTTGCTATCAATGGATTGTATATCGGATGGGGTAAACGTATCTCTTATGAAACTCATATCCTTTGACTCTTAAAAATTCAAAAATGTGAGCAAATTTACAAATATCCCTTCAGATATCAGCACTTTTTCACTAAAAATCAATCCTACCTCCGCACCCCTTAAAGGCGGATACGAAACGAAAGTAGGAGGCAAATACCTGTGATTGGTGTTTACCTCCTACTCGTTTAGGAGAGGCTGTCGGGCTATAAGCCGGGTTTTGTCGGGGCGTGGGTTTCGGCAGGCCCGAAGGGATGCCGACCTGACGTACCGGTTCGTCATTTATCTATGCCGGGTGTTGCCACCGCAGCTATCGTAGGCGTTGAAAACGCTTCCATTAGCAGTCTACCCTCCGGCAACGGGCGAGCCACCCTTAGATGCCGGTTTACTTGACCTTGCAACCCATAAGATGTACGGCATACCAACTCACATTGGTACCCGGTGGGCTCTTACTCCACCTTTTCACCCTTACCTCCCGAAGGAGGCGGTTATTCTCTGTTACATTGTCTCTACAGTCTCCCGTAGCTTCCCGTTAAGAAGTATGGCGCTCTATGTTGCCCGGACTTTCCTCCGACAGCGTTCGTAAACCTGCCGGCGACGAACCGCCCGACTGCCTCAAAAGTTCTGCAAAATTACTAATTTTTGGCGAATTAGAGCGATTTATCGTGGATTTTTACTATTTTTGCAAATTATGAGACTAACAACTACACAGCGAAAACTCATTACATCGCTTACGTCGGCGCGTCAACGCAAGGACCTGGGGTTATTCGTTGCTGAGGGCATAAGAAGTTTGCGCGAGCTATTGCCGTCGTTTAAGCTTCGCTATCTTGTAGCTACTTCGGCGTGGCTGGAGGAGCATGCATCAGCCTTGAGCTCTCTTGTTAAGGAAAAGCTTTCAGATGAAGTGTTGCTCATCGCTAAGAATGATGAGATGGCGCGTATATCGTCGATGTCAACTCCTCAGGGCGTTCTTGCCGTTATGGAGCTGCCTGATCGGGATTCCCGTCCAGATATCGCAGAGGGGGAATTAGCCTTGGCGTTAGACCGCGTGCAGGACCCCGGAAATTTGGGCACGATTATTCGCGTTGCCGATTGGTTTGGTATCCATAAGATATTCGCCTCGATGGAGACGGTTGACCGATTTAATCCTAAAGTTGTTCAGTCAACAATGGGCGCGTTGGCCAGGGTTGACGTGCTGTATTGCAACTTGGAGCAGACGCTCGGTTTGCTGGCCGAAAAGGGGGTGCCGGTTTATGGCACGTTCCTCGACGGGCAAAATCTGTATGACACGGAGCTAAGTAGGTGGGGCGTAATTGTGATGGGCAATGAGGGCAACGGAATTTCGCCCGAGGTTGCTGCCAGAATTAATCGCAGGATAAAAATCCCATCGTTCCCACCGGATGCGAGCACCGTTGAATCGCTGAATGTCGGTACGGCAACAGCTGTTACGGTTGCCGAATTCCGTAGGCGTTCGTTGTAGAAATATGTAATTAATGCCTGATAAAACTGATGGCGAAACTTAAAGAAAAATCCGTATGGTTCTGCACGGAGTGTGGCAATGACTCGCCGAAATGGGTGGGGCAGTGTCCGTCGTGTGGCGCATGGAATAGTATGGTTGAGGAGCGTGTGAAGACTACGTCAAACGGTAGCCTGAAGGCACCGCTCGGCGCTACTCCGAAGTCAACTCCGCGCAAGGTTTCGGAAATCGAGACTGCCGATGAACCTCGCATACATATGCCCAGTGAAGAACTTAACCGCGTATTGGGCGGCGGATTGGTGCCCGGTTCGATGGTGCTGATTGGCGGTGAGCCCGGCATAGGCAAGTCAACATTGGTGCTGCAGAATATTCTCTCGATAAAGTCGCGCAAGATGCTCTACGTGTCGGGGGAGGAGAGTGCCACTCAGATAAAATTGCGTGCCGACCGCATCGGGCGCATGAGCGATAACTGCTATGTAGTTACGGAAACCTCTTTGGAGTCGATTTTCAAGCATATTGAATCGATTAAGCCTCAGTTGCTGATAGTTGACTCTATCCAGACTATAGCTTCAGACGCGATAGAATCGTCGGCCGGCAGCGTCAGCCAGGTGCGCGAATGTGCGGCGCAGCTGTTGCGTTATGCCAAGCAGTCGGGGGTGCCGGTAATTCTTATCGGGCATATCAATAAGGAAGGCTCGCTGGCCGGCCCTAAGGTGCTGGAGCATATCGTTGATGCAGTGCTGCAGTTCGAGGGAGACCGTCAGTATATGTATCGCATACTCCGCGCCGTAAAGAATCGTTTCGGCAATACATCGGAATTGGGCATCTACGAGATGTGTCAGCGCGGATTGCGCGAGGTGACGAATCCATCGGAGATGTTGCTGTCGCAGCATAGCGAGGAGCAGCTGTCGGGTTGCGCCGTCGGGGTTACTCTTGAAGGAATCCGTCCATTTTTGATTGAGGCCCAGGCCCTGGTCAGCACTGCTGCCTACGGTACGCCGCAACGCTCCGTCACCGGTTTCGACACTAAGCGCATGAATATGTTGCTGGCCGTATTGGAGAAGCGCGTTGGCTTTAAATTGGCTCAGAAGGATGTATTCTTGAATATAGCCGGAGGCTTAAAGGTAGCCGACCCGGCGCTTGATTTGGCCGTAATCGCAGCTATTCTTTCGTCGAATGTCGATATGGTAGTTGCGCAAGGCGTTTGCTTAACCGGCGAGGTCGGACTGAGCGGCGAAATACGTGCGGTAACTCGTATGGAGCAGCGAGTTCGCGAGGCCGAAAAGCTCGGCATGAAGACCATTCTCATACCTCGAGGTTCGCTCAAGGGCGTAGATACGTCGAAGCTTTCTATCGAGGTTGTTGAGGTATCCAAGGTCGAGGAGGCCTTCCGCAGGCTGTTTGCATAGCTTTCGGCAATATTTTTATAAAAAGTTGATTATATTGCAACCTTTCTCCGGCTACTTGCGTCTAACAGACAGAAAACGAAATAAAAACTATCACCATACTAATTTTATCATGAGAAGATTTTTCATCCGCTCCCTATTCTTTGCAATAGGTGTTACTGCATCAGTAGCGACGGTTAGTGCTCAAATGCCAACCGATCCCCTTCCCCTTGATCCGGAGGTGCGTTCAGGCATGCTGCCCAATGGCTTGACATACTACGTGCGTCACAATGAAATGCCGAAGGGCCAGGCTGATTTTTACATCGCTCAGAAGGTAGGTTCAATCCTTGAAAACGACGACCAGCGTGGCTTAGCCCACTTCCTGGAACATATGTGCTTTAACGGCACGGAGAATTTCCCCGGTGATAACCTGGTAAAATGGATGGAGAGCAAGGGCGTAAAGTTCGGCCAGAACCTCAATGCTTACACATCTGTTGACGAAACGGTCTACAATATTTCCAACGTTCCGGTTGAGAGCGTTGGCGTTCAGGACTCTTGCTTGTTGGTTTTGCACGATTGGGCAAGCTCCTTGTTGCTGACAACCGAGGAAATCAATAAGGAACGTGGCGTTATTCATGAAGAATGGCGTGCGCGCAATGTCGGCGACTATCGTCTGATGGAGCAGATGGCTCCTACGATGTTCTCCGGATCGAAGTATGGCTACCGTATGCCTATCGGTACGATGGAGGTTGTTGACAACTTCGATCCCGATGCATTGCGTGCTTACTACAAGGCATGGTATCGTCCCGACCAGCAAGGTATCGTTGTTGTCGGCGATGTTGATGCCGACCGCATCGTAGAAAAGATTAAAGAACTGTTTGGCTCGATTCCGATGCGTGCGGATGCTCCGGCCCGTACATATGAGGAGGTGCCCAACAATGAGGGTACGATCTTCACCATCGGTTCGGATCCGGAAATGTCAGTTTCACGCATAATGATGTTCTTTAAGCAGGATGTACTTCCCAGGGAGTATCGTAATACGATGGCTTACTGGATGCAAGATTACATTTTCGAAATGATCAGCAAGATGCTTGAAAGCCGTCTGGATGAAATCAGCTCAACGCCCGATTCTCCGTTTGCAGGTGCAGGAGTTCGTTACGGCCATTTCTACTTTGTAAATACCAAGGATGCGCTGACGCTTTATGTTGTTGGCAAAGACAATGATATTCGTCCGGCCTTTGCCGGCGCATATCGCGAATTGCTCCGTGCTGTTCGTGGTGGCTTTACTATGACGGAGTATGATCGTGCTCGCAGCGCATATCTGGCCGAACTGGAACAGAAGTTTAACAACCGCGAAACCACTAAGAATGAGGACCTCGCTGAAGGTTTTGTACGCAGCTTTATCGATGGTACGCCGGCAACCGGTATCGAGCTGAAGTATCAGATGATGAGCATGATTGCTCCGCAGCTGCCGGTTGAAATGATTAATCAGACTTTAGCTCAGATGGTTACCGATGATAACCGCGTTGTCAGCGTGATGCTGCCCGAGAAGGAAGGTCTGCGCGTTCCTACCGAAGCAGAGATGCGCGAGGTAATGACATCGGTTGATGCCGAAGATATCCAGCCGTTTGTTGATGAGGTAAAGAGCGAACCTCTGATTGAAAACCTCCCGGCTCCAGGCAAGGTAGTTTCAACCAAGGAGCTGCCTCAGTGGGGCGCTACCGAATGGACTCTTTCAAACGGTGTGAAGGTTGTAGTTAAGAAGACCGACTTCCAGGCCGACGAAATCTTGGTAGACGCTCAGGCTCTTGGTGGTACATCGGTTTACCCCGACAGTTATGCCAACACTCTGATTTTCCTGCCTCAGCTCTTTGAAATCAAACAGTACGGTTTAGGAACCTATACATATAAGGATGTCCAAAAATACATGCAAGGCAAACAATGTGAGCTGAAGTATGACTTCGACGACTATTGTCGCGACATTAAGGGTAAGACTACGCCTAAGGACCTTAAGACCTTGATGGAGCTTATCTACAGCTACTTTACGCAGTTCAACATCTCTAACGATGAGTTCCAAGCACTCCAGAGCATGATGGTTGGTTTCCTCCATAATCAGGAATCTACCCCGGAATTTATGTTCCAGAGCGATATGTATAAGGCATTCTACGGCAATCCTCGTAAGCAGATAATTAGCGTTAATGCTATCGAGAATACGCCTGTTGACCAAGTTCGTCAGATTGTTGCCGAGCAGACCGCCAACGCTGCTGACTATACCTTCTATTTCGTAGGTAATGTTGACCCGGCTGAGCTGCAAACCCTCTGCGAACAATATCTCGCAACCTTGCCGGCCAATGCCGCTACAGCAAGTCAGGCTCCGGTAATCGACGGCTCTCTCGATCGTCAGCCGGGCGATAAGCTGACAACCTTTACAACCCCGATGCAGGTTCCGCAGACCTACGTAGCTGTTTCGGAATTTGGTGAAATGCCCTATACAGCTAAGAATCGTGCGCTGAGCAGCATCGCCGGCCAAATTCTTACGGCACGCCTGTTGGCTACCGTTCGCGAGGATATGGGCGCTGTTTACTCTATTTATGCTTTCGGTTCAATGGATCGTCAGGCCAAGAAGAATGTTGCTGTTCGCAGTGCATTCCCGATGAAGCCCGAAATGAAGGAGCAGGTGCTTGACTTCATTGAGAAGGAATATAAGAATATGGAGTCGAACATAACCAAGGAAGAACTCGCTAAGGTAGTTGAATTCATGGTAAAACAAGCTAACGAAGGCTTGCAGAAAAACGATACTTGGTTGAGAAATATGAGTGGTACGGCTCTTAATGGTGTAGATGTCATGAATGGTGCAGTTGAACTCTATCAGTCAATCACCGTTGACGATGTACAGAACTTCATGAAGGAGCTTAACGCTCAAGACTACCGTGTAGTTCTCCTCGAACCTGCTGCCAACTAATCTTGCCTGCGCTAAGCAGTCGGTTACAAACCGGCTAATATAAACGCGCCCAAAATCGCAGTCCACTGCCGATTTTGGGCGCGTAAATTAATATAAAGATAACTTTGTAGTTACGGGGAAAAGATGTAACTTTGCAGTGATTTCAGGCGAGGGAATCAGGTGAGAATCCTGAACAGGGCCGCTGCCGTGAAGTCTCGTGCCAAAAACAGCTATTGGGGAGCAACAATCGTGATGCCCCATCGCGCGCAAGCCGGAGAAGTTGATGCCGGGGATGCGAAGGCTGTAACAGAGTCAATTCCATAATGCCACTGAAGAACGCTATATCTTTGGGAAGGCGGAATTTGATTAGAGACTGAGTCGGAATATCTCAAGAAATCAGTTTATGTTAAGCATCGGTTTTCGAGCCTTAGAACCGTGGTAGCAAGAGCGTCTCTGAGTTGGAGACGGCTTTCTTATTGCGTGGCCGGAATCCGGGGTAGTTTATTGGATTATGTTACGCAGATTATTAGCGCTCGTATCATCGTGGTTATGCATCGTGTACGCGTTGACATCGTTTGATGTCAGTGCGCAAGTTGCTGTGTCAACCAAGGGGAGCAACGAGCGAACCGATACGTTGTCAATGATGGCCAAGAACGAGGTAGTAGTCTATGGCAAGTATGACCCCAACCGAGAGGTCATCCCCACGCAGACCTTGAAGGGGGATGCTCTTCAGGCCCTCAATTCACAGAGCGTTGCTGACGCCGTAAGATATTTTTCAGGTGTTCAGCTGAAGGATTACGGCGGCGTAGGCGGCGTAAAGACGTTGGATATCCGCAGTATGGGCAGCAACCATTTGGGGGTGTTCTATGATGGTATTCAGCTGGGCAATGCGCAGAACGGTCAGATTGACTTGGGGAAATTCTCCTTGGATAATATTGAAGAAATTTCGCTTTATAACGGCCAGAAAAGTAATATCTTCCAGAATGCAAAAGATTTCGGATCGGCCGGTACGATATATATCAGAACACGTCGTCCGCGCTTTACCACCGGCAAGCGCCTGAATCTTAACGCTACGTTCCGTACCGGTAGCTTCGGCCAGGTTAACCCGTCGGCTCGTATAGAGTATAAGCTTTCAAAGACGGTTTCGATGTCGTTAAGTGGCGAAATGACCAAGGCCAACGGCCGATATAAATTTCGCTATCATAAAATGTTCAGCGATGGCACCGTGGCCTGGGATACAACCGCAGTGCGTCAGAATGGCGACATTACGGCCTATCGAGCCGAGGGAGCGTTGTTCGGACGTACCGAAAAAGACCGTTGGTATGCCAAGGTTTATTACTACGACTCGGAGCGAGGTATTCCCGGCGCTATAGTGAATAATGTGTGGAAAAATTCTCAGCGACAGTGGGATAGGGATTTCTTCGTGCAAGGCACGTGGGAACGACAGGTTACCGATCGCTATAGGGCGATGGTAAACTTCAAGTGGGCCATAGATAAAATGCGCTATCTGAACCCTGACACTACGCTGATGTATATCGACAACAGTTTTACCCAAGACGAAATCTACGTTACAACAGCCCATTGCTACGAGATTATGAAGGACTGGGACGTTGACCTCTCGGTCGACTATCAGTGGAATGGCTTGGAATCTAACTTGGTAAATTTTGCAAAGCCCAAGCGCAATACCGTAATGGCAGCCCTTGCTACCGCTTGGCGACGTCATCCCATAAAAGCGCAGGCCAGCTTGCTGATGACCTATGTGGCCGACCGCTCGGAAATCATAACCGGCGCTACCAACTTGGGCGAACGCCGGAATAACTATCTGCGCTGGACGCCTGCCGTATTCCTCAGCTATAAACCCTGGGAGAACCGCGATTTTAACCTTAGAGGATTCGTAAAGAAGGTGTTCAGAATGCCAACCTTTAACGACCTCTATTATACAGATATTGGCAACGCCAACCTGCGCCCGGAGGGTGCCCTGCAATATGACTTAGGGGCAACGCTTACCACGGGCTCGTCATCGTGGATTAACGTTGAACTGAGTGCTGACGGCTACCACAATATCATTACCGATAAGATTATCGCCGTGCCGAAGGGTAGTGGGCAATACCGCTGGATGATGATGAATATCGGTAAGGTTAGAATCTGGGGCGTAGACCTTACGGCCGCCGCCGACATCCATTTACCGGCAGATATTCGCTTGCAACCCCGATTCACTTATACCTATCAGCGCGCTATGGATTATTCCGACCCGACCGACAACGATAAGCCGGCCGGCACCTATCTCGGCCAAATAGCTTATATTCCTCGCCATAGCGGTTCGGCCGTGGTAGCCCTGTCGCGTAAGGATTTTAATCTGAATTATAGTTTTATCTATACCGGGGAGCGCTATCATAACTCCAGCAATATCCTGGCCAACTACGAACAGCCGTGGTATACCCACGACCTCTCCGCTTCCTATAATTTCCGTTTAGGTGTCTGCCGGTTTAAGGCTACGCTCGAAGTCAATAACCTGTTTAATCAGCAGTATGAGGTAATTCTCAACTACCCGATGCCCGGACGCAACTATCGTTTCATCCTTAGATTCGACCTATAATGCTACAGAGAATAACCCAGATATTGTTGGCTACTCTGATGGTTAGCCTAACAGCATGCCGAGAGGATGATATAATCTTTATCCCGGAGGAGGTTGCCGTAACAACTCCGGAGTATTCTTCGCTCGATGGTTTCTACCTGTTAAATGAGGGGAACATGGGCTCAAATAAGTCAACTCTGGACTACTACGACTTCTCGACCGGTACCTATACACGCAATATTTACGGTAACGCCAATCCGAATGTCGCTAAGGAATTGGGCGACGTCGGCAACGATATTGCTATATATGGTTCGCGACTGTATGCAGTTATCAACTGCTCAAATAAGGTAGAGGTAATGGACGCCGCTACTACGAATCGAATCGGGCAGATTGACATCCCGAATTGCCGTTATATTAAGTTCTATAAGGGATATGCCTATGTAACCTCCTATGCCGGGCCGGTAGAAATCAATCCTAACTATACCCAGAAAGGCTACGTTGCAAAGGTTGATACGGCATCGCTGCAGGTTGTAGATCGCTGCATCGTTGGTTTCCAACCGGATGAACTGGAGATCGTTGAAGGGAAAATCTATGTAGCCAACTCCGGCGGGTATATGGTGCCTAATTATGAGAATACGGTTTCGGTTATAGATATCGACAACTTTACCGAAGAGAGCAGAATCACTGTAGATATCAATCTGCAACTCATTAAGGCCGATCGTCATGGCCGTCTATGGATATCCTCGCGTGGCGACTATTATGAGAATCCTTCGCGCCTATATTGCTATGATACGCGTAAGCAGCGCATGGAGCATACCTATGATATCCCGGTTGGCAATATGTGTCTGCAGGGCGACTCGCTTTACATTATCTCTAACGCATGGAGCTATGTCAGTATGTCGTCAACTCCGGCCTACGCTATTGTCAACACGGAAACGTGTGAGCAGGTTAGCTCCAACTTTATCACTGATGGCACGGAATCGGATATCCGAGTGCCTTATGGAATAGCCGTAAATCCTTTCAGCAAGGATATCTACGTTACGGATGCACGCAATTATGTTAATCCCGGTTACCTGCATTGCTACTCCTCTGATGGCGTAAGAAAATGGAGCGTACGCACCGGCGACATACCGGCTCATTTCGCTTTCCGCGGACAAACTATTGATAACGAATAATAGAATCTACTATATATACCAAAATACCTCTAATGATGAGAAAAACTCTACTCTTAGCAGTTGTTGGCCTAACAACCTTCTACACTACGTTGTCGGCGCAATCGCCTTACTTATCGAAGGTTTACGACTTCGTGCCGGCTCCCGGGCAGTTCGTAAACGATATCCCGGAGTATCTAACCGGGGAGACTAAGGAGGATGTGCTGGCTAGGGTTACCGAGCAGCTATGTGGCGAAGAACGCCCGGGCATGATTAGTTTGGGCGCTTATGGCGGCTATGTTGTTGTTGGATTTGACCATCCGATAGTCAATGTTGAGGGCGAATATGATTTTAAAATCTTTGGAAATGCCTTCGTTGCCGATCTCGATTCTAAAGGGGGCAGCTGCGAACCGGGTATCGTAATGGTGTCGGCCGATACAAATGGCGACGGTATCCCCAACGACCAGTGGTATGAACTTGCAGGTAGCGACTACAATCTCTCAACCACCTTCCATAATTACGAGATTACCTACTATCGTCCTGATGAAAATAAGACAAAGGACCCTTCGGCTACAGATGCGTCAATCAATGATGAAACTTATATCAAATGGACGTCCAATGATCCTGATGAACCATCGGGCTACGTAATGCGCAATGTCTATCACTCACAGTCTTACTGGCCTCAATGGATCGACGATGAAACTTTGACATTCAGCGGTACGCGCTTGGGTAAAAACGGAGTGAATATAGGGTCGGATAGTTCGCCCTACTTCGTGCTCTACTTTAGCGACTGGGGCTACGCAGATAATCTGCCCAACGATGTGGATGAAGGTTTTAAGATTGATTGGGCTGTAGATGCCGATGGCAATAGTGTCTATCTCCCATCGATTGATTTCATCAAGATCTATACCGGTCTCAATCAATATTGCGGCTGGTTGGGCGAAACATCTACGGAGGTTTGCGGTGGCCTCGACTTGCATCCCGATGCGCAGTCAGGCGTAAATAGCGTTGATACCGATCGGCCGTCGGTCAACGATATCGCAACGGTTTATACTATTGCCGGACAGCTGGTTGCCTCCGGCGTTAAGCTCTCGGATTTGTCTCTCCAGCCGGGTGTATATATCGTTGTGCAGAACGGAAAAACTACTAAAATTATTAAATAATTTAATACCAATCTAATGAAAAAAATCCTATTAATGGGCGTCGGCTTGTTGCTGGTTGCCGGGATTGCCACGCGGATAAATGCGCAGCAGCAGGAGCCACAGCGCAAGCTGACTGTGCAAGGCATCCATTATGCAAATCCCAACATTTCTACCGAACAGTTGCAAAAATTAGCAACAGTACAATCGTTGCCTAAGAAAGTTGCTTCGCAAGACTTTGGCTTCGATGACATTGTTAACTGGACCGGTGAGGGCGAAAACCAAGCTGCTCTCGTATTGCAATGGAACGTTGATGGCGAGGAGAACGCTATCGCATTCGGTTATCGCTGGGACGGTGAAGCCACGGGCTACGACATGCTCAGTGCGATTGCCCAAAGCGATCCGCGCTTGTATATCATGGTTGAATACACTGATTTGGGCTACGCAATCGGCGGTATCGGTTGGGATGCTAACGGCGATGGCAATATCGGCGTTGTAAATAGCGACACCGGGGAGGAAGTGGAGCCGGACGAAGATGGTATCTACATCTGCCCTGAATCGTATGGCTATGACTCGTTCTTGGCTCTTGATGAAGAAGACTACTGGCAAGCCGGATGGTATGTGCTAGGCTATTGGAGCTATTGGGTCGTAGATAAAGAATACGATGATTGGTCATATTCTATGTATGGAATAAGCAATCGTTTTCTAACTGATGGCTGCTGGGATGCATGGAATTTCGCGGTGAATATGATGCCTAGCGATATCAAGCAAATCGTGGCAGCATCTGTTGTTGGTGGAGATGACACAGATGATGATGAAATCGTTGAAGATGTTGACTATACCAATGGGTTCTTTATCTTGAACGAGGATTGGTTTGGTCATAATTCCAGCAGTATCAATTTCTACTCTTTCGACTACGATAAGGTGTTCTATCGCGTGTTCCAGGCCGAGAATCCCGGTTACAACTTGGGCAACACTTCGCAGTATGCTCAGATTTTTGGCGATAAGATGTTCATCATGAGCAAGCAGGAGTATAACGAAACCGGTGGCCGACTGATTGTAGCTGATGCGTCGACGATGGAACGTCTGGCTGCGTTCGAGACATTAGGCAACATCGGTGATGGTCGCGCATTTGTTGGTGTGTCTCCCTCTAAGGGATACATCGGAGGTAGCGATGGCATTGCAGTCTTCGATATCGATAACCTTGAAATAGGTGACCAAATAGACGGTATTAGCAGTCAGGTTGGCGATATGCTTCGCTATGGTAGCTACGTATTTGCTGCAGTGGAAAATAAAGGCGTTTACGTAATTGATACCGCCACAGATCAGTTGAAGCAGGTAATTGACGGTACATCTGCAGTGACGACTCTCTTCGTAACTGCCTCAGGTGCTTTATATGCAGCTACAACCGATAGCAATGCCGAGTTTATCAAGATTAACCCTGTTACCTTCGAAACCGAAACAATAGATATTGAGGATGGTGATTGCGTTAAATCAACATGGGGGGCATGGCGTAGCGGCTCAATCGCTTGCGACCCCGACGAGGATATCGTCTACTATCTGCCATCTGTTGGTTTCTGGGGCAATCCTACTACCGTAAGTAAGTATGACTTTACCACCGGCGAATATACTAAGGCGTATGTAACTCTGCCGGGCGATGTGACGGAGGTAATTTATGGTACGGGTATTGGCATGGATCCAATCTCAAATCAGTTGATTCTTACCACGAATCAGGATGGCGCAGGCAAAGCAAACAAGAACAATAGATTGCACTTTGTCAATCCCTCTACCGGCGAAATCGAAAATACCGTAACGTTGGAGGATTCTTACTGGTTCCCGGCTATGTTGGTTTACCCCGATAATTCCAACTTGGCATTGGTTGGTGCGGACAATGTAGAGATTAAGCTCCCTGCGGAATCAGACGATGCGTCTGTCCTGTTCGATGCCAGCACCATGATTGCGCAGCTGAATGGTAATAAGAACCTGGTAGTTTACGATGCTTCGCTTAGCAATAATTACTTTACGGTAAATCAAATCAGCAATGGTATCTTTGAAATTGCTGTCGCGCCGGCCGATCAACCGTCGTCCGTAAAACGTATTGAGAGCAGTGGCCAAAGCGCATTGCTGACCGTAACGGCAGAGTATAACGGGACGAAGGCTTCTACGATTGCTCGTATCTCAAGAGAGCAAACTTCGATGCTCAACTCTGTCAGCGTTGAAAAATGTCTGAGCTTCTCGAATAATACTCCCGGCTTATTGGAGGTTGAAGGAAACGGCATCTTGGTTGTTTACGGTTTGGATGGCAAGGTTTGTCTGAAAGAACGTGTTGACGGCCACCGGTCCTTCGATATTTCAGGCTTGGGCAAGGGGATGTATGTCATCGAACTGAACGATGGTGTTTCCCCCGTATCGATGAAGGCTCTTCTGAAATAATCCCGTTGGGATAGTAACCTTATACAGCTAAATTGGCTGCCGGTTGAATTATGTTTCAGCCGGCAGTTTTTTGTTTAGCTGTCGGAAAAAGCGTATTTTTGCAACGAAATTATATCTACAGCTATAGATGTTTGGAGTTCGTTTTTTTGAGGATGATAGCCGCAGGGCGGTTGAAACGTTTCTTGCAGAATGGCGCGATGAACGGGAGTTTATCGTGGCGCATACTTCCGGCTCAACGGGTAAACCTAAGGAGATTCGCTTGCCAAAACGTGATATGCTGGTGTCGGCCGTGGCTACCAACCGGCGTTTTGGTATAGTAGCTGAATCGCGACTGTTGTGCCCGTTGTCTGTTAACTATATTGCCGGCAAGATGATGCTGGTCAGAGCTTTGGAGGCTGATTGCGAAGTTGCTTTCTGCAAACCTTCCAACGACTTCTGGCATAATAAAGCCGTAGTGGAGTATATTGCTGACGGCGTTGTTGATTTGCTCCCTATTGTCCCTTCGCAAGGCGAAGTGTTGCTATCCAATCCGCCGGCTTATCTCTATAGAATAAGAAACGTTATTATCGGTGGGGCTGCGCTGTCGGCCGAGACAGAGCCGCAACTGCTCTCCATCGCTCCGAACTCGCTATGTCTGTTTGCAACCTACGGTATGACTGAGACCTGTAGCCATGTCGCCCTGCGTAGGCTGGGCGACAGCCGGTTTAGTGCTATGCCCGGTATTACGTTCTCTGTTGATTCTCGTCAGTGTCTGAGCATTATTGCTCCGGAATATAGTTTCGGCTCGCTGCAGACTAATGATATTGTAGACTTGGTTTCTGCAACGGAGTTCATGTGGCACGGACGTGCCGACAACGTTATTAACTCCGGAGGTGTTAAGATTTTCCCTGAAGAACTTGAGCGGAAACTAGCTGATAAAATTCCGGGTAGGTTTTACTTTGTTGGGGTAGAGGATGCTAAGTGGGGTAGGTCGGTAACGCTTGTCGTTGAGGCAGATAATCCGCTGCCTGACGAGATTCTCTACGAAATTTGTAGCGAAAATCTCTCTATCTATGAGCGCCCTAAGGCAATTATGCGCATACAAGAAATCCCCCTCACTCCCAACGGGAAACTGAGGAGGATTACTCCAAAATAGTTCTTATGTCAATAACTGATTTGTAGGTGTCTCTTTGTTAGTTGGCGCAGAGCGGAGTTGACTCCGTGTGGGCTACGGCCTTTGTTGCTGCCGGAATATGGAACGTTTGAACTTTGAGCTCGCCGCTAAGGGCGCCCAATGCGTTCAGAGCCAGAGCTTCCAGTTCGTCCTCGCCTGGATAGATATGTACAGGCGCCAAGAAACTGATGCGCTTGGTCAGGCGGCTGATAACGTAATCGGAGTAGGCGATACCGCCGGTAATCAGTATGGCATCAATCTTTCCTTCCAATACCGGAGCCAATGATGAAATAGCCTTGGCAATCTGGTAAATCATTGCGTTCAATACGAGTTCGGCATGTTCGTCGCCATTGTTGATACGCTCTACGATATCCGGAATGGAGACCGTGCCGAGATGGGCTGCTAACCCGGCCTTACCGCTGATACGCTTTTTGAGTTCTTCCTTCGTATAGCGGCCTGAATAGCAAAGGTCAATCAATGAGGCTGAGGGGAGCGTTCCTGCACGTTCGGGCGAGAACGGGCCTTCACCGTCAAAGGCATTATTTACGTCAACGCATCGGCCATGCTTGTGAGCGCCGATTGAGATACCGCCTCCCAGGTGGCAAATAATCAGATTCATGTCCTCATATTTCTTGGGAGTTGACGGATTCAACTGACTGTAATCTTTTGCAAAACGTCGGCCGATAGCACGCTGGTTGAGCGCGTGCCAGGTTGTTATGCGTGGCATAATCGGCGAACCGGTGATGCGCGCTACGTCTTCCAATTCATCAACGATGCCGGGGTCGGCGATAAAGGCCTTGCAACCGGGAATTGTTGATGCAATTTCACGCGAAATTAATGAACCGAGGTTGCAGGCGTGGTCGCGCGGAATTGCATACATCGCTTCTACCATCTCGTCGTTAACTTCATATACTCCGCCGGGAATCGGAGCGGTCAGGCCGCCACGTCCGATAACGGCATCGAATTCCATCGGAATACCATTATCTGCGAGTGTTTTCACGATTAGTTCACGTCGGTAATTGAGCTGGTCAATGACGCGCTTGAAGTGTGACAGTTCTTCAACGGAATGACGAATGGTATGCGTCATTTGCGGGGCAGCATCCTCATAAACGGCAATTTTCGTTGAGGTAGAGCCGGGATTAATGGCTAATATCTTCATCAGTAATATAGGTTTAACAATTTGAGGTAATAGCTGACAGAGCCAGTGAGTTAAACTTGCTCTGCGCAGAGTCGCTGCGTGAGGGCAGTACGACGGGTACGGTCGGGCCCAGCAACATTCCGGCCATCTCAGCATTTGCGAAGTAGGAGATGGTTTTGTAGAATGTGTTGCCCGATTCGATATTCGGGAAAATCAGTAGGTCGGCTTGGCCGCATACTTCCGATTTAATACCTTTTACTTGGGCGGAGTGGAGGTCAACGGCTGTCTTTACATCCATGGGGCCTCCGGCAACCATGTTGCCGAATTCGCCGCCCTCGGCTTGCTTTACGATCGTCTGGTAGTCAACTGAGTTGGGGAATTTGGGATTGACTTTTTCCGTAAAGTGGATAAGCGCAACCTTAGGTCGTTCGATGCCGAATTTGCGAACTACATCCAGGTCGAGGCGGATAATCTTTTCGCGTTGCTCCAGCGTTGGATATGGGATAACGGCAACGTCGGAATAGAACAGCAGGCGGTTCATGCCGGGAATTTCGCTGACGGTAATGTGGGTCAGCAACTGTCCCTTGGGTAGAATACCGGTCTCCTTATTCAGGATTGCGTGGAGCAGTTCGTCGGTGCCGATCAGACCTTTCATCAGTACGTCAACCTTGCCTTCGCGCGCCAGGCTAACGCCAACATGGGCTGCCTCGGAGGTTGAGGCAACGTCTACGACTTCAATCAGTTCAGGGTACTTATCGGCCAAGCCGGTCGGGGCGATTTTTGATTTTTCGCCAATTAAGACGCCTCGGATAAAACCGGCTTCAAGGGCCAATGCAACAGCCCCATATGTTCCCTCATCATACGGACAAACAACTGCAACTTTGGGTTGCTTTCTGGTAGATTTCAGTACAGAAATCAGTTCCTGGAAAGATTTAATTGAAGTCATAACTTAGGATTAAAGAATCGTCCCTTGTATAGGGAAATTGTATATTGCAAATTTCGGAAAAATTTTCGGTTCTGCACTCCTAAATTATACTTTTTTTGTGGTTAAAATTAGAATAAAATGCACACAAATTTCAAGTATTTACTCATGAAAATTTGTGTAACTACTAAATATCTGAAACTAATTTAGTATAAATTAAGCATATCCTAAACCCTCGCAAAGCAATCTATTGCACATTTGCCCTTCAAGTGTGCAATTTGCTTTAAATCGTTCAAAACATGCTGAATAACAGAATTTTGACAAATGTGTTGTAAAACATAAAATCGAGCCGAACAATTCGGCCCGAATTTTACGTAAAGTTACATATACACACAAATCCGGAGAAGTCATCACGACCTCTCCGGTTGGAATATTAAATCAGATGAAGAGTAATTTATTCATTACACCAAAATTATTAGATAGATAATGGGTCTCATCTTAATCATTCAATGCCTTTGAAACATATAAAAAAAGTGGTAAAATCCATGAATATATAATATTCTATCGAGCTAATCAACTTGTCGCAAAGATATGTATTTATTTTTTAACCACCAAACATTTTGTTATTATTTTTGCAAATATTCTTTCATTGCGCAAATTTTAAGCGATTTTATAATAGTATTGTATAGTAAAATGGATAGTTTGTGCTTCTTTTTGATAATTTAGTTGCCCTCTTTTAAACACGATTATGTAGCGCTTCGCGCAAAAGTGGCTCTAATCAGCAATTTAAATCCCCGTTTTTTTGTAACTTTGCAACTAACTTAAAAAGCCAACGCTCTTTAAGCCTAAAATCCAGTCTGACTATTAAATAACCTCAACAATATGTCTGTAACAATCCTCGGAATTGAGTCGTCATGCGACGATACCTCGGCCGCCATCATCCGCGACGGCTTGCTGCTTTCCAATGTTATTGCTTCGCAAAGCGTGCATGAAGAGTATGGAGGTGTGGTCCCGGAACTTGCATCGCGTGCTCATCAGCAGAACATCGTTCCGGTTGTTGATGCTGCAATCAAACGGGCCGGAATAGACCGCAATGATCTCGATGCTATTGCCTTCACTCGTGGCCCGGGTCTGCTAGGTTCGCTGTTGGTTGGTACGTCGTTTGCCAAGGGCTTATCGCTGGGATTAAGGAAGCCTATTATCGAGGTAAACCATCTCCACGGCCATGTCCTGAGCCATTTCGTAAAGCAGAATGCTGATGACCGCGTGCCTACGTTTCCTTTTCTGACGCTGCTGATTTCCGGCGGTAATTCCCAGTTGGTCCTTGTCAAGAGCTATAACCAAATGGAAATAATAGGGCAGACTATCGACGACGCTGCAGGCGAAGCGTTCGATAAGTGTGCGAAGGTTATGGGCCTTCCTTATCCCGGTGGACCTCATATCGATCGCCTGGCTGCTGAGGGCGATCCAAAGAAATTCAAGTTTGCCAAACCTCATATTCCCGGTCTGGACTATAGCTTTAGCGGACTGAAGACATCGTTCTTATATACGTTGCGCGACAACGTTAAGCTGAATCCTAACTTTATTGAGGAGAATAAAGCAGACCTTGCGGCATCGCTGCAGAAGACGATTATCGATATTCTGCTCGATAAACTCGATAAGGCCGTGAAGCAGACCGGCGTTAAGACGGTTGCAATCGGCGGTGGCGTATCAGCCAACTCCGGTGTGCGCCAAGCGGTAGCCGACTATTGCGAGGCCCACGGTTTAGAGGCTTTCATTCCGAAACGAGCCTTCACCACCGATAATGCCGCAATGATCGCTATTGCCGGACAGTTCAAATATCTCGACAGAGATTTCTGCCCCTACGATGCTGCGCCGTATGCTCGCGTAACGATGTAGCCGAGAGATTTGAATCGGCGCTACGCTATATACTAAGGTAATAGAGATGTGTTAATTCATCAAAAATATGGATCCGTTTATTATTCGCGACCTTGAGGAAATAGCCCCCGACCTCATCGATGCGCTGCGCGATGCCGGCTTAACGCTGGCCACCGCTGAAAGTTGTACCGGCGGCAATATTGCTCATCAGATTACGCTCGTTGCCGGCAGTTCTGACGTGTTTAACGGGGGAGCGGTTACGTATGCCAATTCTGCCAAGACAGCTGTCTTGGGTGTGGATGCGGCCGTTATAGAATCGGATGGTGCAGTGTCGGAGCGCGTTGTTCGCGCGATGGCTGAAGGAGCGTGCCGTGTGTTCGCTACCGATTGCGCTGTTGCTACATCGGGCATAGCCGGCCCGGGTGGAGGTACGGATGAAAAACCTGTAGGCACGGTTTGGACAGCGGTAGTAACGCCTCGCGGTACGTTCTCCGAGCTTTACAACCTTTCGGGCCCTCGCTCTGAAATAATAGATAAGGCAACCCTCCTGGCCTTGCGCCTCCTTATTAATCACCTATAAACTTTACATGTCATAATGAAATATCAATATTGCACACAAGGCACCTGCTCCCGATTGATTGACTTCGACGTCGAAGACGGAGTTGTTAAGAACGTTAGATTTACCGGGGGCTGCAATGGCAACCTCCAGGGTATTGGCCGCTTGGTTGAAGGGATGAAGGTTGAAGACGTAATTTCTCGTCTGAAGGGTATCAGCTGTAACGGCAAGCCTACATCCTGTCCGGATCAGCTCGCTTGCGCCCTCTCCTCCATCCCCGAAAAGGCATAATTGCGAGCCTACATGCAGTAGCCGGGCTTCTTGGCCAGGTGTTTCATCTGCGGAAGGATTTCGCGGTCCCAGACCAGCGCTTTCCATTGGTCGGCAGGAATCTCAGTATAATTGATTGAGATATCGCCCTCGTTGGCATGCAGATGTTTTTCGGCTAGCTGCGTTAGTTCGATGATAAATGATTCGAACTCTGTCTGAGAAAGATGTTTCGGGTAGCATTTAATGTCGATGTGTGGCATAAAACTTTTGTTATTTGTAAAACTTCTTGATAAGGATTGCTGCATCCGGTGTAGCAATCTTTTTGTATAATGCCTTTAGTAGCGTGTTTGTTCATAGCGGCATGGTGTAAGCTGTGCGAGAGGGAATAGGGCCTAATGCCGGAACATCGTCAAGGCGGTTAGCGGATATACCAGAGGCGTTCGCCAAGTAGGGTGAGGGGCGAGGGAATGTTGTTGGTGTAGAGGTTGCCGGTACCGAGGCCTTGTGGCATGAATTTGGTCGGGGCTTGGCTGTTGGCGTCGGCGGGTTGCTTGGAGGCGGTCCAGCGGCCGATTGCTTCGAGGCCGATGTTGGATTCCAGAGCTGAGGTCGCCCACCAGCCAATTTGCTGCTGCCGGGCAAGATCTATCCATCGGTCGGCTTCGCGGAAACCGCCACAAAGCGATGGCTTCAGGATAATGTATTGCGGCTGAATTGCGTCGAGAATATGGCGCTTTTCGTCGTCGCTGTTAAATCCTATTAGTTCCTCATCGAGGGCAATCGGAATTGGCGATAGGCGGCATATTCGGTTCATGGCCTCGAATTGGCGTGGCTTGATGGGTTGCTCTAAGGAATGAATTTCGTACTCGGCCAAACGGTTGAGGCGTTGCAATGCGTTTTCAGGCGTGAAGCCTCCGTTGGCATCGAGGCGCAATTCTATGTCGGCCGGAGAGAACTCTCGGCGAATATCGGCCAACAAATCTATTTCGTCATCGAAATTTATACCTCCGATTTTCAGTTTTACGCAGTGGAAACCGGCCTCCAATTTTTGGCGAATACGTCGGCGCATGGTTGGCTTGTCGCCCATCCATACTAATCCGTTGATACGGATTCCCTCTTGGCCGTTAAGCCAGGGCTGCTCTCGACCACCGGTAGGGTAGAGGCCTCCACGGAGCATCGCCGACTCAAAACCGAAGCGAATTGACGAAATCTCGGGGAGCGAGGCAAGGGCCTCGTTGATAGTTGCGCATTGCGATGCTCGGCAACAGGCTTCGTTGAGCTGCGATTCAAAATTTGGCGTATCCTCCAGGCTTAAGCCTTCGAACATCGCAACCTCCCCGAGCAGCTCCTCATTAGGGAACTGCTCGGATTGGATGCGGAGCAACCAGGTTGATTTTTCCAGCATCGAGTTGCGCGAGGTAATTGCCCGTTCGCGAAACTTTAGGATATATTTTTCCCAGCTAATTTTTAACATTAACCCGGGAATTTGGGGAACTGTTCGAAGTTGGGATCGCGTTTTTCGAGGAATGCGTTCTTGCCTTCCTGAGCCTCCGGCATCAGGTAGTAGAGCAGCGTTGCATCGCCGGCAAATTCCATCAGGCCGGCTTGCCCGTCGAGTTCGGCGTTGAGCGCACGCTTAATCATGCGGATGGCCATCGGAGAGCGTTGCAGAATTGTTCGGCACCATTCAATGGTTTCGTCTTCAAGGCGTTCCAAGGGAACAACTGCGTTAACCATACCCATTTCGAGCGCTTCTTGAGCGGTATATTGGCGGCAGAGATACCAGATTTCGCGCGCCTTCTTCTGGCCTACGCAGCGAGCGAGATAGGATGACCCAAAGCCAGCGTCGAAGCTGCCTACTTTAGGCCCTGTCTGGCCGAATCGTGCGTTCTCCGAAGCAATCGAGAGGTCGCAAACAACGTTTAGAACGTTGCCTCCACCGATAGCGTAGCCATTGACCATTGCGATTACCGGCTTCGGAATGGAGCGGATAGCCTTATGGAGGTCGAGGACATTAAGGCGAGGTGTGCCGTCGGCGTCGATGTAGCCTCCTTGTCCTTTATAGTGTTGGTCGCCCCCAGAACAGAAGGCCTTGTCGCCTACTCCGGTCAGGATTATTACGCCGATTTCGGGAGTGTTGCGGCAATAGTTCATGGCGTCGAGCATCTCGAAGTTGGTTTGCGGACGGAAAGCGTTGTAAACCTCCGGACGATTAATGGTAATTTTAGCGATACCGCCGAGTTGCTCAAAACGGATATCTTCGTATTCCTTGATGGTTTTCCAATCGTAGTGTTGTGACATAATCAGGGGGTTATTGCGAGTTTGATGGAGTAATAATTTCGAGTAAAATTGGGCGGCTGTTACATTGGATGAATTCCGGCAACATCTTAGCGAGCGCTTCCGGCGAATCTGCGCGCAGATATTCCCAGCCGGTTGCTTCCGCTACCTTGTCGAAGGTCGTGGCCTGTTGGCATGCAAAATATTGCTCCAATTCGGGCAGGTTGCGCGTAGTTGCGATTTTGCGGAAGATTCCGCCACCGTGGTTGTTGATGACAACGATTTTCAGCAACGGACTGACCAGGGGGGAGGCTAAGGCACTGATATCGTAGGTAAGCGACATGTCGCCGGTTAGCAATACGGTAGGTTGGTTGTAGGCCAGCGACGCACCGAGGGCGGTTGATAGCGAGCCGTCTATGCCGCTAACGCCTCGATTGCAGTCGCGTCGGTGAAACTTTTCTGCGTCGCCGATTACAGCATGTCTCGGCGTCAGGCCGTTGCTTAGTTGGAGATTCCATGTAGTTGGCAATTCTTCAAGAACCTTGCATACGGCCATCTTTTCTGACCATTGAGCCTCGTTCAGGCGAGTTGCTTCGCCGGATAAAGCTTCCGAGTAGAGGCGGAGCCATGTACGTTTGAACGCACTCGATTCGGAGGATAGAAATTCCTGCTCAATATAGGCCATAGCGTTGGCAAACCGAGGGAAGAAGTTCTCTTCACTGATTTCGATTCTGCGCGTCAAAGAGAAGTAGGAATCGATCAGCATCTGGTTGTCGCCGATATGCCAATGCTCTTCAAAGGGGGTACGGCGCAGGTAGGCCTTCAGTTTCTTTGATAGTAAGCCTCCGCCAAACGTAAGGAGAATTTGCGGTTGCGAGTCGGCATCGTTAGCGATTGCATCGATAACCAAGTCCGGACGGCTAACTATGCGCGGTGCGTTCAGGTTAGCCAATGCGTCGGCAACTACAACAACGTTCGACATTCGCGTAAGCTTGCCGAAGGCCTTGTTTACTTCGCCCGATGGCTGCGAAAATCCGCCAACAATCAGCACGCGTTTGCCAGAGACCGATGCTGCCAGTTGTTTAGCTGTCTCGGTGTCTAATTTCTCAGAGGGCCTTACCAGGTCTACCCGGTTGAATGTGTAATGCAACGGGGTAGCCGGAACGAAATCGCCCGAGAAATCTTCCTTGAAGCATGGACGGTTGCTGTCGGAGTCAATCGTTAGAGGTTCGGCAAAAGAGATGTTGATATGAACCGGACCCGGGCGCTGGTCGAGGGCCGTTTGCAGGGCCTCGTTGAGCTGGCGATTAACAAACCAGGCTTCCTCGTCGGTTGATATTTCGCCTTTGAGCGAATAGGATGCTTTAACGATGTTGGCGAGAGCCCCCGGTTGGCGTAGCGTCTGGCTGTCGTCTTGGTTTAGCCAGATAGTCGGTCGGTCGGCGCTGATTACTATTAGTGGAATTTTTCGATAGTAGGCTTCAGCGATAGCCGGAGCATAATTAAGCAGGGCGGTACCCGACGTACAAACCAGGGCAACCGGTTGCCTGCTAATCAGTGCAAATCCCAAGGCGATAAATGCGCTTTGGCGTTCATCGATAATCGGGGTTACCTTTATCCGAGGGTTGCGCGCCAGGGCTAGGATAAGCGGCGTATTGCGCGAGCCGGGAGAAGAAAAAACGTGGCTAACTCCGTAGGCCGTAAGCCCGCGAGTTAGCATCTGAGCAGTTTCTTTGTCGGAATGTACCATTTCAGTACAAAAGTAAGAATAATGCAGGAAAAATTTGTAACTTTGTGGTGAAAAAATTAATCACATGAAAATCTCATCTGACCCCGCTTCAGTTAGCAGGGTGCCCGACTTCCCTCGCACGGAACGCCAGTTTGACCAGGCTATCGAGGAGTGTCGGAAGGTCTATGCCGCAAAGCTTCGCGATTACGGAGCTTCATGGCGACTGATGCGCCCAACGGCTGTTACTGACCAAATTCTTATAAAAGCCGATCGAATCAGGTCGCTTGAAACGAAAGGGGAGAGCCTCGTTGATGAACCTATCGATGATGCTTTCCGTGCGATTGTTAATTACGGCATTATCGGGCTAATCCAGTTGCAACTGGGCTATGCCGATAAGAAAGATATCTCGCCGGAGGAAGCCTTGTCGCTCTATGACACCCACATGGCGGCAACGCGCAAGGTAATGCTTGCCAAGAACCATGACTATAACGAGGCATGGCGCAAGATGCGCGTCAGTTCCTATACCGATTTGATTCTGATGAAACTAATGCGTACGAAGGAGATTGAAGACAATCAAGGGCGTACGGAGGTGTCGGAGGGTATTGATGCTAACTACCAGGATATGATCAACTACGCTATTTTCGGCTTGATTAAGCTGGCAGCAGCCAGCGATGACCAGCCGCAGCAGAAATAGATCGTGAATAATCAGGAAAAACAACAGGAATCGAAGGACCGTTTCGTAGCAAGCAAATGGTTCGCGCCAACTATGTGGCTACTCCGGATATTGACCGGAGCGGTTTTCATAGTGTCGGGATTCGTGAAAGGGATTGACCTCTGGGGCTTTATTTTTAAGATTGAAGAATACCTGGCAGTTTGGGGTATGCACCAACCGCGATCGCTAATCATGATGGCAGCGTTGCTCATTAGTGGTTACGAGTTTGTTTTCGGTTTCATGCTGGCGACAGGGTGCTACAAGCGCGTTGCGCCGTTGGCGTTGACCCTACAGATGGCGGTAATGTTGCCGCTGACGGCATATATCGCAATCGCCTCTCCGGTAGCCGATTGCGGATGCTTCGGCGATTTCTGGGTACTATCCAATAGCGCTACGTTTGTCAAGAACCTGGTGCTGACTGCTTTCCTGGTTTTGCTGCTAATCTACAATCCTAAACTGGAAAATGGAGTCTACAAGCCGGCAATTCAATGGATGGTTGGTGCGTGGATATCGCTTTACTTCGTTATCGTAGCGCTTTATGGTTATAATGTCCAGCCGATGATTGATTTCCGTCCATATCCGGTAGGAAGCAAGATCTTGGATGTTGACACGGAGGCGGCGGATACTGCTGACGAAGCAGCCGAAATGAAGTTCGTTTACGAGCGCAACGGCGAGCAGCAGGAGTTCACTATTGATAATCTGCCCGATTCAACCTGGACGTTTGTTGACCGAATAGAGCCGTTGCCCGATTTTGCAGTAGATGCAGCCGGCGGAGCGCAGTTCCTGGTTTACGATGAAAATGGTGATGAGGCTACCGAGGATGCCATAACCGGCATCGGTACGGAATTGCTGTTGGTTATTCCCGAGCCCCGACGCGTAGATATCTCCTATACCTATTTCTTAAATGAATTGAAGGAATGGGCCGATACGTCGGGCGTAAAGATGCAGTGTCTGATTGCTGCCGATCGCCGCGGAATTGAATATTGGAAAGATGTCTCGATGGCATCTTACGACGTATATGCCGCTGACGACACCAAGCTGAAGGAACTCGTCAGAGGTACGATGTCGTTGGTACAGCTGGAGGATGGCGTAATTACCTCGAAATATACGCTCAGTTCTATCGACAGCGATATCATAGATGCAGGGCCTTCGGGGAACGATTTGCTCAGCGAAATGGCGGCGGCTCCGCGAGGCTGGCTGAGGTTGCTTACCCTCGTCTTTGGCGTATTCTTGCTGATTCTCTACCTGTTTCAGAGCTTGTTTTTAGCCATAAATTCACGAATTAAATCTTTTTATCAAAAAAAAGCCGTAAATTTGCAGACTGAAAGCGAGTGCTCTGACAAAGAAGCTCCTGACAATCTTAACGATAATACAGATTAAAACAATAATAAACCCCAAAATAATTATGAGAAAGAACATCGTAGCAGGTAACTGGAAGATGAACACTACTCTCGCTGAAGGCGTTGAGTTGGCAAAGAACGTAAACGAAGCTCTTAAGGGCGCTGACGTAAAGTGTGACGTTGTAATCTGCACACCTTTCACCCATCTTGCCTCAGTTGCTGCTGTAATTGATTCCTCAAAGCTCGGCCTCGGTGCTGAAAACTGCGCTGACCACGTAAAGGGCGCTTACACCGGCGAAGTTTCTGCTCCCATGGTAGCTTCTACCGGCGCTACCTACGTAATCCTTGGCCACTCTGAACGTCGTCAATACTACGGCGAAACCTCAGAAATCCTCAAGACAAAGGTTAACCTCGCCCTCGCTGAAAACCTTACCCCGATTTTCTGCATCGGTGAAGTGCTCGAAGAACGCGAAAACGGCACATACTTCGAC
>CAZEST010000010.1:0-26573 GCA_964514745.1 uncultured Alistipes sp.
TTGAGCCATAATCGGCGGCCTACGGACGCCGATTTTATCCTCCGAAGTATTACAAAATTTCGGGGTTTTATCCTCCGAAGTATTACAAAAAAGTATTATCTTTGCAGCAGAAATCTAATCGTTGACGCATGATTAACAGAGAGATACGTCAAAAACAGATTCTTGATTGGAAAAGTAATGAAAAAGAGATGGCTATATATTGCCGTAATTGCTATGGGCGGATGCCTGGCAGTCGGCTGCAACGGTGAGGATATCAACACCCCGGCGGAACAGGTCTACGTACCGCTGGCCCCCAACTATGCGGATGCCGCCAACTGGCACATCGAGCTGAACGACTCTACCGGCAACGGAGCCGACGTGTTCTACGTGCCGTCAACCTGGGAATACGACTGGCAAACGGCCGACGGCCTCACCAGCCACTATGCCGATCCATCAATTCAAAAGCACCACGACGATATCGAAATCGAGATGACCGCCGCCGCAGATTACATGGCCGACGGCAACAACTTCTATTCGCCCCACTATCGCCATATTACGCTCGACTCTTGGGCCACGCTCAACGAAGACACTATCAACCGTCGCTATAGCCAAGTAGCCTTCACTGACGTAAAGGCCGCCTTCGACCGCTTTATCAACAACTACAACAACGGGCGCCCCTTCATCCTCGCCGGCTTCAGCCAAGGGGCTAAATCCGTAGTAGAATTGGAGAAAGTGCTGACCGCGGAGCAACGCTCGCGCCTCGTAGCTGCCTACGTGCTCGGCTACAAAGTTACGCCCGACGACCTCGCCCAATGTCCGGCAATCAAAGCCGCACAAGATTCAACCGACACCGGAGTGACCATCTGCTACAACTCCGTTTCCGACGTAAAATATGTCAAAGCCGTTGTATCCAGCCCCAACACCATGTGTATCAACCCCGTAAACTGGCGCACCGATGCAACCCCTGCCATCCTCAACGACACGATTACCGTAACCCTCTCGCCCGAATATAAAGTACTGGTACTAAGCGGATTCGACGGAAGCTATTTACCCAACATACTGGATATCCTGAACGTTGGCGACTACCACGGCATCGAACCGTGGGTCTACAGCGACTGCCTGCGTCGCAACTTCAAGCAGCGTATTGCCGCCTTCCGCCGTGCTCAGTAGATAATAACTCACAGATTTCCAACCGAAACTTTAACACACCCTTTTAGGTTTATTTAACGCAATAAGCCTCTATATCTGTGAACTTTTGTTTAAATTTGCGAAGAAATACTTCATTTACTTTAACTAAAACTCATACGTAGTAAATAGTTACAATCCATAACCAAATAGGATTTCTATCACCCAATCTCTAACATAACCCTATTTATGAAAAAACTACTACTCCTGCTGGGGGTACTTTGCTCCGCCGTCCTATGGGCGCACGCCGATGAAGCTACCTTCAGTATTAGTTCTTCAAAAATTAATGGAAGTACCAGTCTAACCAGCGTTACAAACAACGACATAACATTGGCATTTGCCAAAGGCGGTGGCTCAAATGCGCCCGCTTTAAGCAGCACATATCTTAAATTCTACGGAGGGAATACGCTATCCGTATCGGGCACAAACACAAACGTAGTTATATCTAACATCAAAATCACCACTAACAGCGGCAATAACGGCAAACTTACTGCTACAAATTGGTCTGCCAACTGTTCTAACAACGTTTGGACAATTACACCGACCTCTGCAACCACCTCACTTTCCTCTACAACAATCCAAAACGGGGAAAATAGCAGTCAAGCACAAGCGCGAATAACGAACATTGTTGTAACCTACTCAACAAAAACTAACGTAACCCTTACATGGAGCAGCGCAACCGCTACCGGCGACGCTGCCAAGAGTGCTGACTTCGCAGCTCCCTCGCTGTCGACTGACCCTGCAGACGCTGCTTCGGAAGTTGTGTTCAGCTCCGACGACACAGCAGTTGCAACAGTTGATTCAAAGAGCGGCGCAGTAACCTTGGTTAATGAAGGTGAAACAAAGATTTGGGCAAAAATAAGCAACAGCACTACCTACAACGACGCATCTGCATCCTATACCTTAACCGTTACAGATTCCGCCGTAAAGGTTACCATTCCAACTATCAGCACTGAAGGCAACAAAGTAATTCTTTCGGCCGACGAAAATTGCTCTATCTATTATACCGTTGACGGCTCAGAACCTACCAAGGTCTCCACGCCCTATACTACCCCCTTCTACATCACCCAGGATTGCACTGTAAAAGCTATCGCTTACGATGCTGATGGCAATCCTTCTAAAGTATCCAACCTGGATGTAACCTACCTCCACGTTGCTACTCCTACATTCGACCCTGCAAGCACCTTCGTTGAACCCGGCACAACAGTTTCCATTGCGACCGCAACCGAAGGCGCCACAATCTACTACTACATCAACGACGCAACCGAGGCGAAGGAATACACCGCTCCACTAACAATCACCGAGGCTACCACTATCAAGGCATTCGCCAAGGCTGACCACTACGGCGACAGCGAAACCGCAACTCAATCGTATCAGCTTGGTAACTTCGTTGCAATGAAGAGCACGCTGACCGTATCAACCTTTGGCGTATCAGGTACCAGTTATAGAGAATATAAGTATGAAGACCAAACTGTAGGTGCTAAATATAGCGGTTATATTAATACCAATAGCACCAAAGATTACATAGGAATGCGTCCTTATGAAAGCTCATCTAAAAAAGGCGGTGGTATCGTAACCGTAACATCTCCCGGCTATGTAAAAAGCGTTACCCTAACACAATATTCCGGATATGATTACGAACGCGATATCACTATCTACGGTTCCCACTCTGCTTATAAACAAGGTCTGCAGTCTGACGCAACAACCGATTGCTTCGGCACAAAGCTTGCAACTAAGACATTAAGCAAAGGCAACCCCGTAACGATTGACCTTTCTTCTCTTTCGGAACAATACGAGTATATCGCGATTGCCGGCGAAAAGACTTGCCAATTATCTTCTATCGAGATTACCTGGAATGTACTGAAGGAAGTTGGTGCTGTAGTTGTCAATGCGCCCAAGATTACCAACGACGGCAACCTGGTAACTATTACTCCTGCCGACGACGACAATAAAGATAACACCGTTATCTATTACTCCACCGACGGCAACGATCCTACAGCGGCATCTACCAAGTACGAAGCTCCGTTTAGCATCTCTGAAGCTTGCACCGTTAAGGCTATCGCTTATGTAGGCGAGGTTTCCTCGGATATTGCAAGTGCTACGCTGGCTTACGCCACTGTCGCAACCCCTACACTGTCAATCTCTTCCGATGCTGTGCTTAAAGGCCAAGCAGTTACCGTTGCGTGCGCAACCGACAACGCTACCATTCTTTACGCTTTCGGCGACAACGAATTCGCAGCGTATACCGACGCACTGACTATCAACGAAGCAACAACACTGAAGGTAAAAGCTACTCGCGAAAACTATGCCGATAGCGACGTTGCAACAGCTGAGTATACAATCGGTACTCCGGTAGTTTACACCCTTGTAACCTCTACCAAACAGCTGACCGACGGTGCGCAATACCTGATTGCGAACTACAAGGACGACGTAATCATGGGTAAGTACAACAACAAGAACTTCTTCCCGACTACGGCCTTTGCCAAGGATGGCAATACACTCTCAGTGGCAGAAGGTGCGACAAGCGTAAACGTTGTAACCTTCCTCTTCGACTCTGACGACAACGCATGGAATCTGAAAACCGGTCTCGAAGGTCAATACCTCGCGGCAAACTCATCCAACAGCAATGATGTTACACTGACCAATACACCCTACACCAACACCGGCGAAATCAGCTCATTCGACTTTGCCGAAGACGGTCAGTTGCTTATCAAGTTTAACAACAATGACGAAGGCGCCAGAAACTGCTTCAACTACGGTGGCACATACTTCTCTTGCTTTGTTACCGAACGCAACGTTAAGCTCTACAAGCTCGGCACCGACGACGACGACAATAGCGGTGATAACGGCGACGACACTCCCGAAGTAGAAACCGGCACAATTGAATTTACCTTCAGCGCCGATGATGACCAGCAGACTATGTTCGAGAAGGACAACTTCATGATCAGCTCAGAAGGCAGCGTAACCGACGTTACCAACAATGGCAATTACGTATTGATCACAGCAGAAAGCTATCCTCTTACCATTGTGGGCGACCGCGAGGTTAAGGGTATCTCTAAGGTTGAAGTAATCGGCTACAGCGCCAGCACTTATTATTCAACCGTCTACAGCACGCTCTCCCAAAAGTGCACAGCTACTATCGTTGAAGGCAACGAAGACAAAGTTGGCTCATTCAAGGTTAAAGAAGGCAATGCATATTGGACCGCCCCTGAAGGCAACCTTGCAAGCTCGGTTGAAATTGTTCCCGAAAGCAATAACGTCTATATCCAAAGCGTCAACGTAACTTGGAGCTGGGTTACTCCGGTAATCAAAGACCTACAAAAGGACAATGAAACGCTGAGCTTCTCTGTAAAGAATGGTCACCAAGTAAAATACCTAATCTCAGGCGCATCTTCAGCCAACGCTCCGGCACGCATCGTAGCAACCGACGAAATGACTACGGTTACCGAAGACTCGGAAGGATGGGTCATTGATACGGACACCAATTCCTACATGTTCGATATGACAAGCTTGAGCAAGGATCAGACAATCTCGATAGCTGTTACCAACGGCCACAGCTATTCAGCTACTCAGGTGTTCAACCTGACAACTTCAGGCATCGAAGACGTAGCAACCGACAGCCTTAACGCAGAAGCTGTTTATTACAACCTGCAGGGCCAGCCCGTAGCCAACCCCGCTGCCGGCCTCTACATCCGCGTTCAGGGCAACCGTGCAGAGAAAGTAGCTATCCGCTAATCCAACGTAGGAACCTGACGATTCCAAAATACCCCATATAACAACGGAGCGCATCGGCCAATCAAGGCGATGCGCTCCGTTATTATTTTGCAAAGGATGAAATCTATTTGCCGTGAACTGCAACAAAAGCAGGGACTATAACCAACGCAGGGACTGCTGTCAAAAGTTACAGCATTTGCAGGTCGGCGTAAGAGGGGATGTCGCGAAGGAAGCGATAGGTCGGCCCGTCGGCCGACTGCCTATTATAGAGGCAACAGAAATGGCGCAGACCGTTGGAGACAATCAGCAAGCGAGCCTCCATCACCATATTATAGCGAGCAATCTGGTCGAACACCTTCTGCGTAATTTCAATTTCCGGGGCCTTATACTCCACGATAACCTGCGGACTAAGGTCGCCACGCGCAAACAGCACCGTATCGCAACGGCGCATCTGCCCATTAAATTTCAAGGCTATCTCATTAGCCATCAATGAGGCCGGATAGCCATAGTTATTAATTAGATAGTCAACAAAATGCTGCCTTACGCGCTCTTCCGGCGTTAGAGCAACAAACTTATTACGCAAGCGGTCGAATACACGCACCAACCCATCATCGCAGCGCTTAATCTGCAATGCTATCGGCGGCAAATTCAAGGGAGTCTGCAACAAGCGTTGCAGACTCTCTTGTGATTGTGTATTCAGGTTAATAGCCATCCTACTACGAGTTATAGAGATAGCGTTTGATTGATTTCTTAGGAGTCTTCTCAAATTCGTGAGGCACAAACTCTATCTGAGCAATCTTCTCGTAGGGAGCAACCAGCGAATTGAGTTCCTGACGGTTCAGTTCCATGAGTTCGGTAAGCTTGGTATTATCTACCCCGTCGCGATCCATCTGGTCGTAATCGGGATAAACCAGGGCGGTCAGCCCCTTGCCACGCTCAACTACCAAGCTCTCATTCACGTAAGGCATATTATTCAGCTTAGCCTCAATCTCCTCGGGATAGATATTCTGGCCCGAAGCCGAAAGAATCATCGTCTTATAGCGACCGCGGATAAAGAGATGGCCATCCTTCATGGTGCCCATGTCGCCGGTATGTAGCCAGCCATCCTTATCGATAGTTTGAGCCGTAATTTCGGGGTTCTTATAATAGCCGGTCATAACGTTCTGACCCTTAACGCAGATTTCACCCGGATGATTTTCGGGATCGTCGCTGACGATTTTAGCCTCCATATTGGGCAGAACTTGGCCGCAAGAATTCGGCAGGAACTGACGCCAATTAGAGAAGCTAATCAGCGGACAGCACTCGGTCATACCGTAGCCAACAGTGAAGGGGAACTTGATTTTATAGAGGAAGGCCTCAACCTCGCTATTGAGCGGTGCGCCTCCAATAATCACCTCTTCGAAGCAACCTCCGAAGGCCTCAATCAACTTGCTGCGAATCTTGGCATAGATAGCACGGTCGAGCAGAGGCACGGCCAACACCCAGCGCATAGCCCTACGGGTAATCATCGGCACGATCTGCTTGCGATAGATTTTCTCAACAATAAGCGGTACGCAAACAACCAGATGGGGGCGCACCTCGGCCATTGCCTTCAGCAACAAATTAGGTGTAGGCATTTTGCCGAAAATCGTAACAAACGCTCCTACTGCCATCGGCGTCAGCATATCGAATGCGCAACCATAGCAATGGGCCAACGGAAGGAACGACAGTACGCGAGAGCCCTTATAATGGAGCTTGGAGTTCGCGCCGAAAACAACGTTGCCGGCAATGTTGTCGTAGGTCAGCATTACGCCCTTCGAAAAACCGGTTGTGCCGGAGGTATAGTTGAGAATCGCCATAGCGTTCTTATCAACCTTCGGATAGACAACATCTTCGGGTGTAAAGCCGCTGCGATAGGTAGAGCGGAATTTGCGCGTAAGGTTCTTGATGACTTTTTCGGGCGAAGCCTCTCCCTCGGCAGAACGTTCGGCCAGCACATGGCGAGTCTCCAACGAGATAACCGCACGCAATCCGGGCATCTGCTCAAAATCATAGTTTTCCCATACGGTCTGACTGATGATAAGCAGTTTGGATTCGGAATGGTTTACGATATGCTGGCTATCATGAGCATTGAAGTCCGAAAGAATCGGCACGATGGTAGCCCCGTAAGTGATGGTAGCCATGAAGAAGGTTACCCAAGTAGCAGAATTCTTCCCAAGGAGAGCTACCTTATCGCCGGGCTTTACGCCCATCAGTTGGTAGCAGAGATGTATGCGGGCAATTCGGCGCGCGAAGTCACCGTAGGTCAGTACCTCCGATGAACCGTAGTCGGTCAGAGCCGGCATATCCCAATTCTCGCGGAACGAGCGCTGATACATCTCAATTACATTATCAGGATAATATTGTGGTTTCATAAATTCACATTTATCAAAATCAAAATTTCAAAGGAGAGTGGAAGGTTGGTTCTAAATGTTAATAATTGGTTTGAATAGGTTTTTAAACCGGAACAGTGAGGGAGAACAGCCGGTTTTCGAGTTCGGTGGAGGAAAGGTTTACGGAGAGGCGGCCACGATAGGCAACCGAGATATGGCCGGTTTCTTCCGACACAACGATTGCGAAAGCATCAGTAGCCTGCGAGATGCCCAGAGCCGAGCGATGGCGCAAGCCCAACGAGCGCGGCACATCCGTATCGTGGCTTACGGGCAATATGCATCCGGCAGCCTTCAGTCGGCCATCGGAGACAATCAACGCGCCATCATGGAGCGGAGAATTTTTGAAGAAGATATTTTCTATCAAACGTGTGTTAATATCCGCATTAATCATATCGCCGGTTTTCTCATAATTTTCCAACGGGATATCCTGCGCAATGATTATCAAGGCCCCGGTCTTAGACTTAGCCATAGCCATACACGCATAAACTATAGGCATAACGCGCGTATGGAGATCATAATCCTCGCCGGCTCCATCCTTGCGATGATGGAAAATCGAGGTTAAGAATTTCCATCGCTTTTTGGAGCCTAACTCAACTAGGAAGCGCTTAATCTGATCCTGAAATATTATGACAAGAATCAACAGACCTATGCTCATAAACTTATCCAGAATAGAGCCTATCAGTCGCATCTCTAAAATTTCGGAAGCTACGACCCACACGATTATGAAGGCCAATACGCCGAAGAAGATATTAATCGTACCCGATTCGCGCATTATCTTGTAGAGATAATAGAGCATCAGGGCTACAATCGTTATATCCAGTATATCCTTTATTCCAAAAGATTCAATCATAATAATTCAAAAGTCATAATTTTGAGGTCGCGAACCCGGATTACAAATCTGTCGACGACGGGAAGCAATCCATAACCGCTACCAACTGGCGCGCCGGAGCTACATCGTGGACTCGGATGATAGCAGCACCCTGCTCCAGCGCTACCGTATTCAGCGCAATAGTGCCCGGCAGAGACTCGGCCGGAGTAATTCCCAAGGACTTATATATCATCGACTTTCGCGACAAGCCAACCAGCATCGGGCGGTTGCCCAGCAACTGCTGCCAGCTGCGCAGGCCGGCCAGCAATTCGTAGTTTTGGGCTACGGTCTTGGCGAAACCCAAACCGGGGTCAAGAATAATGTCGGCTATACCGGCAGCCGAAGCTTTTACAATCTGCGCTTGCAACTCGGATGCAGATCCGGCAACCACCCCATCGGGGTAATCCGTCAGGGAGTTCATCGTATCGGGCGTTCCGCGCATATGCATCATAATGAACGGCACCCCCAGCTCGGCCACCGTTGGAATCATCTGTTCGTCCAACAGTCCGGCCGAAATATCATTAATCATATCAGCGCTACACTCAACCGCACGGGCGGCAACCTTGCTGCGAAACGTATCAACCGAGATCATCACGTCAGCCGAAAGTTCGCGAACAACGCTGATACCCAGGCTTACGCGTTCGAGTTCCTCCTGCTCGGAAACAGAATCGGAACCGGGGCGCGTAGAGCACCCTCCGATGTCGATAATGTCGGCTCCCTCATCGAGCAAACGCTGCGCCATTGCTTTTACGCCATCGCGATTCCCAACCGAACTACTTAAAGCCGACTGCAATGTCCTTGACCCGCTGAAAAATGAATCGGGAGTAACGTTCAGAATCCCCATAACCAAAGGCTTGGAGAACTCACGTATTTGATGACGTATATTGAGTGTAAAACTTTGCATTTTAAGGGTGGTTATGATTTTTTAAATCGTTTCCGACCTACGAAGTTAATAAAAAACTACGTTATAGCCAAATTGATTTGTTCAGATGAACTTTTTGACTTAAATTTGCAGCTAAGAAGCTGCTATAAAATAACAGAACTAATCCAATGTCAATCAACGACAACATATTGCAACTGCCGACCAAGCGCCATACCCGGCGCCAGCTGTCAATCAAATATCTTATTCATATAATCATCATCGGTATGCTGATTATCTTGCCGGAAATACTAACTACTACCGACAAGCCCTTTCAGAGCGTACCGATGCTAAAATTAGGCATATACGTTAAGGCGTTGATTTTCATCGCCGTTTTCTATATCAACTATTACCTGATAATCAGCAAGAACCTGCAACGCAAATGGTTCGTAGGCCGACTGATAGGCTATAACGTGCTTACCGTAGCCGTTTCGCTTACGCTCTTCTGGTTAATCTCCAACTGGATGCAACCCTATTGGGACGAGGCCTGGCGCATACAGCAGAGCTCACCCGGCCTATCCGGTCCGCCTCACCCTCTTCACAGACATCACGGCCAGGACTGGGGCCACATACTCAGCATTTTCTCGCGCGACTTCATGATGCTCATCCTAACGATAGCATTAAGCCTGGCCATGCGCCTGAGCGACACTTGGCTCAACCTCTCGCGCCGCGCTGAACAGCTAACGGCTGCTCGCCGCCAACAAGAGCTACAGCATCTGAAGAGCCAGCTCAACCCCCACTTCCTCTTTAACACGCTTAACTCCATCTACGCTCTGATTGCAATATCACCTACCAAGGCTCAAAATGCCGTCCACGAACTGAGCTCGCTCCTGCGCTACGTCCTTTACGACAACAGCGACGAGGTTGAAGTTCAGCGCGAACTAAAATTCATTGAGAGCTACGTCCAGCTGATGGCGCTCCGACTCTCCCCCTCAACTACCCTTGAAACCTATTTCGACATAGGAAATATGGGCCACTACAAAGTTGCGCCCCTGCTATTCATACCGCTGGTAGAGAACACCTTTAAGCATTGCAATTTAGGGAGCCAGGGCGCTCGCATCTCAATCGACGGACGAATCATCGACAACAAGGTAATTTTCAAAACCGCAAATACATGTCAGCCGAATCAAAAAACGGATGAAATTATAACCAACCAGAATTCCAGTAAAGACCAAACGGAAAAATCAGGCGGTATAGGTCTGGTAAACCTGCGCCGACGCCTACTGCTCATCTACGGCAATAAGGCGTCGATAACAACCAATCTTACCGACAATGTATTCTCCACAGAACTGATTATTCCACTACAATCCGAAAAACTATGACAAAATTAAAATGCTGCGTCATTGACGACGAACCCTTGGCAGGAAACCTAATCGGCAATTATGCCGAACGTACGCCGCTGCTTGAGCTTGTCGGAATATATACCTCCGCTCAAGAGGCTTTTCCCCTAATCTCCTCCGGCGATATTGACCTGATTTTCCTCGACATACAGATGCCACAGCTCTCCGGTATGGAGTTTGCGAAGCTATTGCCCCCTAAAACAATGGTAATCTTCGTAACGGCCTACCAAGACTATGCAATCCAAGGCATCAAGGTAAACGCTGTTGACTACCTGCTAAAGCCTGTAAGCTACGAGGAATTTTTGGAGTCAGTTAACCTGGCCGTGCACCGCCACGACACACTGTTATCTCTGGCTTCATCGCAGAATAAGCCGAACGAAAACGCTGCCGAAAACATCTTCGCTGAAGATTCCGATTCGCTTATCGTAAAAACCGAATACCGCCTGCGCCAAATCAGCAAGTCAGACATTCTCTATATCGAAGGGCTGAAGGACTATGTTAGAATCTTTGTTGAGGGAGAGCCCCGCTCAATCATGACCCTGCTTAGCATGAAGGCCCTCGAGAAGAATCTTCCGGCCAATCAGTTCCTCAGAGTTCACCGCAGTTTTATCGTAAACCTCCAGAAAATCCATACGATAGAGCGCAACAAGATTATAATGACCGACCGCAGCGCCGACGGCGTTGTAACCCACGAAATCCCCGTCGGAGATTCATACCGCCAATTCCTGTCGGCCTACGTAGCCTCGCGCTCGCTGACCTTGGAATAAATGATAATCTGGAATCCCTGGCATGGCTGTAGCAAGGTCAGCGAAGGCTGCCAACACTGCTATATGTACTTCCTCGACAAAAAACGAGGAATCGACACATCACGCGTTTACCGCACAGCCAACTTCGACCTTCCGTTGCGTCGCAAACGCGATGGTAGCTTCAAGTTGCCGTCGGGGATGAGCCTCTACGTTGGTCTATCTACCGATTTCTTCGTTGAAGAGGCCGATCAATGGCGCAACGAGGCTTGGCGAATTATCCGTCAGCGCCCCGACGTATCGTTCAGGTTGCTTACAAAACGTGCATCGCGCATCGGCCAATGCTTACCCGACGATTGGGGCGACGGCTACGAAAACGTAATGCTCAGCGTAACAACCGAAAATCAGCGCCGGGCCGATGAGCGACTGCCAATCCTGCTCAACACTCCGGCCAAGCATCGCGGTTGCATGTGTGCGCCCTACATCGGGCCGGTCAGCCTGGCGCCGTATCTTTCCGGCGGAAAGATTGAAGAGGTGCTCTGCGGAGGCGAAAACTACGATGGCGCGCGCCCCTGCGATTATCAATGGGTCAAACAGTTAAGCGACGAATGTAGGCAATTCAACGTAACGTTTAACTTCATCGAGACCGGAACGGTATTCGTTAAGGACGGCAAAACCTATCACATTCCCGACAAGCGCCAGCAGTCGATCCAAGCCTATAAGTCGGGATTAAGCTATCAGGGACGTCCTTTGGAATTTCGCCTACATTCGCCGGAGCCATCGCTGTTTGAGTCTACCCCAATCGAGACCTACAAGCCGTTCTTCCGCGACCATTGCCAAACCTGCGGTAATCGTCTAACCTGCAACGGATGCTCCAACTGCGGTGGTTGCGATGCAAAAAAAGTTGAGCAATAAAATACGAATTACTCGCGCGAGTGCGTTAATATTGTATGCAATTAAACAAAATCAGTAAAGCCTTGACCAAAGTTGCCGCTATAGTGGTTGCCATGGTAGTAATGATAGGCGGATTGTCGAGTTGCGGTGGAGCAAAGCTATCTACCGCCAATGAGCAATTTGCCCGTGGAGAATACTTTGAGGCTCAAAAGACTTACCGCAAAATCTATAATAAGCTGACCAAGAAAGAAGAACGCCCACAACGTGGCATGGTTGCCTATCAGATGGGTCTCTGCTACGACAAGCTCAACATGAGCGCTCGCGCATCTTCGGCCTTTGCCAACGCTATTCGCTACGAATATCCCGATTCTACCGCTCTGCTTCTGATGGCAAAGAACCTTCAGGAAGAGGGCAAATATGCTCAGGCTGCCAAAGCCTACGAAGATTATCTGAAACTCAACCCCAAATCCGGCACCGCCCAAAGCGGCCTGAGCGGATGCAAGTGGGCGCTGAACCAGAAAGAGCATCCTACGCGCTACGTCGTTAAGCAAGCAAAGCTGTTCAACTCGCGCCGCGCTGATTATGCACCGATGTTCCTTGACCGCACTACCGCCGATGTGCTCTATTTCACTACTACCAACGAAAAGGTAACCGGCGAAAACAAGAGCGAAATTACCGGCATGAAAAAGGGGGATATTTGGTTCGCCAAGAAAAACGAAAAAGGCGAATGGCAACGTCCGGAGCCGGTTGAAGGAGAACTAAACACCGAAATGGACGAAGGTGTCTGCTCATTTACCCCCGACGGCACAACGATGTATCTCTCTCGCGCCCGTCGCGAGCCCAACGCCTCAACCTCGGTTGAAATCTTTACCTCGCAACGAAGCGATGCCCAATGGTCGGCACCGGTCAAATATGAGATTATCGACGACACTATCGCCGCACTGGGCCATCCGTCAGTTAGTCCCGACGGCAAATGGCTCTATTTCTGCTCCGATATGCCGGGCGGTTCGGGAGGCAAGGATATATGGCGCATCAACCTCCTGGACAAAGTAGGTTCCCTGGAAAACATGGGCGAATTTATCAACACATCGGGCGACGAAATGTTTCCCTATGCACGCACCGATTCCACCCTCTATTTTGCTTCAGACGGGCATCCCGGTTTCGGCGGCCTCGACCTGTTTAAAGCTACGCTTACCCCCTCCGGCGGTTGGAAAGTAGAGAACATGGGCCAGCCGATGAACTCCTCCGCCGACGACTTCGGCATCACCTTCGGTGAGGGCGAATCGGGCTTCTTCAGCTCCAACAGAGGCGACGGCCGCGGCTACGACCATATCTATTCTTTCATTCTGCCTGACCTGGAAATATGGATTTCCGGCTGGGTATTAGACCGCGATGAAGAGCCGGTGCCCAACGCCGTAATTCGCATTATCGGCAACGATGGGTCGAACCAAAAAGCAGTTGCCAAGCCCGACGGCTCCTTCCGCTTCCCGTTGCAACGCGGTGTGAGCTACGTAATGCTGGCCGGAGCTAAAGGCTATCTCAACGCCAAGCAGGAATTCACATCCGACACGGCCGAAGAGGATGCCGAGTACAACGTTGACTTTATCCTCGCCTCGATCAACAAGCCGGTAGTTGTTGACAACATCTTCTACGACTTCGACAAGGCGGCCCTGCGCGATGAATCCAAGCAGGCCCTCGACGAGATGGCCCAGGTTATGCGCGACAACCCAAATATCACGATTGAGATGGCCTCCCATACCGACCGAATCGGTACGGAGGAATACAATATCGACCTCTCCGGCCGACGTGCGAAATCGGTAATCGACTATCTGATTTCCGTTGGCATCAAGGCCGACCGACTCCAATGGCAAGGCTACGGCAAGAGTCGGCCGAAGACGATTACCAAGAAACTTGCACGCCTCTATCCTCAATTCAAGGAGGGCGACGTGCTGACCCCTGAATATATATCCAACCTCTCCGAAGAGGATGCAGAAGCTGCCGACCAGATTAATCGACGCACCGAATTTCAGGTTCTCTCCATTGACTACAATATGTATTAACCTGATGAACTTCAGAACCGAAATATCGATTAACGAGCAACCCGGCCGGATTGACCACACGGATAAAGTATGGACCATAGGCTCGTGCTTCTCCGACAACATCGGCGACAAGATGCTTGCCGAGGGGTTCGACGTTGAAGTTAACCCGATGGGTACGCTATATAATCCTCTGAGTATCCTAAACTCGGTAAGCAACCTGGTAAGGGGCCGACGCTACCTCCCCCAACAGTTCTTTGAACATGAAGGGAAATACCGCAGTTTCGATTTCCATTCGATGTTCAGCAGGCCTACGGCCGAAGCCGCTGCGGATTTCGTCAACAGCCGATTAGACGAACTGCGAAGCCAACTGCCGGAGCTTACTACGGTTATCCTGACCTTCGGTTCGGCTCGCTGCTTCAAGCTTAAAAGCACCGGCCAGGCAGTAGCCAACTGTCATAAACAGCATCCCGATTTATTTGCAGTCGACGATATCGCGGTAGACCTTTGCGTTGAAGCCATGGCCGAAACGGTCAGCCTCCTCCAAAGGGCCTGCCCGAAGCTCCGCCGAGTTATTCTAACGGTTAGCCCCATCCGCCATAAAGCTTACGGACTTCACGCCGACAAACTTTCCAAAGCTACCCTGCTTTTAGCTTGCGACAAACTTCAGAAAATTCATTCCTCTCTTATCACATATTTTCCCTCCTACGAAATAATGATGGATGACCTGCGCGACTACCGCTTCTACGCAGCCGACATGGTTCACCCCTCGGACGTTGCCGTTGACTACATCTACGAAAAGTTTGGCGCCACATATTTCTCCGATGCGACGCGCCTCACGGCTGCTGCCAACCTCCGCAACTTCCGCCGCTCCCTCCACCGTCAACTATAAATATTATTCCTCGAAAACCGGTCATTCTATAATGTTTTGCCCCAATAACATTCCTGCTGATTTTACCCCACTGACCGACTCCAGGTCACTGACTGACGCTTCACACACAGTTTTCTTTGCCCTACGAACATCAACCGGTGATGGCCACCGCTTCATCCCCGAATTATATCGCCGGGGCGTTAGGGTATTCGTTACGGATAACGACTTCCTCGCTACGGCCGACTTCCCGGAAGCTACCTTCTGCAAAGTAGACTCTCCGCTGTCAGCCCTCCAAGATTGCGCGGCACGCAAGCGTCAGCAATTTACCGGTAAAGTAATCGCAGTTACCGGTAGTCGCGGTAAAACTATGGTAAAGGAATGGCTCTGCTCACTGATGTCGCCCGAATGGAGTATCTGTCGCAGTCCGCGCAGCTACAACTCGCAAATCGGTGTTCCCCTTTCCGTATGGCGACTCTCCGACCATAACAACCTTGCAATTTTCGAGGCCGGCATCTCGCGTAACGGCGAAATGTCGACCCTTGCGGATATTATCAAACCCGATATCACCGTAATTACCAACGTCGGCTCGGAACATGACGAGGGATTCAGCTCACGCGCGGAAAAAATCAACGAGAAACTGCTATTAGCACGCGATGCCTCTACGGTAATCTATCCTGCCGACGATGCGGAATTGGAATCCGCTATCAAAGCAACCTATCCCGGCAAGCACCTGGTTGGATGGCATCTCGGCAACAAGCCTGAGGTAAGCCTGCCATTCAATGCACAATGGCAAGTTGAGAACGCAATTACGGCTATGACCGTAATGAAAGAGATGGGCTACGACGAAGCTACAATCAATCAGCGCTTACAGCAGTTGCAACCGGTTGGCACCCGTCTGCAAGTAAGCGACGGCGTCAACAACAGCCTAATTATTCACGATGATTATACCTGCGACCTCTCCTCGTTGGAAATTGCCCTCGACTTTACCCATCGCCGCCGGACCAACTCTCGCCGGCTGACCGTAATCCTGTCAGACATCGACAACGCCTCAGCCCAAACCTACCACGCCGCGGCCAACCTATTGCGTATGCGCAACGTCAGTCGTCTGATAGCTATCGGACAGGAGATATCCCAGCAGTTCGGCAATCTCGGCTTCGACGGAGCATGCTATGCATCCACCGACGAGTTCTTAACCACTACCACTCCTACGGATTTCTCCAACGAGCTAATTCTGGTAAAGGGGAGCCCCGCGTTCAACTTCCAGCGCATCGTCAACCGCCTGGAAGCCAAGACCCACGAGACCGTACTGGAAGTAAACCTCGACGCCATGGTCGACAACTTCAACTTCTTCCGCTCTAAGCTTAAGCCCACAACCGGATTGGTTGCCATGGTGAAAGCCTCAGGCTACGGTGCCGGCTCCCTGGAACTAGCCAAGACCCTGCAAGCACAAGGCGCGGCTTACCTGGCCGTTGCCGTTGGAGATGAAGGCGCCGACCTGCGCCGAGCAGGAATTACGATGCCGATTATGGTGCTGAACCCGATGGTGCTGAACTATACCCAGCTATTCAGCAACCACCTCGAACCGGAGATTTTCAGTACTGAATCCTTGCGCGCTATCATCTACGAAGCCGAACGTGCGGGAATCACCGACTACCCCATCCACCTGAAACTCGACACCGGTATGCACCGCCTTGGATTCCGAGAGGAGGAGTTGCCGGCCCTGCTGGAACTACTCGACGGCCAAAACCGAGTAAAAGTTAAATCCGTATTCTCCCACTTGGCTACGGCCGACTGCCTTGACCAAGACGAATATACCCTCTCCCAACTGAAATATTACACTCGTTGCTCGCAAAAGATTGTGGACCATTTCCCCCACAAAATCCTGCGCCACGTGCTGAACACCGCCGGCATACTCCGCTTCCCCGATTATCAATTCGACATGGTTCGCCTGGGCATCGGGCTCTACGGCATACCGGTATTGAACAACGGCATGGAATCGGCCCTGCGTCCTATTTCCTCCCTGCGCTCGGTAATCATTGCTATCCATCCCTGGGAACAAACCGAAACCATCGGCTACGGCCGGCGCGGTGTGCTGAACCGCAAAAGCCTGGTGGCAACCGTTCCTATCGGTTATGCCGACGGCTTCAATCGCCATTGTGGACGCGGAAATTGGAAGGTAGCAGTCAATGGCCATCTCTGCCCAACGCTCGGCAACATCTGTATGGACCTCTGCATGATCGACGTTACCGATGTTCCCGACGTTAGAATCGGCGACTCCGTAATAATCTTCGGACCAGACAATCCGGTTACAGATATGGCAGATATGCTGGACACAATCCCCTACGAATGTCTGACCTCGGTATCGCCGCGCGTACGCCGCGTCTACTACCGCGAGAGCTAAGGATTCAGCAAGTCCGGATTAAAGAACTCCATGATAGACTGCGAATGGGCCAATAGGAGCGCAGCCGGGCCCTCGGCATCGAGTTGCGCGCCCTGCTCATAAGCCGACATAGCATCCCCACGGCGATTCAGTCGCCACAGGATTTTCCCTTTTTCGGCCAGCAATAAAGCCCTCTCTTTATCGGTTGATGCAGACGTCATTAACTCGTCGATCGCATCCAACTGCTCTTCAGCCCCTTTTCGGGCGATTGTTTCCTTAATATTTTGAGGAGTCAACATAAATTCGTATTTTCGTGGCTACAAATATAATAAATATTAATTACATACGATGAGAACTCTCTCATTAATCGCATTAATCCTGGTCAGCATCATCTTCTGCAATGCTGCCGACCCAACCGACACCTCCTATTCCTTCGCGCAATGCGACGGAACATCTATGCCATATCCAACCGTTAAGGATGATGCTGCGCTGCCCGACTCGCTGACGCCGCTATTCATTGACCACGTTGGACGCCACGGCTCGCGCTTCCCGGCAACATCCAAAGATGTCAATGCGCTGCTCGGCAATCTTCAGTCGGCCGACTCCGTAAAAGCGCTGTCGGCGTCCGGCCAAGAGCTGCTAAAGCTGGTGAAATTTGTCAACGACCTATCGCGCAATCGCTGGGGTTCGCTCGACTCCCTCGGTATGGCAGAGCAACGCGGAATAGCCTCTCGTATGATTCGCAAGTATGGCAAGTTCTTCAACAATGCTAAAGTTAACGCAATCAGCTCCTACTCGCCGCGTTGCGTTATGAGCATGTATGAGTTTACCCACCAACTCGACCGCCTCAACAACAATATCCAGCTCTACACATCCTCCGGCCGACAAAACTCGGAGTTGCTCCGCCCGTTCGACAACGACAAAGACTTCCTGGAATGGAAAAAGAACGGCAACTGGCAAGAACCCTATCAGATGCAATTCCAAACAATGATGCCTACAGCCCCGGCGCGCAAGCTTTTCAATGCCGATTACGCAAAAAATCTTACCACGGAGCAGGCTCAGGAAATAGCCTTCAATATGTTTCGTTTTCTGCGCGGATTGCCGGCCATGGGCTTGGAATCCGTAATGAGCAAATATTTTACAAAAGACGAAGCCAACCATGCCTGGAGCTGCATCAACCTCTCCCACTACCTGCAATGGACAACCACCACTATCTCCCCCGAACTGGCCGACATTGCCGCTCCGCTATTGGTTGACCTAATTACAACCCTCGATGAAGCCGCCAACGGGAAAAATCAGTACAACGTAATGCTCCGTTTCGGCCACGCTGAAACCCTGATGCCGTTGCTGTCGCTGATGAAATTGAAGGGATGTTATTACCTGACCAATTACTTCGACACTACCGCTCTGCATTGGAAAGACTTCGAAATCGTGCCGATGGCTGCCAATCTGCAAATCGTGCTTGCTCGCACTAAAGCCGGACGCCTATATGTCCGCTTCGACCTCAACGAGCAACCGATTCCCCTACTGCCGAATTCTACCGAAATATATACCCCCTGGGAAGACGCTCGCGAATTCCTGTTACGCAACGTACCCCTGCATCTGCGCCCGTAGAAGGCCACATTCCGGTTTACGGAGCCTCATTACGCGCTTTGCCGCAGTTCCCTGAGAACCGTTGCGAAGATTTACCGTTAGCAGTCCGTCGAACTCCGCCAGTCTTTCCTTCAGGCTATCCATCAATTCCTCAACCGAGGATATGCCCGACATGGTTATCGTCAGAACCTGACGACCTACAATCGAAACGTTTACAAAAATCTTATCGTTTCTGCCAACAGAGAAAGTCTGACCCGGATTTACAGAGAGAAAACTATTCATTTTGCCTATTATTTTGATTTATAGTGCAAAATTACCCGATACAAGGGCAATCAGTTTGCCCACATTTGTTAAACAATTTCAATCATGAGCAATAATAACAACCATCCCCTTGGGGAAGCCCCCTGGTTCCACGTAATTTACTCAACCGGCTTAGGCACAGGCTTTTGCCCTGGAGCTCCCGGCACGGCCGGCGCCTTCCTTGCCTTATTAATCTGGTATGGATTGTCGTTCCTGATGTCGACGACCTTGCTGTTCTGGGTAACCTTAGCCTTGGTAATCGTTGTGACCATCACCGGAGCTTGGACATCCAACGTAATGGAACGCTATTGGGGCGAGGATCCGCGTACGGTTGTTATTGATGAATTTGTCGGCACCTGGATGCCCTGCCTGGTTGCAGGCGTTGCAGGCGACCCACTGATGACCGGTATTCTCGGCCTGTTTGGTTTCGCAATGTTCCGCATTATCGACATCGTAAAGACCCCGCTCGCTCGCAAACTTGAGCATGTTCCCAACGGTTGGGGCGTAATGCTCGACGATGTTCTCGCCGGATTCTATGCCCTTATTCTTACCGCTATCCTCCGCGCCATCCTCGTATAGAGTTCCCCCATACATAATTTTCATATCTAAGACCTAAAATAATGTAACCTTGTGGATTGTCGCAGGGTTACATTATTACTGGCTGTATGCTGGGCAGGATTGTCAGCATACCATGAGATAACATAATCTAATGGTATAAGTAAAACATACGAGCCAAAAGAAAAGTTTGGTGATTTAAGCGCAATTTATGTGGCTGATTTCGCAACAGCGTTTACCGCTTAGCCAAGAGGTTATGCAGGAGGTTGACGAACTGATAGTTCTTAAGGCCCCAACGCGGAGCTACGAGCAAATCGGCAGGCGATTGCGAGGTAAAGCGCTCAATAGCAGTAGTTGGTGCCAGCCGATTCATTAGCTCAACGATGTCGCAGCAGAGCGGCAGGTAGGTTTCGGGGGTAAACAGGTCAAAGCGCTCTCCGGCATGCCATTGGCGCGCGAGGGTTGAACCTTCAATAATTTGCAGTTGGTGGAATTTAATAGTTGCCGGATGGAGCATGGCAGCCCGTTCAACGGTTTGCAGCATCATTTGCCGATTCTCTCCGGGCAATCCCATTATCAGATGTAAACCAACGGGGAGGCCTGCTTGCTGAATACGCGCTACCGCCTCAACGGTTTGCTGCCATGTATGACACCGATTAACGCGGTCAAGCGTAGCGTCATGGCTACTTTCCGCCCCTAATTCAATCATAATCCACTGTCCACGGCGAAAGCGTAGCGCCAGTTGGTCGAGCAACGGTTGTGGCAGGCAGTCGGGACGCGTACCGATAATCAACCCGTCAACCCCTTCGCAAGCGAGGGCCTCATCGTAATGGAGGAGCAGGTCTGAGGGGTCGCCGTGGGTATTTGTATAGCTTTGGAAATAGGCCAGGTAGCGCATTTCGGGATACTTCCGGCTGAAAAAAAGCTTGCTATCCTCGATTTGTTGGGCTATCGGACGTATTACTCGCCCCTCACGGCTGCCGGGCGAAAAGGAATTATTGTTGCAATAAGCGCAACCACCGCGCGAAAGCGTACCATCGCGGTTCGGGCAACTGAATCCGGCGTCGATAGTCAGCTTTTGCATCTTCCGGCCGGGGAAATGCTCAGCGAGGAAATCGCTAAATTCCTTATAGTACCGCCCCATAACGCCTATCGGTTCATCAGATAAGCATCGTAAACAACGATTGCAGCCATAGCTTCAACAACGTGCACGCCGCGAAGGGCTATGCAGGGGTCGTGGCGCCCGATGATTTTCAATTCCGTAGGATTGCCCGACAAGTCGGTAGTTGTCAGGGGCTGAGCTATTGAGGGGGTAGGCTTAAACGCTACCTTCATCGTAATATCCGCTCCGGTTGAAATACCGCCCAAGATTCCGCCGCAATGATTCGAACTGAAGCCATCGGGCGTTATCGCATCAACAGCCTCGCTACCGCGCATTGCGGCCAGGCTGAAGCCGTCGCCATACTCGAAGCCGTGCACACCCCCTATCGAGAGCATTGCCCCGGCCAGCATCTGCTGGAGTTTATCGAACACAGGCTCTCCCAATCCGGCAGGCACGCCGCTAATTCGGCAGCTAACCACCCCACCTACGGAATCGCCGGCCGCGCGAGTTGCAGCCAGCAGAGCATCAAACTTGGAGCTGTCCGCTTCGCCTCCGATTTCAGTCACCGCGGCTTCGATTTCAACACCGAGCGCGCCCAGCAGCTGCGAAGCAAACGCTCCGGCTACAACACGACTGATAGTTTCGCGGCCCGAGCTTCTGCCTCCGCCGCGCCAATCGCGTATGCCATATTTCTTTTGGAAAGTTATGTCGGCATGATTAGGCCGATAGAGGTTGCGAATATTATCATAAGCTCCCGGCTGGCAGTCGGTATTCTCCACATAGAACCCGATTGGAGTACCCAAAGTGATTACCTTATCAGTATCTGGCGTTAACGCCGAGAGGTTCATCTCGCTGTCAACGGCCATCACTCCGGAAAGGATATGCAGCTTGTCGGCCTCACGGCGCTGAGTTACGTGGGCCGAGCTGCCCGGTCTGCGTTTATCAAGAGCTTGCTGGACCTTTGCGAGCGAGATAATGCACCGAGAGGGAATCCCGTCAATAATGCCACCGATAGCCGGGCCGTGGGATTCGCCGAACGTTGTAAGCCTGAATCTATTACCGAAACTGTTCATCAATCTTCTTTTATAAGGTCAGCAACTTCGCCCTTAACGTAGCTAATAATATCGTTGGGAGCGATTTCAAACTGGAGGCCACGCTGCCCGGCGCTGAGATAAACCAGCGGGAAGTCAACAATGGTTGAATGGAAGAAGGTTGGGAACGGCTTCTTCATACCAACCGGCGTACACCCTCCACGGATATATCCCGTAAGGGGCAACAACTCCTTCATCGGAATCATCTCGGCCTTCTTCATACCGGCAGCCTTGGCCGCCTTCTTAAGGTCAACTTCGGCAGCTGCCGGAACTACACACACAAAATAACCGCCACCACCGGTTCGTTCGCCATGCAGCACCAATGTTTTAAACACCTGCGCAGGATCTTCGCCGATAGAGGCTGCTACGTGGGTAGCCGAGAGGTCGTTTTCATCGACCTCGTAAGGGACGAGTCTGTAATGTAAGCCGGCTTTGTCGAGCAGACGTGCGGCGTTGGTCTTTTCCGGTTCATTGCCGGAATTTTTAGTTTTTTTGCCCATGAAAATACAGTTGACCTGTTACGTTGTCGCAAAGGTAACGATTTTCAATAAGACGGTCAAATTAAAGATGCAGTTCCGATTTATCTTACTTCAGTAAAGCGGCGTTTAGGAGGAGTTGCTCTGCAAGTTGCGAGCTGCTGCCGATAATTACGTCGGCCACTACCGCCCTACTATCGCAGAGCAGGAACGTTGGGTAAGCGTTGACCCCACAATCACGCGCAAACGGCGCGGCCGAAATCAGGTAAGTCTCCCCAACTCGCAGCCGTCCGGCGAGCGATTCTATAAGGTCAACATCGTTGGATACGAACATCAGAATCAGGGCTGTTTGGCGTGGCAGGCGGTCGATAGTCTGCCGTAAAGTTGCGATGGTTTGCTCGGTAGAGGCTACCGTCGGGTCGAGCAGCGCGATGATTGTCGGAGAGGCGAAGTCATCCCCTTTTTGGTGGAGATAGCGTTCGCGCGTAGTAGTCGGCAGGGCAAATCCCGGCAGAGGTCTTTGGCGCAGATTCTCCACGGAGAAATTGCTTACGCGGCAATGCTCAAAGGTATCGGGATAAAGGGCAATTAACTCCTCCTCGGAGCTGACCGCCGGAATCTCGCAATCAGGCGCCGGATAGCTGTAACGAGCAACGACCTCCTGTTCGCCCGGCATGCACGGATTGAACAACGTCGCTACAAGCAACGGCCTGCAGTCGGCCGCATCCAAAACAATCTCCATCTCTTTGCCTACCAAGTCATTGATCATTTGCGTAGCCCGAATTTCAATGCAATCGGTTGCGAACTCGGCCGAGGGCTTGCTGTCGGAGATGGTGACAGAATAAGTTGTATCGGCCAACATCGAGCGCAACTCACGGGCGAGGCTGCATGGCAGCAAGTTGACGAATTGGCCGTTGCGCTGCACGCCCCCATCTGCCGTCAGGAACGGAATTGAATCCCATTGGTAATGATATTCCAGCAACCGATTGTCGCGGTAGCGATAGCAATGGCCGTCGAAATAAGCGCTGAATCCATCGGCTCGGCCCATCGGGGTTTCAACCTGCCATTTCAGATGGTAGGTTACCGGCATCAGCGAATCGGCCGTCGACGCCTCGGTAGCGACCTCGATATCGTAATGCACCTCCCGCTCACTGGAAGGCAACGTTACCGAATAACCAACCTTAGCCCGAAAGCTCCGCAGGGAATCCAGGCGATTAGTAACACAAAAGGAGCCTGTCTTCCCGAAAATCGCTACGGGGAGACAGGCAGCTGCTATCACCATTAATACTAATACATTCCCTTTCATAAACATACAGTTAAAAACGCCAATGTGTGGGGGGAGCATGGTAGACAAGTGAAGCACCAATGCCTGCTGAAGAATGAATTCTTTGCCTTTAAAACGCCCGGCCCCGCCAAAAAGTTCAGCCCCGCCCCCCCAAATGCGGCTCAGCGCCGCCCCCCCAAAGGAGTTTCGGCTTCCGCCTCAACCACCGTCCAGGCAGGCCGCCCTCCCCGGCCATTCGCCCCGCGGCCCTCTTCCGCCGCCCTCCTCAGCCGCCCTCCTTGTTGTGTTCCCGGAGCGAAGCGAGGGCTTCCATGCAAAAAAACTCCGGAGGAGCTGTCGCAGCTACTCCGGAGCTTGTTAAGGATATGATCTAAATCTTTAATTTAGATGCTTGGATTTCACATATAGTTAAGCGATTATCAATCAAGTTAGTTGCGAACAACTACCTTCCGGCCATTGGTCAGGATGTAGATGCCGGGAGCGGGGTTGGTGATGCGGCGGCCATAGAGGTCGAAGTAGATCAGATTGCCGTTAGCATCGCGCTCGGGTTCATTGTTGAAGATAACGTCCTGCTGAATATTCTCCGTACCGGCAACAACTTCGTCTTCGATAGAGAGGTCGGTCGACTGCGGAAGAATCAGGATAGCCGAGTTACAAGGAATAACATAGGAAGATGAGCTGCTATAGAGGGCATCCTCTTCATTCTCGTAGCTGGAGTGTACGCCTTCGGTAACGAGGGTTGCAACGTTATCACAGTCATCGTGGATTACGTAAGCAGAAGCATCTTCGGCCAGAGGATCCGGGCAAATGTTACCAACGATCGAAGAATCTTCGGTCTGATAGCGCTTACGCGAGATTTCGGTGTTAGTCTTGCCGGCTTCGCCCTCAGCATACGGCGCGAGGTTAACGATGCTGGTCATTGACCATTCCTTATTAGCTTCGGCGGTTTCAACCTCCTGGAGGTATGCTTCGCGAGATTCGGTTGAGATACCATAATCTTCGCAAATCTTCTTCCAGTTTTCAGCGGTGTATCTATCCTTCTTATCATAGAGGCCATATTCCTCGCCTGCGCCGTAAACGATCTTCAGTTTGGCATTGAGGCTTTCGGTATTGGTTGTCTCAAGTACGAAGGGCTGGAAGGCCGGAATAATATTGCTGGTTGCTTCTACGAAGGAAACCTTACCATCGGAAGAGGTTGCTTCAACATCGGTATAAGCATTCAGGCCGCTACCTTCGGGAATTTCAACCGTGAACGGGAAGCAGAACGTATTGTAGTAATACTTGTTGCCCGATTCGTTAGCATTGTCATCTTCAGGGGTGTCATCAGTCAGGATATTCCAGAAGTAGATAGGCACTTCCTTCAGTTCGGTAATAGTCCAGTTATTGGCATTGCCAACAGGCTGTTCGGAGTCGGACGGTTCAACGCGCTGGTCAGAACCGGAGCGAACAACGGCTTCAGTAGGATCATTGGTACCTTCCGGACTCCAGATGCCCAGGTAAGAACCCTCATCGGCATACGAACGCTCCTTATTGTTGTTGTAGCTACGCAGCAGCACGGAACCATCGTAAACGTTCAGGTTGTAGTCCTTATTCAGGGCAAACAGACCGGCTTCCAAGTTGTCGTCGGGACGGCTATCGGCAACGACCGTATTGTTAATTCTTCGGAGCACGTCGCGAGAGTTGACCGCACGGATATGGAAGTAGTGGTGAGCATTAGAATCCTTGTATGTAGCGGATTCATCGTTGTCAACAACATCGAAGCGCCAGAAAGCTGTAACGGCATCGGTATCGATATTGCTCTTCAGGAAGTGGATCTGCTGTTGACCCTGCATTTCATTGTAATACTTAGCGGTATAAGTTTCGCGGAGTTTCAGGCCATCGTAGAAACCATAAGGCGAAGTAATCTCGTAGAAACGACCGATACGCGGGTGGATGATATATTCCTCATCCTTCACACATTCGCGCAGCTTAGCCAGGGCATTTTCAGCCTCATCTTGATCTTCAACTTCATCCGGGTGGAGATAGTTGTACATCACTAAGTTAGCCAGTTCAGCGAAGGTAAGGTCGTCGGAGTATTTATCGGTCTTGGTGTAAGTCTTGGTCTCGGGATCGTAAGTTACAACGTAACCGCCCTGCTTGGTCTGCTCAACAGAATCGAAGTAGCCAACCGTACGGCCGCTGCCGGGATTCATATTGTCGATAGTCCACTGGATGAAGTCCTTATCAACAGTGCTGATTGTAGTAACATCGACAGGCTTGATGTAATACCAATACTGCGTATGTGTGTAGTCGTGGTATTTCATATTTACTGTCTGATAATCGCCCAATTCAGGGTTAAACCATTTAGAAGAACGTTCCTTTTCGTCGTAGGAGGTAAGGCTCTCGGAAGATTTAAGCTCCATCGGGTTCATGCTGGCTGAACCTGATACTGTTACGTCGTTACCAATGTAACCATAGTTGTCATTATCGAGAGTATCGTAGTCTCTGAAGGCTACATACAGACCGGTATCCGTATCCAGGACAGGTGTGTATCGGCCTGCACCTGCAGGAGCCGAGCCATCAGCATTTGCTTCAACGGTAGTCATTGTAGAGCTACCTACCGTAGACGCCATGTAGTTGCCGGTCTTTGCATTTACCATATAGAATACATCGGGGATAACATCGCCGTTACCATCGCGAGCAGCAACGATCTTCCAGGTGTAGTAGGCAGAGTCCATTGTGTCAAGGTTCTGAGTCTTGTCGCACTGAACGTCATTACCGGTAGCAGTTTCGTAAACGTAGCCACCATCTTCATTATACTTCGAAGATTCGGGATAAATGGTCTTGGCATT
>CAZEST010000011.1:0-26476 GCA_964514745.1 uncultured Alistipes sp.
AACATCAGGGAGAGGTTTTCGGCCCATTGCTCTGTGCCACCGTTGAAGCGTGTGCCGTCGTTAGGACCGGGGCAGTAGTCGTGGGAGTCAACGTAGACAACGTTGTAGGATGCATCGTTGTAATATTTATCACCGCTCTTGGCGATGTTGATGGCTGCATCGGCGTTGTTGAAGTTGTAGTGCATCGGGAAGTCGATGATGGAGAAGCCGGAATAGTCGGTGTAGTCGGGCTGGTGCCAAGCGCCGTTCTGCATGAATACGTTGTTAGATTCGCGCTTTACGGAGGGCTCTTCGAGGCAGGCGTTCATGTTGCCGTAGGTGTTGTCGTTGCCTTCGAGGATTTCAATGTTGTCCCAATATGATGCATCGTAGTTCCAGGCGTCCATTGAAGCTTGGGGCGACTTCCATGTGTAGAAGTAGCTGGAGAGGTTGGGCTGGTCGCGATAGGTTACATCGGAGTAGCGGGCGCAACATTCGCCGAACATAAAGAAGGGTGCTTCGTTGAGGCGCTTGCTCTTGTATTGTTCGCCGAGAGCCTGGAATTGGGGAATGAAGGATGTGTTGAAGGTCAGGCGGGAGATGTGACCGGTTGTGTCGATACGGAAACCGTCAACACCCATTTCGATGAACTTGCCGTAGCAGTTAACGAGGTACTGGCTAACGGCGGGGTTCTCTGTGTTGAGGTCAACGCAGTCGCCGGCAATCTGGCCCCACCAGCGGCTGGGGTAGTCCCAGTTCCATGCGTTGGCAAGGTGGTGCCAATAGTTGTGGTTATCGTGGTTCTGACCGTCGGTATTCTTGAGATACTTGAAGCGGGCAGCGTATTGCAGACCGCCGGCAAGGTCGTTATAGTTGGCGGGCAGGAGGTCGTAGTTGGGGGTGATTGATGCCGAAACCGAAGCTTGGTTGCGGATGTCCTGACTACGGGTGAAGAGCTCGCACAAGCCCTTTTCGCCGAAGTTACTTGTATGGTTCAGCACGATGTCGAGGATAATCTTCATACCCTTGGCATGGGCTGCGTCGATGAGGTCTTGGAATTTTACATCTTTCTCCGATCCCCAGCTTGTGCGACTTTCGTAGCGCAGGTCAACGCTCTGGAAGTCCATTGAGTGGTAGCCGTGGAAGTCTGTACCGGAGCAGTTCTGGGTGATAGGGGTAATCCAGATGGCGGTGAAACCGAGAGCCTTGATGTAGTCGAGCTTGTCGATCAGGCCTTTGAAGTCGCCACGCCAGTCGGGGTCGTTGTTAGCGATCTGCACGCTCTGGTGGTCCCAGCCGCAGACATTGTTTTTCGGGTCGCCGTCATAGAAACGGGTTGTCATGGCAAAGTAGATAGTTTCGTCGCGGAAGTCAGTACGGTCGCCAACGAACGTTGCTGCCATGTTAGGCAATGCTACCAGTGCGGCGCAGGCCGACAGTAGCCATTGTTTAATCTTTCTCATTTCAGAGGATGGTTAATAGATTATTGGTAGAGATAAATGTAAGTTACTATTTGTTTTGTGATTTAAGGTATCCGAATAACGATTGGCTGAAATTCGGCTCAAGTGATTTACTTTGCAAATTTAGTAATTTTTTCTGAAATCCAATACGTCTTGCATAAATTTTTGCGCAATATATTTGCGCTGTAACTAAATAATGGTTACTTTTGCTTGGTAGCGAGGTTATTAAAAAATGATGGACTGATATGAATACAATGAAATATCAAGGCTTTATTGGCTCTGTTGCTTTTAGCGAGGCTGATGGTGTCTTCTTTGGCAAGATTGAGGGCATTGATGGTTTAGTTAACTTTGAGGGAGAGAGTGTTGCTGAATTGACAAATGCATTTCATGAAGCCGTAGAAGATTATCTGGCATATTGTGAAGAGGAGGGTATTGAACCTCATAAAAGCTATTCCGGCTCTTTAAATGTTAGATTGACGCCGGAAACGCATACTCGAGTTGCTATTATGTCTAAGCAGTTAGGAATTTCGATTAATGCTTTTATTCGCAAGGCCGTTGAACAGCAAATTACCGCGATGCTGTAATGCATCTACTTTTATATAGCAATCCCCGGGATGGGCGTTTCGTTGAGCGCTATCCCGGGGATTGCTGTAAGGTAGCGGTTAGCTACCGTGGAGGAGGGGGGTTAGTTCTTGTGGAGGAGGGTTGTTGGGGATTCGGGAGCCTTGATGCCGTCGCGGATGAGCAGGGCGTCGATGGATGGGTCCTGACCACGGAAGCGACGATAGATTACGTCGGGAGCTTCCGTGCCACCCTTCTCGAGGATATTGTGGCGGAATTCATCGGCGGTTTTGCGATCGAAGATGCCGTTGGCCTTGAACTTGGCGAAGGCATCGGCATCGAGTACTTCGGCCCACTTATATGAGTAGTAGCCTGCAGCATAACCGCCGGCGAAGATGTGGCTGAATTGAGGCGATGCAGATGTGCCGTCGACGTTCGGAAAGATACGAACTTGTTCCATAGCCGCGCGTTCGAAAGCGATGGGGTCGGCAACCTGGGTTGAGTCGGCCAGCGAGTGCCATGCCATATCTACATAGCCGAATGATAGCTGGCGCATGCAGGAGTAAGCTGCTCCGAACTGCGAGGATGCGATAATTTTGTTGACCAATTCCTGCGGAATAGGTTCGCCGGTCTGGTAGTTTTTGGCGAATGAATCGAGGAAATCCTTTTCGGTCATGTAGTTTTCGTTGAACTGCGAAGGGAGTTCTACGAAGTCGCGGTAGACGTTCGTGCCTGAGAGCGAAGCGTAGTTGCAGCGGGTTAGCAGGCCGTGGAGGGCGTGGCCGAACTCGTGAAGGAATGTCTCAACTTCGTAGGGCGTCAAGAGCGAAGGCTTATCGGCCGTAGGCTTGGTAAAGTTCATTACGATTGATACCAATGGACGATTGTCGATACCGGCAGCGTCAACAAACTGCTCCGAAAAACCGGTCATCCATGCTCCCGGACGCTTTGTTTCGCGCGGGAAGAAGTCGGTATAGATAACGCCGATAAACTGACCGTTTTCGTCGGTAACGTCGAACGCCTTTACATCGGGGTGGTAAACTTCGATAGAGTCGTTCTGGGTGAACTTGAGGCCGTAGAGCTTGGTAGCCAGGCCGAATACGCCGTCGATAACGTTGTCGAGCTGGAAGTAGGGGCGAAGCTGTTCTTCGTCGTAGCTATAGCGTTCGTTTTTGAGTTTGTTGGCATAGTAGCTGTAGTCCCAGGCGTTGATTTCTACCTTGTGGCCTTCAAGCTTGGAAGCAAAATCGGTCAGCTCGGCCATCTCCTTGTTGAGGGCCGGACGATAGGCGTCGCGCAGCTGGTCGAGAAGCTTGTAGACATTTCCCGGGGTGCGAGCCATAGTGCGCTGCAGGGCGTGGTCGGCATATGTTTTGCTGCCTAAAAGGTTTGCAATCTGTTGGCGCAGTGAGGCAATCTTGGTCAGTACGGGGAGATTGTTGTATTCGCCCGATGTGTTGCGCCCGTTGTATAGGCGGTAGAATTTTTCGCGCAGGTCCTGGCGTTCAGAGTATTTCATGAAAGCCATGTAGGTAGGCTGGGCGAGGGTAAAGAGGAATTCGCCTTTTCTGCCTTTAGCTTCAGCCATTTGAGCGGCTTCGTCAACGATGCCCTTGGGCAGGCCGGCAAGGTCGGCCGAGGTCAGCCAAATTTCGTAGGTGTTGAGTTCCTTCAGTACGTTCTGCCCGAACAGCGTTGTCTGCTCGGAAAGCTCTGCCGACAGCTTTTTGAACGCATCGCGGTCGGCTCCCTGGAGGTTTGCTCCGGAGAGGGAAAAGTTGTTGTAGGTCTCGTTAAGGAGCATTGATTGCTCGGGTGTGAGCGTAAGGTCCTGACGGTTGTCGTAGACAGCCTTTATGCGCTTCCAGAGATTCTCGTTGAGGACTATTGATGTAGAATAGTCGGAGAGCAATGGGGTAATGCGCATTGAGATATCCATCAATTCATCGTCGGCATTAGCCGAGAGAATCGGGAAGAACACGTTCAGCACGCGGTTGAGGTCTGCTCCGGCGCGGTCCATTGCAACGATGGTGTTCTCGAAGGTTGGCGCTTCGGGGTTGTTGGCGATAGCGTCGATTTCGGCCTTGGCTTTAGCGATGCCTGCCGTGATAGCCGGTTCATAGTCGGCGTTGGTGATGCGAGAGAACGGTGCGGTTTGATGAACCGTATTGAAAGGCTGGGCGAATACCTCGCCGGGAGCCGTCTGAGCATTAGCTGGTGTCATTGTCAGTAGACTACAGGTTACGGTTAGTGCGGTAAGGAGTTTCTTCATATCGCAGTATTATATGTTTCTATATGTTTCAGAGTTTCTGCAAAGTTAAGGAAATTTGCGATTACAAGCAACTTTAAATGGCAATGTCGGTCGGCAGTTGCCGACCCGTGGCGTTTTTTTCGCGATAGATTGATGAATGTCAGCAGAAGTTTTGTTATCTTTGCAGTAACGCAAATGTGTTATATCAAAAAATGAATATTCCGAAGGAACCATATATATTTGAGATGCCGCTCAAGGTGAGAGATTACGAGGTTGATTCACAAGGTATAGTGAATAATGCCAACTATCTCCACTATCTGGAGCATACTCGCCACGAATTTTGCCAGGAGCGAGGCGTATCGTTTCGCGATATGCAGCGCCAGGGTATCGACCCGGTGGTAAGCAAAATCGAAATCTCTTATCTTACGCCATTGCGTCTGGCCGAAACGATGACCAGTTGTCTCTGGATGGAGCGCCGAGGCGCGCGTTTTATCTTCCATCAGGATATCTTCAATGCTGCCGGCAAACCGGTTGTAACCGCCTTGGTTACTATTGTAGCGTTGGAGGATGGCAAGCTTACGCGAGGCGAGCAATTAGCTCGCGCCTTCAGCGGACAATTCTGATGTCAACAGCCAATTACCATGGAAGATCTCGACTATAAAATAGCTTTCTCCCGAATCAAGGGGATGACCCTTGGGGCTGCTCGCCATATTATAGAGGCGTTAGGCTCCGAGAAGGCTTTGTTTACCCTGCCTTTGCGCGAGGTTGAACGCCTGACCGGGTTGGGAAGCCATAGTTTTACGGAGCAAGTTCGCCAGGATCTGCTTGACCTTGCTCGAAAGGAGCTTCCATTCATAAGTGGTCACAACATCCGTACGCTATATTTTACCGATGAGGCGTATCCCCAACGGCTGTTGGAGTGTGACGACGCTCCGCTGATGCTTTTCGGCATGGGTACGGCTAATCTGAATGCGCGCCATATCGTAGGCATCGTAGGCACGCGCAACGCTACGCATTATGGCGTGAATTTTATCAATAAGCTTGTCGACGATTTGGCAACAAAACTCGACGACTTGCTGATTGTCAGCGGGCTGGCTTTGGGCTGCGATATAACCGCCCATCGCAGGGCAATGGCCAACGACATCCCTACGGTAGGCATTGTAGCCCACGGATTGGATACGATTTATCCGGCCGAAAATCGCAACGATGCCGCTCGCATGGCTACCGGCAACGGGGCGATTCTTACGGACTATACCAGCCATACACGCCCGTTTCGTGGTAACTTCTTGGCGCGCAATCGAATCGTTGCCGGAATGATTGACTGCTTGGTAGTTGCCGAATCAGCAGCCGACCATGGCGGCGCACTGCATACGGCTCGACTGGCTCGCGACTATAATCGCGAGGTGTTTGCCTTGCCCGGCCGTACCAGCGATCATTACAGCGGTGGTTGCAATAAGTTGATTCGCCGCCAGGTTGCGCAACTCTGTCAGGATGCCGACGAACTAATCGAGGCCATGGGCTGGGAATCGCGCCCGGTAGAGGGCGACCAGCAGCAACTATTTCGCGAACTGACGGCCGACGAACAGCTCATTATCGACTACCTCCGCCAAAATGGTGAGGGCCAAATAAATATCCTTACCGCCCATACCGGCATTCCGGTAGGACGACTGATGGGGATGCTTATGGAGCTGGAAATGGATGGCCTGATAATGACGCTCCCCGGCTCACGCTACCGTTTGTCTTAATTCATAGATAATAATATCATCGATAACACAAATTACAAAGATATGGAAAAGAAAATTATTGCCCCGTCTGAATTGATTATCAATTCCGATGGTTCCGTGTTTCACCTTCACCTGCTCCCGGAGCAGCTGACCGACCGTATCATCCTCGTTGGCGACCCTGCCCGAGTTGACATCGTTGCATCTCATTTCGATACTCGCGACTTCGAAGTTTCGTCGCGCGAATTCCATACTATCGGCGGTACCTATAAGGGGAAACCGATCATGTGTCTGAGCCATGGTATCGGCCCCGACAATATCGACATCGTTATCAACGAACTCGATGCGTTGGCCAATATCGACTTCAAAACTCGCGAGATAAAGGACCAGCATCGCCAGCTGACGATGGTTCGCATCGGTACGTCGGGTGCCCTCCAACCCGAGCTGATTGTTGGTACGCCCGTTATTGCGGAGAAGGCACTGGGCTTCGACGGCGTGCTTAACTATTATGCCGACCGCAATAAGATTGCAGATTTGGACTTCGAAAAGGCCTTCTGCGAGCATACCAACTGGAATCCCCTGTGGGCTAAGCCCTATGTAGTAGATGCCGACAGCTCGCTGGTTGAGCAGATTGGGCGCGACGATATGGTAAGAGGCAATACAATCTCTGCCGTAGGCTTCTATGGCCCGCAGGGACGTGAGCTACGCTTGCCGCTGGCTAATCCCGACCTTAACGGCCTGATTGAAACCTTCCGCTTCAACGATCGCAAGGTTACCAACTACGAAATGGAGTCGGCTCCGCTTCAGGGCCTTGGCCGCTTGATGGGCCATCGTGCAATGACGGTATGCTCTATCATCGCCAACCGTATGCGCCACGATGCTACTCCCAATTATAAGACGGCAATCTCCGACTTGATAGCTACCGTGCTTGACCGTATCTAGCCCTCATATCTCGGCTGTCTACGTAATATAGCGAAAAATAATCGAGGCCAATAGCGGCGCGCAGAGCGTTGCTATTGGCCTCGGTCCTTAGAAACGACCTATTGGATGGATTCAAAAGGTTTAAATCTGGTCGAATCTCGAGTAGAAAGGAAAAATAATCGTGTTATTATATTAGGCATACTTACTTTTGAAAAGCAATAGAGATACGTATGGTGTGTAGAATCATAGCAGAGAGAGCGTATAAATCTTATAGCCTGGACATTTGCAGGGTAACTGCCAAGCTCTTGGATGGGCAACAAAAACGCTGGTGAGTAGGATTATAGCAATAAGGGTTGCGCCCCGTTGAAGGGGCGCATACCGGGTATAGCTAGTTTTGGGGATCTTCTTCGTTGACGCAGCGGTCAATTACTTCGTCGGAAATGCCTTCTTCGCGCAGGGCTTTGATGATGCGCTGGCGGTCGGCTTGGCGACGAGCAAACATGAGCTCTTCAACGTGGCCTCTGAAGTCGGCTTCAACTCTTTCGCGGCAGGCTGATTCGTAGTGCTTGCGATAGGCTTCAGCTTCTTCTGTAGTAGAGTCGGGGTTAAGTCGGGCGTTAACTTCGGAACGATACATCATAGCAGCGATGGAACGGATGGCGGTTGACACTCTGCGCTTGCCTTGAGGTGAGTTGAGGTCAATTCCACCGAATGATGAACGGTCCTTGTGGAGAATGAGGTAGTAGACTCCGGCAACGAGGATTGCCGAAATAGCAGCTACGTCGAGGTCTTCGCGGTTGTAAAGGCCTTGATAGTTCTTGGTCAGCTCCAGAGCGTGGAGTTCACGCAGGCGCGAAGTGCGTTCGGTAATATGGTTGCCTTCGGCAATTTCCCAACGCAGCAATTCGGTCATGATCGGGTCGTTGATGAGGTTGTTCATCAACTTTTCGAGGATATTGCTGTAGCTTTCTTCGGAGCCGATTTCCTGAATAGAATCGCGAATCAGGTCGCTGAGCCAATAATCGTAGTTTTTGACGAATTCGCTGTAGAATTCATCGAGGTTTTTGTAGCGATTGTAAAAGACAATAGGTTCAATCTTGGCCCGTTTTACAATGTCGGTAACCAAGGCGAGGGAGAATCCTTTCTTTTTAATCTGCGCAATGGCAGCTTTGTGGATAGCTTCCTCAATGTCGGCTTTAGAGCGACGAGGCCGACGAACTTTCACTTCGGATACAGGTTTCATATTCAAGTGTTCCTTTCTTTTTTTTAATATGTCCTCCATCCATCGGACATACCAATAAAACTGGTCGATATCAGACCGAGCGCTACGGTTAGCGTAAATCGGAAAGGGCAAGCGCTCATTGACTGGTATAACTAATCTATTGTAGTATTGTATATATTGCCTACGGGTATAAAAACCCGCATTGACAGCAGAGTTAGCGTTGTAGATACATCTATCATAAATAAGGCGGCTAAAGTCAGCCTTTTCCAGTGTCTGGAGTAAATGCTAGTATGTAAGGATGGTGCAAATATACAAATTTTTTGGCTTATTGCAAAGAATTGGGCTGAAAAAGTAGAGAAAATATGTAGCGAATTTGTCTACGAAAGCAATATTAAGGCTTGCAAAGATGTCTGAATGACTAAGATTTGTAGTTGTATAAGGTCGGGGGATAAATTTTAAACGGGGTTGTACGTCTGAGATTGCACTTATTAGTTTGCCTCCTGCCGATAATTATGGTACCTGAATTTCGGCCGAGAGCATTCGATGACCGAATCGGCAGTAGATACACTTATTTTTCTCGCAGTATTCTCGGCGCAGTTCGATAAGGGCTTGCGAATCGAATGCATCTCGACAGTCGATTCCGGCTTCAACAAATAGGCGTACGTCTTTATTATCCTCGGCGCGAAACAGATGGAGCATCTCCGGGATGATTTGCATTGTCTCTACATCGTTGCGCGACATAGCGCGAGCCAGCATCAAGGGCAACGCTACGTTGATTACCAAGCGGTCGATGGAGCTTTCGGTTAGGGCACGCGGTCCGGCCCCTTTGCCGTTGGAGCCGAAGGTGTAGTGTGTGGCCCAGAATCCGGTAAGCTTGATGTCAAATTCTTGGCGAATCTCGCGAAGCGAGGGTAGATATGGCGCAGTGGGTTCCTGAATGGAGGAGTAATATAGGGCGGTTTCGCGGAAGGCTACTTCGCGCTGTTGGCGCAGGTTGTTGATAATATCATCGAGGTGGCCGATAAGATAGAACCCTCGGTGTACTTTCTCGGCGAGTACGGCCAGGCGGCGATGGGGAAAGTTCTGAGGACGCGTGCGCGATAGCTTCCACTGAAGTGCGATAGGGTGGAGGTTGAATTTGTGGGCCATGAAGATATATTCTTGGCGCAGGCGCGAGACGTAGCCGTCTTCGTCGGGTTGTGGTGGCGGAATCAGGCCTGCTTGCCCGAAGATGAGGGCTTCCATCGTCAGGAGCTCATCGCGATGTCGGTTAAGGAACTTTAGTGGCAGGTTCTTGGCCAATACTTCGAAAGGCTCTGAGTTGAGTCCGAAGCCGAGGGCTCGGGCCAGGGTTATATATGCTGCGGCCTCCCAGCTCCCTTCCGTAAGGGGGAGTAGCTGCATGATTCGTTCGCTCTTATTATAGAGGCGTTCAACGGCCAGAGCGGTCAGGAAATCGGTGTGGTAAATCTTCTCGGTAGCGGCTATTACTTTTGCGCAGGGGAGGCTTGCTGCCGCACTGCTCATCAAGAGGTTGCACCGCGCAGCAGCCTTGGCAGTGCATTTTACGCGGATTTGGGGAATAGGTTTGCCATCGGATCGGGTTACCTGTACGTCGTCGTCTTGGACAACATGAAGAATCACGGAGTCGTAGGCTGCATCGTGGTCGTGGCCATGACGATACCAGTCGGAGGCTTTGACGTGAATTTCTATATTTCCGGCCCAGCGCTGGCCGTCAATCTCTACGGATGCATTGAAAAAATCGGGCCCGGCATTCTCGTTGAGCGACCCGGGATGAATTATCCTGACTCGCTTCCCGTCGGCGGTGAATAACGGTGCATTATCCCAGAGCCGATGCTGCCATACGAATTGCATCAGTTTTTCCATTGTCGGAGATTAGAGGTAGAGATGCCGTGGAGCGATAGGAGTCGGTGCAGCGATGGGGCGACTGCGTTGTCGCCGTCGTTATGAATCGTATGCAGAGTGATGGTAAGGTCGGCAGCGGTAACGCGACGTTGTCGCTGCATACGTGCGCGGATCGCTTCGACCGGAGCATTGTCGCGATGGCAGGCACGGCGTAGGCGAGTAGCTTCGTCGGCGTCTACCAGCCATACTTCATCAACTACGTGGTGGAGGTTGCTCTCCAATAGGATGGCTGTTTCAACGAAAAGGATTGGCTCGTCATCGTGGCGTTGACGCCAGCGGCGTATATCTTCGGCTACATTGGCATGGACGATTGAGTTGAGTTTCTGTAGGAGGGCAGTGTCGTTAAAAACTATTTCGGCCAAGCGCTTGCGGTTGATTATTCCGTTGTTGACAACGTCAGGCGCGATTTCGCTTACCAGTCGGCGGTGGATTTCTTCGTCTTGGTCCATAAGCCGTTTAGCTCTGGAGTCGCAGTCGTAGATTCTGAGTCCCCAAGCTTGCAAACATCGGCATATTGCAGACTTGCCGCTTCCGATGCCACCGGTTATGGCAATCAGTAAGGCCATTTATTTCTTTTCGATTAGGTATTCAACCTCGCGAGTTGCGAGTGAGCTGTTCTGGTAGTAGCCGGGAACGCCCGTAAGGGTTACGGGAATAGTTTTCTTTCCGGGAGCAATATTCTTATAGTCAACAACAGCCTTGATGCTGGTAGCTGTCGTTGTGTAAGCACTTTTCGGTACGAGGAATGTAGCATCAACTACTGAAGGGAAGGTAATCAGATGAATTCCGTCGGGCACGTTCTGCGCCTCAATGTTGAGCTGACGGGTCTTGCTGACCAATGGTTCTACCGGGAAGGTAATCTTGATGGTTGAGGGCACGGCTCTCATCCCGTCGGGCACGATAAGGCTAACCTCTACGGTTGCGGTGTCAGACAGATTTGATAGCGATATCGGAGCGGTTGAGATAGCTTTAACGCGCAGGCGTTCCTTGAGATTGGAGTAGAGCAGTACGGTATCTGTAGAGAGAATCGGAGTGCCGAAGGCTTCGTATTGCGGAAGCGTTGATATGTCGGCGTCAATCGTTATCTTTACGGGGATTCCGGGATTCGTTGTATAATGGATGTTGAGCGAGTCGGGCCGAATTGCCATAATTGATGCATTGGAGCCAAAGATGCCGCGCACGGCCGAACTCATTTGAGCTGCTGTCAGGATCAGATGGTTGTCTTTTCGCTTGTTGAACTCGTCGAAGTTGATTTTCAGCTCAGGCTTTGCGCCCCATGCAAACTTGGCTAATGCAGAGCCTTTGTCCTTGACGGATACCGTAATAGCGGAGCTGCCACCTGAGATTACGGTCATATCCTTCGGGAAGCCTTCCAGCTTTACGGGAATCTTAAAATCGCGCTGGACTTCGTCGTTCAGGGCCATCAGAAACCAAAAGATGGTTGAAATCAGCAGAAAAATAAGAAAAGTGAGGACATTGCGCCCCATTCTGGTGCGCAAGTCCTCCTTGAATTTTCTATAGATTTGTTTGTAGTCCACGATGAAGGGGTCAAAGTGGTGTCTACTGTTGTTTAGCCTTTATTGCTGTTGTTGGCATCCATCTCCTGAGCATCGGCGGCTGAGGGGTATACAGAGCCCTTGTCGATTTTCAGGGTAGTGTTGTCTGAAACGGAAACCAGGAATGTTGTATCTTTAACTTCCTTGATTTTGCCATAGATGCCACCGGCCGTGATTACGTTGTCGCCTTTCTTCAGGCCTTCGCGGAATTTCTTGATTTCCTTCTGGCGCTTCTGTTGCGGACGAATCATCAGGAAGTAGAATACAGCGAACAGGGCAACGATCATAATGATTCCGCTGTAGTCAAATGATGGGGTTTGGCCTGTCTGAGCTGCGGCTGCGTCAAGGCAAATGAGGTTGTTGATCATGAGAGGTAGTTGTAAAGTTGTTATGAGTATTATTTCTGAAGTTTACCTTCCGATTTAAGGTAGTTGACAATCGAGTAGAGTACGCCGTTGATAAACTGTCCGCTGCGAGCGGTTGAGTAGTAGTTGGCGATTTCGATATACTCGTTGAGCGTTACGGGAATCGGAATTGTTGGGAAATTCAGCAATTCGGTAATTGCTGCGATGAGGATAACGATGTCGGTGAAAGCCAATCGGTCGGGATCCCACTGCGAACCGTTGATGAACATGTCGATGTAGGAGCGATATTCTTCGCGGTTGTTGATGGCCATCGTGAAGAGTTGCGGACCGAAGTTGGCATCGTCTTGGTTCTTGTAGATGGGGAGCACGTCAACCGAGCCGTCGCCTGAAGTAGCCATCTGTTTGATGGTCTTTAGGGCAAACGTACCCATGACGGCGAGGTCGTCGTTCCAGTAGACCGACTTTTCCTCCATGGCATCGGTTAGAGCGTCGCTGGAGTAGACGATATTCTTCAGAGCCTTGCGCCAGAATTCGCAGTCGTCGCGATAGCTGGTTGTCTCAGCCGACATGTATTCAGCGTAGACGTCGCTCTGACGGATAGCGTCCATCAGGTCTTTCAGCATATAGTATTCACCTTCCCATGCGATAGCGTGCTCTTTGGTGAAGGCTGCTATTTCGGGACATTCGCGGATAGCGCGAACATAGGCGTTGTCGATGAATCGGGTGTTGGGGTTGAGTTCTTCATCGGTGGGGCAATATTTCTCTTTTGCGGCCTGGATGCGGTCTTCTTCAAAGTTGGTTAGATAAACCGGCAACAGGAGCAGGGAGATATAGAGCTCGTAGGCTTTCTCCAGCGAATCGTGGAGCGACACCTTTGCCTGAGTGAGTGAGCTGCGGGTATCGGAGAACGCATTCAGCGTATTGGCGGCCATAACGAAGGCCTGATTGTAACCTGCGGTTGTAAAGCTTTCGTGTTCACGGGCCTTTGCCAGGAGAGCCGGATCTTTAGCGAGAACGGTAGAGAGCAATACAGTCCAGAGCTTGACGTCGTCGGCCAGCTCTTTTTTGCCTTTCTTCTTGCGATAATCGGCATAAACGCTTGATTCGGTAATTTTGCGGTAAAGGTCTTTCAGAGTATCGTCAAAACTATCGAGCGACGGGGAGCCTTTCGCAATTAGTTCTCTGATAGAGAGGTCTGCCGACAGAGCTTTAGCTAAGGCAGAGCCGCTGAGAACATTGGAATCTCTCATGCCGTCGAGAGCGCAGCGACCGTTGCCGGGTTTTACCTTGCAGCCTGAGAGCTGGAGAATCATCAATAGCAGATCAAGATAAAGGGCATAGGCGTAACGCGCGTCCCGGGTATTCTTTTCCGGGGCACTCTCGATTTGGAATTCACTACGGGTAAGGAGGTAGGCATAAAGCATTTGCACTACCTTAATGCGTATTAAAATTCTATTAATCATCAGTTGAAAAGGTTCTTCGTTACGATTCCGTTGATAGAATCGTGTTCAACGGACAAAGTTACAAAAAAGTTTGCTAACATTCCTATCCTCAGCTGATTTTTTTTAACGCGTCGGGGTGAATCGGGGGATTACTTGGCGATGGCGGTTGAGTCGTTGGGGTAGTTGGTGGTGCGAGCTATTTGGTTGCGAGCAACTTGGAGGGTTGCTTCGAGGCGTTGGCGCTCGGCGGCAAGGTCGCGGCCTTTCAGGATAGCTTGCGAATAGGCGTAGGCATCAGCCAGAGCGGTAACTTGCTTGGCGGAGAGCTTTACGGATTTGGTTGATTTGCCTCGGAATGAGAGGGTTAGGGCTTTGCCATTGTTGTCCAGGGCAAACCGTCCGATGGTGTCGCTTTGGGCAGGCGAGAAGGTGATTACTTCGGAGCCTCCATAGCGGTAGTTGCTCTCGCCATCGTAGGCTACGGTAGGAGTGGCCACCGATGAAGCGCCGTTGGATAGAGCAATCGACGTATGATTAATAGCCGGATTCACCGACGAAACGATATAGAATTCGCCGATTTCCGTAACGCGGCCTTGAATGCCGGTAGTGTTCATGAAGTTGGGGTTATAGCTGTCTGATGCAACCCAGAAGCCTTCGGCCAGGCGTGGGTTCTTAACCCATTTGAGTTTCCCCTTAAGGTTTTGAGCAGTAGCTTGTGAGGTAACCGATAGGGAATCGTTGGTAGAGATTTGCAGTAGAGTTGCTTTTTCGATAACTTTCGGGCGCAGAGACATCCCCTCGCGCTGCAATTCAATTTCGCCGGGATAGGTTTTCTGGAGCGAATCCAGCAGCAGGGTAGCTCGGCTGTAATCGGCAGCTTCGAATGCGGAGTTAGCCTCATCCATTAAAGATTGAGCTGCGCTGTCGGCTTGTTTTTCCGATTTGCAGGCTACAGCAAGCAATAGCAGGGCGCATCCGGCAGCTGTCTTGATAAACTTATATGCATTCATACGCGTTGATATAATCTATTTATAGCAGATAACCTCTTTGACTCCGTTTACCTCCTGAATCTTCTTGACAAGCGAGCTCAGGGAGGAGTCGCCCGGATAGGCTATAGTCAGATGGCCGTGAAACAGACCGTCGGTAGAGTCAATAGAGATATTTCGCAGGGTTGTACCTTTGGTTTTGGTGATAATCGAGGTAATGTTCGTTACGATGCCGATATCATCGTGGCCTACCACGCGCAATACGGCCAGGCATTGTGAGCCGTCTTTGCCCGACCAGCGAGTGTTAATCTTGCGGTAGGGGTAGCGCTCGAGCATATTGGCGGCATTGGGGCAGTTGGTGCGGTGGATTTTAATTACGCCTTCCGAGGAGATGAACCCGAACACGTCGTCGCCAAACATCGGGTTGCAGCAGCGAGCAAATTTGTAATTCATACCTTTCACCTCGTTGTTGCCGATTACCAATACGTCTTCCGGTTTGCCGGATGTGTCGGCCTTTTCGTCGCGGTGGGCTTGCAGGTTGAATTCCTCGGCAGAAACCTTCTCGGTATGGGCATCGGGTTGCGGCGCATCGAGGTTAATGTAGCGCTCTAAGGCTACGTTGACATCGAGTTGTCCTTCGGCAATGTCGTGGAAGAAGACGGTAAGGTCTTTGTAGCCCATCTTCTTGACGAGTTTGCTAACCGCCGATTCTTCGAATTCAATCTTGCGGTTCTTCAGACGGCGCATTAGCATCTCACGCCCCAGTTCGGCCGATTTGCTCTGGCGTTCTTTCAGGGTTTGGCGGATTTTTGTGCGTGCCTTTGAGGTCTGCACGATGTTAATCCAGTCGGCTTTTGGTGTCTGATTAGCCGAGGTCTGGATTTCAACCGTGTCGCCGCTATGGAGTCGGTAGGTTAGCTTTTCGTGTTTGCCGTTGACTCGGCCACCAACGCATTGGCTACCGACATTGCTATGGATATGGAATGCGAAGTCGAGCAGAGTAGCTCCGGCAGGCAGACGGAAAAGGTCGCCTCGCGGAGTAAATACGAATACTTCCTTATCGTAGATATCCATGCGGAAGTTGCGCATCAACTCCATTGGGCCCGATTCGGTGTCTTCCAGGATGTCGCGGATTTTGTTCATCCAGCTATCGAGCATTTCCTCGCTCTTGATGCCCTTGTAGCGCCAGTGGGCAGCCAGACCTTTTTCGGCTACGAGGTCCATGCGGTGGGTGCGGATCTGCACTTCAACCCATTTCCCTTCCGGCCCGGAGACGGTAATATGGAGCGACTCATAGCCGTTGCTCTTCGGCACCGAAATCCAATCCTTCATTCGCAACGGGTTCGGCTGATACATATCGGTTACTACCGAGTAGGCCAGCCAGCAATCGCTCTTTTCGCGCTCTGGAGGGGTGTCGATTATGATGCGGATTGCGAAGAGGTCATAAATATGGTCAATGTCGTTTTTCTGCTTTTTAATCTTGTTCCAGATGGAGAAAATCGACTTTGTGCGTCCTTTGATTTCAAAGTTCAGGCCCATGGCGCTGAGCTTTTCGCGCAGGGGGGCAATGAATGAGGCGATATAGGCATCGCGCTGGTTTTTGCGCTCGTTAAGTTGCCGCGCAATCTTGGTATAGGTTTCGCGGTCGGTATATTTGAGCGACATGTCCTCCAGGTCGGACTTGATCGAGTACAGTCCCAGGCGATGGGCTAAGGATGCGTAGAGATAGTTGGATTCAACGGCGATATCGCGCACGAGGCGTTCGGCCGGGTGGTGATTGATCATCTTCATCAGCACCAGGCGGTCAACAATCATAATAATGATAACGCGAATATCATCGGCAAAGGTCATCAGTAGGCGGCGGAAGTTTTCCGACTCGGGGGTTGAACCGCGAGAGTAGAGCGACGCAACTTTCTGTAAGCCGCGAATCATCTTTGCTACGTCTGCGCCCCATTGCTGTTGTACCTGTTCGATGGTAAGAAACGAGCCGTCGCAAATTCGACAAAGCAGCATCGCCAGCACTACATTCCGGTCAGGGCTTACCCTTTGGCAGAATGTCTCTACATCCTTCAGCGCACGCGTAAGACTACTGAAGCCGAATTTGTCGCGCGGAAATACTCCCTCGTTGGCAGCTTTGGTGATGAGGCTGCGCAGTTTTTTGTCGTCATCGTCTACGGAGATTTCGCGAGCTGCCCGACAAAGCGAGAGGTACATTCCCGGCAGGGTTGCCAGTTCCTCTTTTGTCAGCAAATTTGCCTTATTGATTGCATCCGGAGGGGTAATTCCCTCTTTTAATATCGTTTTCTCATCCATAGTACGGCAAAATTAAGAATTTTGTCAAACAATAGCAATAGCCATGCGTATTTTTATCTGTAATGTATGTGGTTACGGATGTATTCTTCGGATATGCGAGCTGACAATCGTTGCGCTCAGCATGGTCAGAAGTATCATTGCTACTACAACGGTAATCAGTGTGGGCGTTACGGAGGTGGTATGCAGGCCGAGGTCGGCAAGCTTCTGTTGCCATGCTGTTGAGGCGATCATTACGCCTATCAGGGTCAGCACTGTTACGGCTGAGTTGACGGCTGCAATCAGGCGGAAATAGTAGCCGGCCAATGTAGTCGGGGCATAGCCTAGATTCATTAATCCCGCTAAGGTCTTCCGACTTTTTTGCAATAGGAGGAATACGCTGAGTATCAGCAGGCCCATGGCTAGGGCAGAGATTAACAGGCCTACTATAATAATTATTCCGGCAACTATTTGCAGAAAATAACACATTCGGCTGGTTGCTTCGTCGTTGGCCGATTCGGTTAAATCGTGGGCGGCTAAGTAGCGACTGATTTCTGGATTGCCGGGTTCTTTCAGACGGATAATTGCTCGATTGGGCATAGGCTGGGCATCGGGCGAGTATTTAGCGTTGGCCCAACGGATAAATTCTTCAGGCACGGCAATCGTATTGATGCGCGAGGAGAAGCCGACGATGCGTCCGGGGATTACGCACGATAAGCCGTTGCCGCTGATGGTGACTTTCAGTGGTGCAATGCTTACGGTTTGCTCGTTGAGGGTTGGCAGACCGCGAGCCGGAGCGAATCCGAAGTTGTAGAGAGCCAGGTAGTCGCGCGGTAGGATGATAGTTGCTTCGGGCGATGCGGGATTAAATCCCCAACCGTCGGGAATAATATCGAGGTATTTATCGGAAACGCCTTCGAAGAATAGCGATGTAGAGAATCCCCGACCGGCAAAGTCTAAGCCAACCGATACGTCGAACCCTGATGGAATAAAGGGGGTTGCTCCTTCGGCCCAGGGCTGTGCGGCGATGTCGTCGAGGTCTTCTTGAGAGAGTCCTTCTTGGCCGGCTCCGAAAACGGAGGTGCGGACCGGACGCGAAACTACGCTATAGCGAGCAGCGCCCAAAGGGTCGGAGTTATTGTATTCGTCAGATGGTTTTACATCGCGATAGAATTGCAGAGCAAGTCCGGCAATCAATAGCCCGACGAGATTGGCGGCAGCATAAGCTGCAATTTGCCAGGGGTTTATATCAGTGCGCAGTAATTTCCAGACCATGATTAGAGCTTGAGATGTTGGTAATTGTCTAGTTGCAGATTGTTGCCTACGGAGGTTACGATTACGCAGGCGTTTTTCGCGGTAGCTTCTCGGCTTACCAGTCGGGCTACGGCTTGGTTGGAGCTATCGTCGAGGTGGCTAACCGGTTCGTCGAGGAGCAGTATGTCGAATGGCTGGCATAGGGTTCTTACGATGGCAACGCGTTGTTGCTGACCGATAGAAAGTTTGCCGGCGAGTCGGTCGGCATATTCTGCCATGCCGACTATTTCCATCATTTCAAGGATTTGCTCGCGCGTTTTATGGTTGGTCAGTCGGTTTTTTAGAATGATATTCTCCATGGCTGTTAGCGGCGCAAACAGGCCCATGTCTTGGGGTAGGTAGGCGATAGTTGTGCGGCGCATTTCAATCCAGTCGGCGGTTGTCAGCGTTCGGGCATCTTTGCCGTTGATGGTCAGGGTGCCTTCATAGTCGTTGCGGTTGCCGAAAAGGTAGGCGCAGAGCGATGATTTTCCGCCACCTGATTCTGCACTGATGAGGTAGTTGGTGGCCGGTAGAAATTCGCGAGTATCGGAGAGCCATATTTGAGAGTCAGCGTGGCGCTGGCGTTCATCGGCGAATACGTTGGGGAGCATTTGCCGGATGCTTAATGATGTAGGCATGGCCTTGGGGAGGTTAGATGTTAGATACTGGTAGACAGAGAATAGATATTAGAGGGCGCCGGTTGTAATCCCAATAATGTAGGGGAAAAACTGGCTTAGCAGGCGGATGTTGCTTACCGTAGCCAATACCGGGTCGGTGTTGCCATAGAATTGCAGGGCGGCGTGGATATTTTCGTCGGTTACTTTGAGGGTCAACGATGCGCCACATGGCAGCTCGGTTGCACTCTGCAGGCTGCTGCCGGTTGGGATGTCGAGCATGGCTACGAGGCGTGCGCCTTGGAAGTCTTTGTCGTAGCTGTTGTTATTGCCTTGCGAAACTTGGCCGTTGATTGCTTGAACGAAGAAGTTGCCGAGATAGCCAAACGACATTGACATGGATGCGTTATCCATTACGTAGCAACCTGTCTCCGGATCTAATTGGGCATGATTGAGGGTCATTTTCTTGAACGTATTGACGGCCTCTTCTCCGTTGGCCTGGCTCATCTCAATAATGTTGGCAATATTCCAGCATTCGGTCTCCAGGAGGTTGTCGGCCGTAATGGTGCCGGCAGGCCGTGCGTAGACGAGGGTTGTCCCGGTTTCAGACAGCGAGAGAATTCCCGGGAATATATTGTCCAGGATTTGTTCGATACCGAAGAGTTTGCCGTTATCGCCTTGCAGTCCGCTGGCTACTATCAGGTTGCTCCCTTGGGGAATGTAGCTGACAGCGGCGGAGTTAATCGGTTGGGCAATGCGCTGTCCGATTTGGTCGGCTGTGCCGTCGGGGGCTATTGCTTTTGCGTCAATCACTGCTTTGTCATCGCTGAAACGTAGCGAGGCGCACAGCCAGAGCCCACTCATTTTCTTGCCGAAGATGTCGCTTGCGATGGCTGCTGCTTTGATGGATTGTTGGTCGTCAGAGGTGAGGAATTCTTTGATGCCCTGAAGCTTGGAGAGGTAGTCGCTACTGTTTTTGCCAACTTTTTGAACCGTCTCTTTATCGGGAGCGATAACGCAAACGTCGTCGGAAATGGCAACTACGCGGCGGTTGATGTTGTAGACGGTGTAGCCGTCAATCGAGGTTGACTTGTCGAGGTAGTCGGCGAGTGCATCGCTGTTCAAGAGGTTGCTGTCGGTTACTTTTAGGATTAAACCTGCATATCCGTTGGTAGTCTTGAACAGTACGGCTTGATTGGTGTCTAGGGCTTGGGCGGTTGCGGAGAGCAGGGTTGCCAGTGGCTGAAACAGGTCGTTGGGGATAAACATGCTGAGTGCTTGCCGAGCCGGGTCGGTCAGACTGTTGTCCTTAACAAGTTTCTGCGCTCCGTTGGAATAAGCAATTTCGTTGAGATTCACCACTGCTATTGAGCGCGTCCCTTCCGGGATTAGCTCTACGGGAGAAATGTCGCTGTTTTTCTCCGAGCAGGATGAAAGCGCAAACAACATGACTGCTACTATTAGCAGCACAGTTGACTTCGTTACGCTTTGTTTCATAGCTATTATCTTTATCTATACATTTTATTGCAATCGGATGCCGAACCGTTGTATGGCTCGACATGGATGTTGACGGTCATCTCGCCTTCAAATTCAGCCTTGAGTCGATGCTCAACATCGCTGGCAATCTGATGGCCCTGTTCGACCGTAATCCGGGGATCTACTTTGATATGGAAGTCGAGAATCATCGTGCTGCCGTTGCGCCGGGAGGCAAACCGATGGAAGGTTTTTACTCCGGGGGTTGATATGATTATCTCAAACATTTTGTTTACGGTTGCTTCAGGCAAGGAGGCTTCAAGCAACTCTTTGATGGCGGGTATGCCTATTTCGAAGGCTACGCTGATTATCAGCAAGCTGACAACCATGGCGGCTATCGGGTCGAGTATGCGCCAACTTTCGCCCAGGAACATTGCTCCGGAGATGCCGGCAGCTGTTGCCAGTGAGGAGAGGGCATCGCTGCGATGATGCCATGCGTTGGCAATTACAACGCTTGAGCTAATCTCTTGTCCGATATTGCGCGTATATCGAAAGAGCCATTCTTTGGTGAAGATGGAGATCAAGGCCATCGAAAGGGCGAGCATGGTAGGGCGGGGGAGTGTTTTGCCGTGGTAGGCATCCCAGGTGTTTACTGCCCCTTCGTAGAAGAATATCAGCGCAATGACGCACAGAATTACCGCCAGCAGCATGGTGGCGAAGGTTTCATATTTGCCGTGGCCATACTGATAGTTGTTGTTGGCTTTCTTGCGCGACACGCCAACAAAGACTATTACGATTATGTCGGTAACGAAGTCGGAGAAGGAGTGGACGCCGTCGGCAATCATTGCCGATGAGCGCCCGATTACGCCGGCGAGAATCTTCAGGATGCCTAAAGTTGCGTTCACCCAGAAGCCTACCCAGGTAACGCGTCGGGCAATCTTAACTACTTCTTCAGGCATCTTTACTGTCTTTGTTGTGCTGTTCATTCTGCAGTGCTGAAATTCACTGCAAAGTTACATACCTTTTTATATTATTTAACAAGAAAATCGAAAATATTTCATTTTCTGTTTGGTTAAAACTTTGCTAATGGATTGATATTTTATAACTTTGCATGGAAAAGACGGTTCTCCCTATAACGTGATTATGGGGAGGATTTTACCATGTTTACTAACTTATCATATTTAATGCTTAATAAAAATGGCTTTTGAAGTTGGAAAGATTTATACATTTACGGAGAATGAATTTGAAAAGTCAAGAGAATCTGGAAAATTAGTGTTTAAGGTTAGCAATCCTGCCTCGGTAACGCCTTATATTGTAAAGCCTTTTGAGTTTCAGATTACTGATATCCCTGATAAGATTATCTGTGTATATAAGGGAAATGACAGATTCGAACAGGATCAAAATTCTATTGTCCCCGAACTTTATGAGGTTGGCAAGGAATATCGTTTCCGAGTAATGCGTCAGGATAATAACGCTGCTGCTCACGTTTCGTTGCGCGATGATGCCCGTGGCTTAACGTTTTTCCCGATAGATTTAGGTAAGCAGAAATTTCAGCGTTTCCAGCGAATTACTTGCGGGGTGTTGTCAACCGAAAACGGTCAGCTTAAGTTGCGCTATGTTAAGGAGGATGTTGCCCCGAAGACGAAGTTCTCTCTTTCGGATTTGAAGAACCTTAAGGGTGCTCATTTGCTGGTGGTCAAGGATGATATGCTTAAGCGAATGATGGCTAATCCGGTGTTTGACGATGCTCGTTCGCATCTGAAGGATGAGGACCCCGTTTGGATTCTTACGGCGATGGAGGCGGTTACGGCAAATATCCCTATGTGGTTTACGCGCGGAGATATGTTTCGCACGAATCTGTTGCAACAGATTCGCGAATTGGCGCTGAGCCTTATCGAGCGTTCGGATTATCTGAACAATGCTTCGGCCGACGAACGCCATCTGCTTCAGTCGCGCCTGTCGGAGGTAATCCTTAGTTGTGAGGATTATTTGCGTGCGGCCGGTCTGATTACGCAGGGTATCGACGTAGAATTTATTACGGAGACATTGGCTTCGCTCCGGTCTACCGGTTGGCTCTATAAGCCGGAGAAGAAGATGAGGCTGATGATGGCCTTGTTTACGCTGAAAAACTCTTATGCCCACGATTATATTTGGGAAATCTTTAAGATTATCCGTGACCATCACGCCGACCAGCGCTTCCTCGGAGAGTTTGCCGACGGTTTTATCCTGATGCTCCAGATTTTTATCGACAATGAGGGTAAATTCGTTAATATCTCCAGCCATGATGCGCTGCGCGAACTGATTGAGGCTATCGCGATTTTGCTGTTATTGACGCAAAATAAGGAGTATGCTCGTTGGAACTTCTTCCGCGGCCGAATGTATACGCTGGCTATACTGCTGATTGGTAGGAATGATACGGCGTTGGTCCAGAAGGCTTTCGGTGCGCTGACCGATAACCTTAACTTGCCGTTGGAATATACATGGAAGGACCTTGACGATGTTAATCGTCTCTGCCATGTCTATCTCTGCAGCCTGATGAATTTTTATCAGGTCAACGTACGCCAACGTTCGGTAAGCTCTTATGAGGGTCAAAACGCTACGCTGACGGTTAATGATAATAAGCTACGCATCTCGCCGGCTGCTACCGGCACTAATACCAAGCAGGTGCTGTCGTTGCCCTTGGCTGCCGATTTGTTGCTGTCGGTTAATCTCAATGGCCGATTGGATTCCAAGACTTCGCCCGACGACATGAATATACCGCGCCATCATGTTATGTGGCGTGAATTGGAAACTATTCTCTTTGATCCTAACCAGAAGGTTACGGCGAGCGTGTCTACCAAGCTGTTGGAGAATAAGAAGCTGCGTCCGGTAGTTGGTGATGAGGTTACGTTTAGGGTTGTTGGCCGCGATGATGTCGACCTCTTTACGTTCCGCTGTGTGATTGAGGATGCTACTTATGAGGGTGAGGCGGTAATTAATACTCGCGATATCGTATTGTATCCGGTGTCGGCTTACCCCGATACGTTTGCCTCAGATGGTCGACAGTTGCTCTTTAACGGGCGCGTAATTGCTATTTTGCCTGATGGCCGCTTTAAGCTTTCTCTGGAAAAGGAGGTCGATGAGCTGATTATGAGCATGGCTGAGGATGATTGCAGCGAGGAGGTGCAGATGGATGCCGTCGTTACCAAGGACCTGGGAGAATCGTGCCTTGCCGTTACGGAATGGGGCTATCCCGTACTGATTTATAAGAAGGGCGCTGACTTGCACCAGAGCCAACGTGTAGTGATTACCATTACGGAGACGGGTTGGAATAAGAAAAACAATAAGCCGTTTATCGCTGCTCGATTCGAGGATTATTCGGCGGAAGGCGGCTTGGCCGACAACTACCGCATGGTGCGCAATAGCTTCCATGATTTGCTGACGCGAATAAATTCCGGTACGGTATGGACGCCGCCTGCCGATCAATCGCTTGGCGAGGATAATGTGGTTGAGGATGAACAAAATTCGGTCCCCGATGCTTATCTCTCGGCGGAGGCTGTTTATGGCTTGTCGCGCTTGTTTAATGCGATGGCTAATGTCAATAACCATAATATTACGGAGGTTTATACGCTCCTGGCTGCTGCGCGTCTGTTGGCATTGCTGACCGGCGATACCTATCGCGCACAGTATCTTGAACTGAAGCAGTCGTTGGTTGAAGGCTTGTCGCGCTTCATGATTGATGACCGTGTGGACAAGGCGGCCGTGATGGAGTTGTCGCGCAAGGTTGATACATTCCCGGGTAATGACTCTGAACTTAACCTGCGTTTGGAAATACTCAAGGTGTTGGCCACGCTGGATTTGCCGGCTACAGACCATGAATTGGCGCTGCCCGATGAGTCGGATTCGCCGCTTACGGGCTCGCTGAAGCGTATGGTTACCTCTTATAATATGTTGCGTGGTCTGAAACTTAATCCTCTGCGCCAGGAAATCAAGCGCTCGATTTATGAACTGCTCAACCTGGAGATGCCGAATATCGATGTTTCGAGGGTGAATGCGGTTGAGGATCAGCACCATGAATTTAAGGAATCGTTGATTTATCCGGCCGGCAATAATATGAAGCCGGATGAAAAGAAGCAGGGGCTGGAGTTGGCCCAGGTTATTTGTGGCATGCTCAACACGGAGGGCGGTACGCTGTATATCGGCGTGGCTAACTCGGGTGTGCCTCGCGGACTGGCCGGCGACTTTGTCTTTATCAATAATGGTTTCGAGGAGTATGACCTTGACGATGTTAAGGATAAGTTTAGTCTGCGTTTCTGCAAGATGTTGCGTACTAACCTGGGCTTAACCGTCGATGGTACGCAGATTTATCCAACTCTTGTAACGCTTGAATTTGACGATATTGACGGCCACTGTTTTGCCGTTGTTTCTGTGAAACCTTATCGGGGCGCTGTCAGGATGACTGATGGGTCGATGTTTATCCGTCAGGATACGTCTACTTTGCCCGTGAAGAAGAAGGCTGACCAACTTGCCTTAGATAAAAACCGAAGAATTAATCGTAAATATTCTCTTTTGCCGAAATGAAAAGTCTTAATTTATTCTATGTAGCCGCTGCGATTGCTACGGCCGGCCTCTCGTCCCAATCGGGCGAGGCTCGCGAGTTAGTGATTGTGCAGACGAATGATACTCACAGCCAGATTGACCCTACGGATAAGGGTTTTGGTGGCGTACAGCGTCGAAAGGCGTTTGTTGATAGCGTGCGTTCGGTCCATCCGGATATGCTCCTGATTGATTCGGGCGATGCCGTACAGGGCACTCTCTTCTTTACGCTTTATGGCGGAGAGGTTGAAATGAAGGTGATGAACCATCTGGGCTACGATATGGCTATTCTTGGTAATCACGATTTCGACAATGGCATGACGGGCTTGGCTAAGAATGTTAGCATGAGCGATGCTCAATGGCTTGCGTCTAACTATAAGTTTGCAGATTCAAAACTGGCTGAGCGTTTTGCTCCATATAAGATTTATACGTTTGGCGACAAACGCGTAGGTTTTATTGGGCTGAACCTTGATCCAAAGGGCATGATTGCCGAAGGAAATGCCGATGGCGTTACCTATATGGATGCTATTACGGCAGCTAATGCTACGGCTTGGTGGCTGAAAAACCGAGAGGATGTTGACCTGGTTGTTGCTGTGTCGCACTTGGGTTATGAAAAAGTGCCTTCTCCAACGGATCATGATATCGTTAGCAATAGCCGTGATATTGACGTTGTTCTTGGCGGCCACTCTCATACGCTAATCTCTCCATGCTCGGGTAAGGAATGGCTGTTGAATGCCGATGGCGATTCGGTGTTGGTAACTCAGAATGCTAAGAGTGGCGAATATGTTTCGGAGATTACCATAGATCTGGATAACCTGTCTGGCAAGCCGTCGTTGCGTCAGGTGCGCCTTGGCGAGCAGTATGACCGTACGGTAGATGCAGACCTTGCTGCAATCATTGCTCCCTATCGTAAGGGTGTTGATGAGTTGATGGAGAAGGTTATCGGCCAAACAGCGCGTGAACTGCCCAATGACCAACCTGCTCTGCTTAACTTTGTTAGCGATTTTGTCTACGACAGAGGCTGCGAACTTAACGGTGCGCCGATTGACCTGGCTCTGATGAATGTCGGTAGCCTGCGACGGAGCCTGCCCAAGGGTAATATTACGCAGGGCATGATTATCTCAATGCAGCCGTTTACAAATCGTATCCTTGTTATGGATCTGCTTGGTAGCGATTTGATAGATGCTCTCAAGGTCTACGCCCGGCGTGGTGGCGACGGCGTGAGCAGCCGGGTTCGTGCTACGTTTGACCCGGAAACCAATCAACTCGTCGACGCTACGGTTAATGGTGTACGTATCGATCCTACGAAAACATATAAGGTAGCTACAATCGACTATTTGGCCGGAGGCGGAGATTACATGGTGCCTCTGAAAAATGGTAAAATATTGACGCAGTCCGACAAGATCGTTTACGATGACCTTATATCATATATAAAGACTAAGTATAATCGCAAGAAAATCTCTCCGTCCGACACCGTGCGATTCGCTCCCATCTCCAAATAGTTTCAGACCTCGGGTGAGTGCTCCTGTAGATAAAATCCTGAATTACAGCCTGGCAAGGGCTTGTTCTTAGAGATTTTTGAAAAATGCGGTTAAAAAGTTGCATAAAAATTTGGTAGTTTCCAAAAACTGTAGTAACTTTGCACTCGCAAATGAGAGGTTTGCAACTTGGTTCGCTAGCTCAACTGAATAGAGCATCTGACTACGGATCAGAAGGTTACAGGTTTGAATCCTGTGCGAATCACCATCTAATCGAAATCCAAGCGTGGATTTCAAAACACATAACAACTTGGTTCGCTAGCTCAACTGAATAGAGCATCTGACTACGGATCAGAAGGTT
>CAZEST010000012.1:0-22363 GCA_964514745.1 uncultured Alistipes sp.
ATTTCCGTTCCGCGACGTTGCATTACCTCCGCTGCCGCATCCAGTCCGGCCTTCAGATTCAATGTGTCGAATACGGTTTCAAATAGCAACAGGTCTACACCGCCGTCGATTAACCCCTGAATCTGCTCGCAGTAGGCGGTGAACAGTTCGTCGTAGGTTACATCGCGCAGAGCCGGGTTGTTCATGTCCGGACTCATGGAAGCTGCTTTGTTGGTGGGCCCCATTGAGCCGGCAACCAATACGCGCCGACCGCCCATGGTCATTGCTTGGTCAGCCACACGGCGAGCCAGCGATGCTCCGGCGCGGTTGATGGCGGTGCAGAGATGCTCCGTTGCATAATCGCGCATGGAGATGGAGTTGGCATTGAACGTGCAGGTTGAGATGATGTCGGCTCCGGCTGCGACATATTTCCGATGAATGTCGGAAATAACATCAGGGCAACTCAAGCATAGCAGGTCGTTGTTGCCTTTCTGCAGTACAGTAGGACTAAAATCGGCGATGCTTTTGCTTTTAGCTGATTTTCCGCAGAAATCATCTTCTGTCAGGCCGTAGCTCTGAATCATCGTACCCATTGCACCGTCGAGTACCAATACTCCGGCTTTGGCAACTTCTATGAATTCGTCTTTCCTCATTGATTACTGGATGGATTAGTAGTGTAGGGGGGCTTTAGCTTGCTGTTAGTAGATTGCCTTGGCAACTTTCTTTACCGAGTCGGATGCCATCAGTGTATAGAAGTGGAGATTCTTTACCCCGTGGGCCAACAGGTCGCGACACTGTTCGATACACCATTCTACACCAACCTGCTTGGCTTCATCGTCGTTCTTGCATTTGCGCAATTCCGAGGCAAAAGCCTCCGGCAGGTCGCTACGGAATACTCGTGGCAGTACGGTCAGCTGATTGCAGAGTACTACCGGTTTGATTCCCGGAATAATCGGTACGGTAATCCCTTCTTTGCGACAGCGCTCTACGAAGGAATAGTATTTTTCATTATCAAAAAACATTTGGGTTACTAGGTAGGAGGCTCCGTTGGCAACTTTTTGCTTCAGATAGTGGATATCGGAATCGAAATTGGGGGCCTCTTCGTGCTTCTCGGGATAGCAGGCCATACCGTAGGTAAACGGAGTTTCGATGCCGTCAATCATGGACCCGTCAAACGAAATCCCCTTGTTGAAGTCGTTAACTTGTAGCTGCAAGTCGGTTGCGTGCTGATGATACAGCTCCGGATCTTGGTTGACCGTGTCAATATTCTTGGCATCGCCGCGCAGTAGAAAGATGTTGTTGACGCCCAGGAAGTTGAGGTCGAGTAGGGCATATTCGGTTTCCTCCTTGGTGAAACCCTTGCAGATTACGTGGGGCACGGCCGGAATGCCATATTTGTTCTGAATACAAGCGGCAATGGCTACCGTGCCGGGGCGCTTGCGCGTGCTGACGCGCTTGTATTGGCCGTTGGGCAACTCCTTGTAGACATATTCGCTATGATGAGCGGTAATGTTGATGTTTACCGGATTAAACTCGCGGAGCTTGTCGATTATGTTGTAGACCTTCTGTACGCTGTTCCCTTTCAAGGGGGGCAGAATCTCAAATGAGAAGGTCGGGGAGGATTTATCGTTGGTAAGTTCTAACATTGTAGGTTTCGTTTAGCAGAGGTTTGTAATTGACTCGCGAAGGCGGTCGAGGGCTTGGCGGAGCACTGAGCGTGGCGAAGCTACGTTCATACGCATGAATCCTTCGCCTCCATGCCCGAACATTTCGCCATCGTTCAGAGCGAGGCGAGCATGGTTCACGAAGAGGTCAATCAAGGCATCGTGGTCGAGGCGGAGTTCACGGCAGTCGAGCCAAACCAGAAAGGACGCTTGCGGACGCCATGGCTTTATTTGTGGCATTTTCTCGCGACAATAATCAATCACGAATTCAATATTCTCTTCGATGTAGCGGAGCATATCGCGGCGCCAGGCATCCCCTTCGGGGGTGTAGGCAGCTACGGTGGCTATCGGGGAGAAGATTGTTGGTTCGTTAAGCTCGTTGGCGGTTAGCCAGCTATAGAATTTGTCGCGAAGCTCCTTGTTGGGTACGATAGCGTAGGAGCTGACAATACCGGCAATGTTGAAGGTCTTGGAGGGGGCGCCGAAGGTAATGCTGCAGGCAGCGGCTTCGTCGCTAACCGTGGCGAAAGGCGTGTGACGGTTTTCCCAAAGAGCCATTTCGGAGTGGATTTCATCGGAAATTACGATGATTCCGTTGCGATGGCAGATTTCAGCCAGGCGGCGTAGCGTCGGCTTGTCCCAAACGATTCCGGCCGGGTTGTGGGGGTTGCTTAGAATCAGTAGCTTGCATCCCGGAGCAATCTGTTCGAGCTGGTCGAAATCCATGCGGTAGCTGCCGTCGGCTGTCTCAATCAGAGGGTTGTAGACAACTTGGCGCTTGTTGCCTTGCGGCGTAAGGCGGAAGGGGTGATAGACCGGCGGCTGGATAATAACCTTATCCCCCTCGTTGGTAAAGATGTCAACAACCATTCCTATCCCTTTTACGATGCCGGGAATATAGCTGAGCCATTCCGGTTGCAGCTGCCAGCCGTGGAGGTTGCGATACCAGTTAATGATTGCCGGCTTATATTCCGGCGGGTCTACAGTGTAGCCGAAGAGGGAATGTTCCAAGCGACGTTTCAGCGCATCGGTTATGAACTGCGGAGTTTCGAAATCCATGTCGGCTACCCAGAGCGGCAACAGGTCCGGACGGCCGTAGCGTTCCTCCAGTACCTCCAGTTTTAGGGCACCGCTGCCTCGACGGTCAACTATCTTATCAAAATCGTATTTTGCCATTGTTGAGATTTCTTATTTATTAGATGAGAGGACGGCATCGAGGGCTTGCGCGATGTCGGCATGAACGTCGTTGATATCTTCCAGACCTACGGATAGACGGATCGTTGTAGGCAGTACGTCCATAGCTCGGCGTGCTTCTACTGAAAGCGGCCCGAAGATGGTGCTATAGGGATGGATGGCTAGGGTGCGGTTGTCGAAGAGGTTTGTAGCGCGTTTAACCAGCTTTAGGTTGTTGATAAAGGCGAAACATTCCTGCTCGTTGTGGAGGTCGATGGTAAGCATTGCGCCGGGCGCCTTGCCGAACTGTTGGGTTGCTACTTCGTGGTAGGGATTCGAGTCCAAACCGGGGTAGGTAACCTTGGCTACGGCCGGATGGCTCTCCAAACGGCGCGCTAGTTCGAGGGCTGCTTCCGACTGGGCCTTGTAGCGAACGGCGAGAGTCTCCATGCCGAGGTTCATCATGTAGGCAACGTGGGGAGTCATGTAAGCTCCGAAGTTCATCAGCACGTCTTTGCGCAAGCCTGTTGAGAATCCGTCAACACCGTAGTTGATAATCAGGCCGCCACAGGATGTTGCTCCGCCGGAGATATACTTGGTTGATGAAAGCACTTCGATATCGACGTTGGCTTCCTTGGCGTTGAATTCGGTGAACGGAATCATCGTAGTGTCGGCAACGATTACGGTGCCTTTACGATGAGCAACGGCTGCCAGCTCTTTGATATCGGCAACCTCCATTTGGGGGTTGGTGATGGTCTCGAAGAAGATGCAGCAGGTATTTTCATCGATGTGTTGTTCAACTTCCTGCAGGTTGGTCATATCAACCAGGCGAGCCTCAACGCCGAAGCGTTTCAGCGAGGAGGATAGCAGAAGGAAGGAGTTGCCAAACAGGTGGCGCGAGGTTACGATATTTTTGCCGGCGGATGCCAGGGTGAGCAGGGTATTGCTGATGGCAGCCATGCCGGAAGTTACGGCTACAACATCCTCCGCCCCGGTCAGGTTCTTGATTTTGCGTTCGAGGTAGATTACGGTGGGGTTGGTGATACGCGAATAGTCGGGCATATCAACCTCTCCGCAGAAGGCTTTCGCCATTATGTCGGCGTTGTCAAATTCATAGGCAACGGAGTGGTACACCGGCATTGACAGGGCGCCGTAAGCGTCTTTTTGCTGAAAGGGGAAATGTATGGAGGCTGTTTGCTTGTTCATCTTATTCATGGTTTTTTACGGGGTTAATCATTGGGGTAGGCTGCTACAAAGATATTTCGGCGGCGCAGTTCCTCCTGGGCAAGGAGTAGGCTATGGAGCGAGAGCGTGCCGACAACATATTTGTAGTCGGCCGATTCGTAGCGCTCCAGAATATTACCGAAGTTGACCAGTTGCAGGTCGGATGGGTCGGTGTAGCGATAGTAAACGCGGAAGCAGATACTATCGTCGAAGGTGGGCAGATTGGGGTAGTGACATTTTTTATATTCGTAGCGATAGTTGTAGAGGCAGGCGGTAATGTCGCTCAATACGGCCGAACCGGTAGGATGACCGCCGGCTCCACGTCCGAACATAAACTGCTTGTCGTAGAACAGGCCCTTGATTACCACGCCGTTAAACTCGTCTTCTACACTGTAGATATACTTGTTGCGCGAAATCAGTTGAGGCATTACGCACATTAGCAGCGTGTTGTCGGGGCGTTTCTCTACATGGGCTACCAGCTTTACGCGGCGATCTTTCTCGTTGGCGAAGCGGATATCAACGTCGTTCATCGTTGAGATGCCGTAGGTAAAGACCTTCTCCGGGGCAACGTAGATGCCGAAGGCATGAATCGTAATGATTATCAGTTTGAAAAGCGAATCCCAGCCGTCAATGTCGAGCGAGGGATCGCTCTCCAGGAATCCCTCTTTGCGCGCCAGGTCAATAGCTGCCTTGTAATCCATCTTCTCGTTGAAAACCTTCGAGAGGATGAAGTTGGAGCTGCCGTTAAGAATACCTTTAACGGAAATCAGCAGGTCGTTGTCGTAATATTCCTCCAGGTTGCGGATTACCGGAATACTACCGCAGGCCGAGGCATCATAGAGCAGGGCCGAGCCGGTTTGCTGTTGCAAGGCAATCAGTTCTTCAATGTGGCGCGCCAGCATTTTTTTGTTGCCGGAGACAACGGTTTTGCCTTCGAGAAGTGCTCGCTTTACGATACGGAATGAGGCATCTGCATCGTCGATTAATTCAACGATGAAATTAATGTCGCTATCGTTGAAAATCTCTTCGGCATTATCTGTGAAATTGGCTTCTACGCCGCGAGGTTTGGTTATATCGCGCACGCAGATGCGTTTGATGGATATGTTGTTGGGTTCGATGCGTTGGAGCAGTTCAAACAAACCGCGGCCAACCGTGCCGAATCCAAATAGTCCGATGGTAATTTGTTTTTGGCCCATAGCGTCTTAGAGCGTATCTTCTAAAAAATGGTTTACTATTAGATTTAATTGGCGGTTTTCAACGAGGAAGCCGTCGTGACCGAAGTCGGAGTTTATCAGATGATATTCTACGTTGGGAATATTTTTGATGAAGTCTTGATGATCGGAGGGCGGAAAGAGTATGTCGGAGGTGATGGCAACGACCAAAGTGCGCGGCTTGAAGCCGGCGAGTACTTGGGCAACCGTGCCGCGGCCACGGGTGATGTCGTGGGAGTCAACGGCTTGCGACAGTCGGTAGTAGGACCATGCGTTGAATCGTTGGCAAATCTTATCGCCTTGATGACGCTGGTAGGAGTGGACGTGGCGTCGGAAGGTTGGGCGTACGCTATCCTCGGGTTCATCCTGGGTAAGGTTATAGGCCTTGTCACCGCGATAGCTCAGCAGGGCTATTGAACGCGCAGTAGCCATACCTTTTGCGCCGCCGTCGGGCGTATGGTCGTAGAATGTGGGGTCAGCTTCGATAGCCATGCGTTGCGACTCATTGAAGGCTGCGGCCCACGGCTTTGTACGAGGCGTAGTTGCTATCAAGGCAGCTGTCTCGGCAAAATCGGGGTCGGCCAAGCACCATTCCATTGCCTGGAATCCGCCCAGCGAGCTTCCGATAATCATTTTTACCTTAGTAATACCGAGATGGGCGGCCAAAATGCGATGGACGGCAACGATATCGCGAATCGTAAAACGCGGAAAGGAGTCGAAATAGGGCTCGCCGGTTGCAGGGTTTACGGAGAGGGGGCCGGTTGTGCCGTAATGCGAACCCAGTACGTTTGCGCAAATGATAAACTGTTTTTCCGGGTCGAGAAATCCACCGGGGACGACCGTGCCGGGCCACCAATCGGCAACGTCGGAGTTGGCCGTCAGAGCGTGACACACCCAGATGATGTTGTCCCTGGCAGCATTGAGAGATCCAAACGTATGGTAGGCTATGGTTAGCTCCGGCAATGTTTCGCCACTTTCGAGGATAAAGGGCGCGTTATGGTGATATGTTTTCAGCATGGGATATACGTAATATCCGAGAGACAGCTCTGTCTCAATGAATTATCAAATGAAAGGGGGATAAAAGGAGCGGAGAGGTATCTGTATAATTTGCTGGGGGATATAGCCCTACGTAGGGGCATGATGAAGTAGCGTGCCTAGCGGCACATTCGCATCATCATTGCTGAAAGCATCATAGCTTCGTTACGATTGCAAGTAATATGTTGGTTGGTTAAATCCATTTCCGTCGGCAAAGATAATAAATTTTTGCCATTTCCCAAAAACTATTTGTTTATTGTCGACACACCCCCCTTTCTTATCGACACATCGCGCTGCAATATACTTACGGACTATACTAAAATAGGAGATAAATACCAAGGATTAGTATTTATCTCCTATTCGATTATGTTGTATTCTCCGAGAAAATTGCTTTTACGTAAAGCTAATCATCTTGGATTGAGATGGGTCGGGTGTTGGGGGCGTTGAATCAGCAGAGGATTGCTGTTCTGCAGCAGGGGCCTGCTGAGTGTTGGCGGTCTGCGCAGGGCGAGGTGTGGTCGCGGTGTAGGGCGAAACGGAGTGGCGGTCGCGACGGAATTCTTCGATTATTCGCTTGTCGCGGTTATAGGCCGGATTGGTTTCGATAGCATCGATAGCATCGTCGTCCTCAAACTGGTCGGGCGTTAGGATGATGTAGCGCGAGGTTTCGCGGTCAACTTCAATCTTTTCAACCTTGTCTTGTCCGTAAACTTCCTTGATGATACTGTTGTCGGAGGCGGCGGGTTTCTGCTGAGCGGCTTGTTCTTGGGGCTTCTTGCTGCCAAAGAATGGTTGTCGATCGGCTTGCTTCTGGTCGTTTCCGCCGAGTTTGCGCACTTCGGAGTCTGCGCGCTGTCCGCCCTTGATAATCAGTTCGAAACCGGCAGCCAGGATGGTAATCTTGATTTTGTTGCCGAGTGAGTCGTCGAAACAGATACCGTAGATTACTTCAACCTCGGGGTCAAGGTTGTTGATGAACGACGTGAGCTCGGCAGCTTCGCCCATTGCGAATTCCGGTTCGGCATTGCGCGAATAGTAGAGGTTAAAGAGCAGACGCTTCGAGCCGAAGATGTCGCGGTTCTTCAACAGCGGAGAGTTGAGCGCATCGTTGATAGCTTTGGTTACGCGGTGCTCGCCTTCGCCGTAGCCGGTAGAGATGATTGCCGCGCCGCCATCCTTCAGGGTTGTGTTGACATCCTTGAAGTCGAGGTTCATATAGCCGTCGGAGGTAATCAGCTCGGAGATGGAGCGGGCGGCATCGGTCAGCGTGTCGTCGGCTTTGCCGAATGCGTTCATCCAGTTGAGGTCGGGATAGATTTCGGTGAGCTGCTCGTTGTTGACAACCAAGATGGCATCAACATACTTGCTCATCTCTTCGGCGCCGTCCAATGCCTTGATAATCTTCTTTTGGCCTTCAAAAAGGAAGGGGATAGTTACGATACCGATTGTTAGCATCCCTTTCTCGTGGGCAATACGGGCCACGACCGGAGCTGCGCCCGTACCGGTACCGCCACCCATGCCGGCCGTGATGAATACCATCTTGGTTTCATCGTCGAATAGTTTGGCGATATCTTCTGCAGAGTTTTCCGCTGCAATACGAGCAACTTCGGGATTGTTACCTGCGCCCAGACCGTCGTCGCCGATTAGCAGGCGATTAGGTACCGGGGAGTTGTTCAGGGCTTGGCGGTCGGTGTTGATAATCATGAATGAAACGTGGTCGATGCCCTGTTCATACATGTGGCTGATAGCGTTGTTGCCGCCGCCGCCAACGCCAATTACCTTTATAATATTCTCCTGTCGAGGTCCATCGACAAAGTGGGAGGTTCTTTCTATATCTTCGCTTGTCATAGCCGGTTGATTCTTGACTTGTTGCTGATTCTGAGCCGATGTTTCTTGGGGATTAGTTGAAACTATCATCGGGGTCGCCGAAGAGTCCTGACAGTTTGTCTGCCAATGATTTGAAAATTGAGTGGCCTTTTGCGCCATGATCTTCTTCCTCTTCTTCCTCTTCATCTTTCTGTTTCTTGGACTTCTTTGGTTTCTTCGGTTTGGTTGGGACGTCGTCGTCGTATTCTCGGCCTATTCGCGATTCGCTCTCATCCATGTCGTCGCCTTCGTTTTCATACATCGACTGATAGTTGTCGCCGGCGGGCTGGTCGTTTTCGTCGTCCTCCTCCGGCGGGAATTCTACGCAGACATCTTCGGGCATTTTTGATGCGGCCAATAGGATAGAGATGACATCGAGCGTATCGGTTGGGTGAGCATTGTCGGAAATGCGAATCGGACCCTGGACGGAGCCCATTCTAACCTTCATTTTGCCCTGCTTGCTGAGCAGGTCGTTGAAGCCGCGCAAACGTGCACCGCCTCCAACAATAATGATTCCGCCGGGCAGGTCGGTTGCTTTTAGACCGGCGTATTCGATTTGAGCCAATATATTCTGAACAATCTCAGCGGCGCGAGCATGTACGTAGTTGTTGACCTCCGTATAGTCGATGCCGTCGGCGCCCTGCCGACGTATACCCTCTTGGGGCATTGCGTTGCCTGAGATGCGCTTGATTTCCTCAGCGCGTTCTTCGATATAGTTCAGGGCTGTAAGGTCGATGGTAATGTTTCTCGAGCCCATGGGCAGGGTTACCATGTAGACCGGAGCACCGTTCTTATAGATAGATACCGTTGTCGTTTCTGCTCCGAAGTCAACGAACATACAGCCCAGCCGACGCTCGTCGTCGGTTAGAGCCATAGCTGCCTCGGCCAGTGGACGAACTACGTAGCCACAGATGTTCAGGCCCAAGCGTTCGCTGAGTACGCGACGAAGCATGCGCTTAATCTGCGGAATGCAGCTGAAGGTTGCCATGCGTGCACCCAGCAATTTGCCATACGAACCTACGGGATTCACCTGCACCTTATTGTCGACAGTGAAGCGAACCGGAACAACGTCAACAACGTCGCGGTTCTCGTCAACCTGGCTCTCGGCTTTTGCCTTCAGATCGGCAACTAACTGAGCTGTGATTTCCATTTCGTCAGGCAGCGAGGTCGATACCTCAATGATTCTGCTTGAGAGCGATTTGCCGCCTAACCCAACGTAAGCACCTATGATGCTTGCCTCTCTTAGGCGTGGATAACCCTCCAGACGTTCGCATACGTTGCTGATAGCGTTGCTGACGTCTACGTTCTGGATGCATCCGTAGCGTACCGAGTCGATGAGCTTTTCCTCTTCGGCGGCGATGACGTCGACCATCCCGGCGTCATCCACTACGGCAACAGCTCCTCTGATTTTGGAGCTTCCGATTTCAATGGCAACTATATATCTTTCCGACATTTGGAATCTTTATTTATTGGGTTCAGAGTTTTTCAGATTATTTGATGTTCGGGTTGGCGATGCTTCTGCTGTTGTTCCCTTTAACTGACAACGGGCCGATTAGTGGGCTACGGCTGTCGTGTCGGTATCGGTTGCAACCAGCATTGAGTTGACATCTTGTTCTTCAACATCCCCTTCCTGGTCAAACATTATGGCCGGTTCGGGAATGGATTTTATGCGGCGAGTGGCAACTACTTGCCCTGCCCATTTTACGGAGATTGTATCGTAAAATTCCCAGCCCTTCAGGGGCATTACTTTGCGATACATTGTCATCACCCTGGCGAGCTTGTCGGGGATGTCGGCCGTGTCGCCCAGATTGACAACGTGGCCGCGAATCAGCGGTACCAGAATAATATCCTTTGTCCGTGGGTCGACCATAATCTGGCTGGTTATGGCGTTCCATTGAGGGTTGTCGCGCAGATATTCCACCAGGGGAATCAGGCTGGCGGCCTCTCTCTCGGTGCGGAATGAGCCGGAGATTACCGGTACATCCAGGTGGTAGCGAGCGTTGGCCGTAAGGCGTTTGCCGTTGCGGTTGATGTAGTAAGAGTTCCCTTTAAAATCGAAAACTCGCGCTACGGGAATCATCGGCACAATGGTAAGACGAATCTTATTGTTGGGCATACGTTCGACGATTGCACTTTCGATGTTGTCAACTTGGTTGAGCTTATCCTCGATTCGCTGAAGGGGAATTGCCGACGTTGCCTTATTGACATCGTCGAGCTTCCATTCTTTCAGCAGACGACGAATCTCTTGGGCTGTAACGAAGTCGCGCGAGCCTTCAACCTGGACAATCCTAATGTCGAAGCCTTGACACTTCTCGCCGGCGAGGGCTTGGTTGGCAAGCACAACGACGATGCCGATGTAGATAGCTAACAACAGCGCAAGCAGACAACGTATGACACCTTTCTTACTCATTATTTACGGAGTTCTTCAGCGAGGCGGGGTGCTTCAACACCGATGTTACCGGCGCCGGCTGTCAATAGAATGTCAAAGTTACGGTTTTTAATTGTGGAAATCAAATCTTTGAGGGGAATTAATGTCTTTTTTTCAACAGAAATCTTGTCAAAGATGATTTTTGATGTTACGCCGGGAATCGGTTCTTCGCGAGCGGGATAGATATCGAGCAAGACAACCTCGTCGGCCAGCGATAGGGCGCGAGCAAAACCGTCGGCAAAGTCGCGCGTACGGGTATAGAGATGGGGCTGGAAAGCTACGGTTAGTTTTCGGCCCGGATAGAGTTCTTTGATGGATTTGATTGAAGCCTGCAGTTCATCGGGGTGATGGGCATAGTCGTCAATGATGATGCGGTGGTCATCGCCGGTGCCTTCAAAGAGCTTTTGGAAGCGGCGTTCTGCGCCCATAAATGTAGCGATAGCTTCGCGCGCCGATGCTGCGTCGAACGAACCTGAAAGATAGCATGCAGCCATGGCTGCTACTGCGTTCTCGATATTGATTTCAACCGGTACGCCGAGCGAAATATTGCGCAAGGTGCCTTCGGGATAGACAAAGTCGAAGGTGATTACGCCGTGGTCGCGACGGATGTAGGAGGCGTGGAAATCGCCCTCATCGCGCGAGTAGGTGTAGACCGTTACGCCTTGTTGAGGGCGCGGTTTGAGTTTCAAACCGGTATGAACAATGAGCGAACCGCCCGGCTGAATCAGCTCGGTAAAGTGGGCAAAGCTTTCGAGGTAGGCTTCTTCCGTGCCGTAGATGTCGAGGTGGTCTGGGTCGGTAGCTGTAATTACCGCTATGTAGGGGGTAAGCTGATGGAAGGAGCGGTCGAATTCGTCGGCTTCTACAACCGAGAACGGGCTGGTACGCGACAGCAGGAAGTTGGAATGATAGTTGCGCAGCACGCCTCCCAGGAAAGCGTTGCAGCCAACTCCGGAAGTCTGCATGATGTGGGCAGCCATGGAGGAGGTGGTTGTTTTGCCGTGGGTGCCGGCGAAGCAGAGCGACTTTGAGGCGCGAGTAATCATGCCCAGAACAACTGCGCGCTTAACCACTTCGAAACCGCCTTGGCGGAAGAAGGTTAGAATATTATTATCGGCAGGGATTGCCGGAGTATATACAACGAGCGTATCCTCCGGATTGCGGAATTCGCCGGGGATTGTAGCGACGTCGTCGTTGAAACTGATGTTAACGCCTTCAGCTTCCAGAGCTGCGGTCAGTTCGGAGGGGGTGCGGTCGTAGCCGGCAACGCTGTATTCCTTTGAGAGGAAGTAGCGCTCCAGGGCAGCCATTCCGATGCCGCCGGCTCCTACGAAGTATATATTGGTTTTCATTTGGGTATTCGGGAGTAATGAGGGGATTAGGAGATTATTTGAAGCAGATGGTCAACAATCTTCTCGTCAGCATCGGGCAGGGCCATCTTGAGAGCATTCTCGGAGATGGTTTGGCGCAACGCTGCGTCGTTCAAAAGTCGAACAGTTTCGGTTGCTAATTGTTCGCGACAATCTTTGTCGAGAATCATCACGGCTGCATTGCGGCTCGAAAGGGCCTCGGCATTCTTGCGCTGATGATCTTCGGCAACATTGGGGGAGGGAACCAGGATGGAGGGCACTCCGGTTAGCTGAATTTCGCTGATGGTTGATGCTCCTGCGCGAGATACCATGATGTCCGCACCGCGGTAAACCAGGTCCATGCGGCTTACGAAGGGCATAACCTGCAGGCGCTCTTTGCCATACTGCTGCATCAGCGGTTCGGCGAATTTCAGACATTCATCGGCATAGAGTTTGCCGGTTTGCCAGAGAACGCATGCGCCGGTCTCCAAAATTTTGGTGACTGCCAGCTGCATAGCTTCGTTAACCGTACGGGCTCCGAGGCTACCGCCAACAACTACTACTAACCGGCGTTGCGGATCGAAGCCCAGCTCGCGACGTGCAACATCGGGCGCAGTCGAAGCGGTTGTGATTTCGTGGCGCACGGGGTTGCCGGTCATGGAGATAACTTCAGCCGGGAAGAAACGTTCCATCCCCTCGTAGGCAACGCAGATTGATTTCGCTTTCTTTGCCAGCAGTTTGTTGGTAACGCCGGCATAGGAGTTCTGTTCTTGGAGCAGGGTAGGGATGCCCTTCTTTTGGGCCTCTTTCAGCATAGGTCCGGAAGCATAGCCCCCTACGCCAACACAAGCATCCGGTTTGAATTCGCGGAGCACTTTCTTTGCCAGGCGCATGCTCTTCCAAAGTTTCAACAATACCTTTACGTTGCGCCATGGACGCTTGCGGTCGAAACCTGCAACCGGCAGGCCTACAATCTTGTAGCCGGCAGCCGGTACACGTTCCATCTCCATGCGCCCCAGTGCGCCTACAAAAAGGATTTCGGCATCGCTTTGACGACGTCGGATAGCATTGGCGATTGATAACGCCGGGAAGATATGTCCTCCGGTTCCACCACCGGAAATTAGAATTTTCATCAGTTCTTTGCGAGAGGATTTTCGGCGGTCATTTCCGAGGGTAGTTCGGCAATTTCCGCGTTGATTTCACTACGTTGGTTGTTTTGGGCGGCAAATCGGCTAACTGATAACATAATGCCAAAGGCAATAGACGTTACCAGAATCGACGAGCCGCCTTTCGATATCAATGGTAATGGCTGACCTGATACGGGGAATACCCCGGTTACAATCGCCATGTGGAAGAGTGCTTGCAATACGGTCATCACCGCCATTCCCATAACCAGCAGGGCCGGGAATGCACGGCTGCATTTTGCGGCGATAGCGCCGGCGCGCCCCAGTAAGCAGAGATAGAGCATTAGCAGAGCGAACCCTCCGATAAAGCCCCAATCCTCTACGATAATAGCGAAGATATAATCGGAGAATGCCAGAGGCAGACGAGCGGTCTCGCGAGAGTTGCCGGGGAGTACGCCGTGCCATGAACCATTGGCTTGAGCCATGTAGGAGTACATTTCCTGACGGTTCAGTGCCGTAATTTTCTGCTCATACTTAGGAATTGTATCGCCGATGCCGAGCCAGCGAGCTATACGCTTTTTCTGGGTGCCTGAACGCTCTACAGTGGATCTCTCTCCGTTGGCATTCATGCCGGTTTCGGCAATGATTGTCAGGTCTTCAGCATCCTTGTCTTGATGGGTTGACTTATACCACATCCCGGCCCCGGCAATGGCGCCGTAGGCTATCAGTACGCAAATAAATTTGCGCCACTGTACGCCGCCAATCAGCATCATCGACATCGAGATGCCCATCAGCAGCAATGTATTGGTCAAGCCTTGCGAGAATAGCAGTCCGCCACAGAGCAATACGAAGGCCGCACAGAAAATCACCCCTTTCGTAGTTACGCCTCCTCGCTCCTGATTGCGCGACATGATGAAGGCAATCAGCAGGACCACGGCAAGTTTTAGCAACTCCGCTGATTGAAGGGCTATGCCAAAGAGCGACATCGAACGGCGTGCACCATTGATAATCTGGCCCTTAAACAGAACGTAGACGGCTATAATCAAGGCGAAGCCTACGAAGAGAGGCGTCAGCGGAATGAGCCATTTAAACTTCATGCGCGAGAGTCCGAGGGTTATACCGAACCCCAGAAGCAGCATCATGCCGTGGCGCAGCAGTGGGCCGAACACGTTGGATGCCTGCACTTCGCGCGAAGATGCGCTGTAGAGCTCGACTATCGAGATAGCTAATAGCGCTATATAGATAGCCCAGATATATTTATCGGCTTTACGGGGTTGACTTTCGATGGCCGATGGATTCGGGTTTGTAAGCGGTCTTTCCATTGAGAGGAGATGGGGGGAATGGGAGTAATGGGACTACGGGGAGTAATGGGGCTACTGAGGACTTACTTCTGCGAGAGGGCTTTGACGGCAGCCTTGAATTGGCAACCGCGGTCCTCGTAGCTCTTGAAGAGGTCAAACGATGCGCAGCAGGGTGAGAGCAGGACGGTATCGCCTTCCTGAGCGAGCTCCTTGCAGGCTGCAACAGCTTTTTCCAGCGAGTCGGTTGAGACAACTGTTGCAACCTTGCCGCTGAAGTAATCAACGATTTTTTCGTTGTGGAGCCCCATAGCTACGATAGCCTTGACTTTCTGCTCTACCAGCGGCAGAATTTCGGAGTAATCGTTGCCCTTATCCTTGCCGCCGAGAATCAGTACGGTTGATTTATCGGCCGGCATTGATTCCAGAGCGTACCAACAGGAGTTTACGTTGGTAGCCTTAGAGTCGTTAATCCAGCGTACACCGTCAACAACGCCGGCCGGCTCGAGGCGATGTTCAACGCCTTCAAAGTTCGACAGCGCCTGGCGCAGGGAGTCCTTACGGATATCCAACAGGCAAGCACTCAGGCCGGCAGCCATTGAGTTGAAGAGGTTGTGCAAGCCATGGAGCGAGAGGTTTTCGCGAGGCATCTCAAAGGCTTCCACGGGTGTGTTCAACACCAGTTTGCCTTCGGCGTTAACCCAAGCTGCGGAGTCTTCGTGGCGATGCTCGGCAAAGGGATAAAGCTTTGCTTCGGTCTCAAACTTGCGAAGCTGTGCGGTAATTACGGGGTCATCTTCCCAGAAAATGAAGGCGTCGGAGGGCGTCTGGTTCTGGAGGATGCGGAATTTAGCGTTGATATAGTTCTGCATTTCGAAACCGTAGCGGTCGAGATGGTCGGGCGTAATGTTCAGCAACACGGCGATATTTGCGTGGAAGCGATACATATTCTCCAACTGGAACGAGGAGAGTTCTACAACGTAGACGTCGTGGTCCGACTCTGCAACTTGCCATGCCAGCGACTTGCCAACATTCCCGGCCAAACCAACGTTCAGTCCGGCTTCGCAAAGAATGTGGTAGATAAGCATCGTAGTGGTTGTCTTGCCGTTAGAACCGGTAATGCAGACCATTTTAGCTTTTGAATGGCGGCCGGCCAGCTCAATTTCCGAAATGATAGGAGTTTGCTGGGCGACGAGTTTCTGAATCAACGGGGCTGTAGGCGGAATACCGGGCGATTTTACAACCTCATCAGCGTTCAGAATCAGTGATTCCGTATGATGGCCCTCCTCGAAGGGGATGCCACGACGGGTGAGTTCCTCCGTGTAACGGGGCGCAATGCTACCCATGTCGGAGAGGAAAACATCCATACCTAGTTTTTTGCCGAGGATAGCGGCACCTACACCGCTCTCCCCACCGCCAAGGATTACCAGGCGTTTGCCGGGAGCTTCTGTCCCGGTTGGAACTGCGTTATTGTTCACGATATTTTCCATTATCTGATTTTCAGAGTTACAAAGGTGATGGCTGCAAGGAAGATGCCGAGAATCCAAAAGCGGGTTACGATTTTAGATTCGGGGATAGCTTGCAACGGCTTTTGAAGCAGCGCTTCAATGCCGGAATTGCCGGCTTTTTGGAAGTGGTGGTGGAGCGGTGTCATCTTAAAGATGCGCTTGCCAACGCCGTATTTTTTTTTGGTATATTTGAAATAACCAACCTGAAGCATTACCGAGAGATCTTCAATATAGAAGATGGCGCAGAGCAATGGTAGCAGGATTTCTTTATGCAGCAGGATAGCCAGCACTGCAATAACACCGCCGATCGTCAGCGAACCGGTGTCGCCCATGAATACCTGGGCAGGGAAGGCGTTGTACCAAAGGAAGCCGATTAGGGCGCCGATAAACGCTGCGCAGAATACCGACAACTCGCCCGACCCCGGAATATACATGATATTGAGGTAGGAGGAGTAGATGACCGAGCCTCCCAGATAGGCCATAATCGCCAGGGCTACAGCTATAATTGCGGAGCAGCCGGCGGCTAAGCCGTCTAATCCGTCGGTAAGATTCGCACCGTTGGAGGTTGCCGTAACGATAAAGATCGCAACCAGGATAAAAAGTATCCAGCCGCCTGTTTGGGCATGTTCGCCCATCCATTGAGTGAAGTAGGTATAATCGAAGTTGTTATCCTTAACAAAGGGGATGGTGGTCTGTGTGGCCTTGATGTTCTCCGTTTCGTAGACAACGTCCTCAACTTCTTGCGTTTCGTTGAGAATCTCGTGGTTTTGGCGGATAACGATGTCAGATGAGCACATCATGGTCAGACCAACAACCAGGCCCAAGCCAACTTGACCGACAATCTTGAATTTGCCGCTCATGCCGTCCTTGTTGTGGCGCTTGATTTTTAGGTAGTCGTCGGCGAAACCCAGTGCACCGAGCCAAATCGTAGCGAAGAGCATCAGTAGCAGGTAGACGTTGCAGATATTGCCAACCAGCAGACAGGGTATTACTGTAGCGATAATTATGATTACGCCACCCATCGTTGGGGTGCCGGTCTTCTTCATCTGTCCTTCCAAGCCGAGATTGCGGACAATCTCGCCAACTTGCATTTTTTGCAGGCGGTCAATAATCTTGCGGCCGAATACCATCGCGATGAACAGCGACAGGATCAGTGCTGCCCCTGAACGGAAGGTTAGGTAGCCCATCAAGCGTGCGCCGGGAAAGTCGAATCCCTCAAGCCATTGAAAAAGGTAGTATAACATTCAGCGAGTGTATAGGTTAGCTTATTGACTTATTCTGCACAGGTGGCAAACAGTTCGCGTACAACTTCTGCATCATCGAAATGGTGCTTTACGCCACGAATTTCTTGATAGTCTTCGTGGCCTTTACCGGCGATAAGAATTACGTCGCCCTTGCCGGCGAGTTCTACAGCCTTGGCGATAGCTTCGCGGCGATCAACGATGCTCGAAGCGTTGGCGCGGAGTTGGTCGGTATCGAGGCCGGCCTCCATGTCGTGGAGAATGTCGGCAGGATCTTCGAAGCGCGGATTATCTGATGTAAGAATCAGTATGTCGGAAAGTTGCGAAGCTTCTTTAGCCATAATCGGGCGTTTGCCCTTATCGCGGTTGCCACCGGCACCGACTACGGTGATTATTCGGCCGTTAGTGCCGATAACTTCGCGGATAGCGCTCAGTACGTTGACAACGGCGTCGGGGGTGTGGGCGTAATCAACGATGGCGGTAGTGCCCTTGGGGGAGTGGAATGCCTGGAAACGTCCGGCTACCGGCACCAGCTTGCTCATAGCTACCAACACCTCTTCAACGGGCCAGCCCAGGGCGATTGATGCGCCGTAAACTCCGGTCAGATTGTAGGCGTTGAAACGCCCCGTGAAGCGTACTTCAACTTCCGTACCGTTGAGGCTGAGCAGCGTACCATCCAGTCGGCTTTCAATGATTTTGCCGCGGAAGTCGGCCATCGAACGCAGCGAGTAGCTTAGCTTTTTAGCTTTGGTATTCTGCAGCATAACTTCGCCGACCTTGTCGTCGAGGTTTGTCAGGGCGAATGCCTCGGCAGGCAGAGCATCGAAGAAGCTCTTTTTAGCGTTGAGATAGTTCTGTACGGTCTTGTGGTAATCGAGGTGGTCGCGAGTAAGGTTAGTGAAGATACCTCCGGCGAAGGTAAGGCCGGTGATGCGGTGCTGGTCGGCAGCGTGGGAGCTAACCTCCATAGCGGCATATTGGCAACCGGCGTCAACCATGCGAGCCAGCAGCTCGTTGATGGTCATCGGGTCGGGGGTTGTTTGCGAAGCGTGGATAGCTTCGGTATCAACGTAGTTTACTACCGTAGAGAGCAGGCCTGCCTTGTAGCCCATCAGTCGGGCCATTTCGTAGATGAGGGTGGCGGTGGTTGTTTTGCCGTTGGTGCCGGTTACGCCTACGAGGTGCAACTTCGATGAGGGGTTGCCAAACCAGTTGGAGGCGAGGATACCAAGGGCGATAGCACTGTTGCGGACTACTACAACCGTAGCCCCCTGAGGAGCGGCTTGAGGTTCTTCCTCAACAACGATAGCTGCGAGGCCTTTGTCGGAAAGGGTGGGGATGAATGAGTGGCCATCGACCGTTACGCCGCGTACGGCAACGAACATCGAACCCTCAACAGCCTTACGAGAATCGGCTGTCAGGGCGGTTACATTCTTATCAAGTGAGCCGTTGACTGAGATGATGTCAACGCCTTCGAGGAGTTGTTGGAGCTTCACTTTATTTTGTGTCTTTTTTGTTTGCGAGTTAAGTTGGTTAGGAGCGAGAGCATCAGGAGCGAAAGAGAGGGTTAGGGGGCTAGGGAGAGGGTTACGCGAGTGCCGGCCTTAGCTACGGTGCCTTCTGCCGGAACTTGAGTGCGGACATAGCCCGAACCGTTAACCGCTACGTTGTAGCCGGCTTTCTCCAGGGCAACTACCGCTTCTCTAACGCCCAGCCCTTTTACGGAGGGGATTGTCCCCTTGGGCATTTTGCGCGGAGTAGCCGGGTGGACTTCCTGTTTGATGCTTGCCGCTTCGCGGATTTGCTTGTGGCGGTCGGGGCTTGTTGATCCGTAGAGCATAGCGCGGTTGTTGCCTCCGCCCCCTTCGGCATAGTCGGAGGCGTTGTCGAGCATGCCGCGAGAGTACATCTTTAGGGCAATATTGCGCATAACCTGGCCGGAGGTTGAAGCCGCACCAAACATGTTGCGCTTCGGGAAGAAGGTCAGCACCATGCATGAGTATTTGGGGTTGTCGGCCGGGAAGAATCCGCAGAAGGCCAGACGCTTGCGCCCGGTGTTGTATTGGCGTGTCTTGGGGTCTACCGAGTAGCAGGTACCGGTCTTGCCGGCCAGGGCAACTTTGTCGCTCTTGAGCGAACGGCCCGTGCCGTGGTCGCCCCAAACAACTTGCTTAAGCATATATTGCATCTTCTTGGCGTTCTCTTCCGAGCAGATGCGATCGCGGATGTAGCTTACGGGAATGATGGAGTCGAAATTCTCCATTTTCAGGGAACTTACCAAGCGCGGACGTACATACTTGCCGTTGTTGGCGATGGCGTTATAGATTGAGAGGGTATAAATCGGGGGAATCTGAGAGGCATAGCCGTAGCACATACGCGATAGGTCGACGCGCCCGGGTTCGGGGTTGAAGTAGGGCACACGTTCGCCGGCGATTCCGGTGTGCATCGGTTCGAGGAATCCAATGCCACGCAGACGTTCGACGAAGGCCTTGGGGTTCTTGTCGTAGCCGCGAGTAATGATTCGGGCCATACCGATATTGGAGGATTGCTCGATTACTTCGCGAACGCGAAGCGAGCCGTTGTAGTGGGAGTCGGTAATGGGGCGTCCGCCGGCGTAGGCCCAGCTACTACCGATAGGGATAACCTCTTCGAGGTTGTTGACCAAACCATCTTCGAGGGCAATCATCATTGAAATCGGTTTTACAACCGACCCGGGCTCGAAACCGACAACGGCGTAGTTCAGGGCCTCGATATAGCCGGTGCCTTGGGCGTTGCGTTCGAGGTTGGAGATAGCCTTTATATCGCCGGTAGATACTTCCATCAGGATAGCGCAACCCCAGTCGGCCGAGCAGGAATCGAGTACACGGTTAAGCTCGTTTTCAACGATGTCTTGCAGATTGATGTCGATGGTCGTACCGATGGAGTAGCCCGGAGTAGGGGGCACGTCGGTCCAGTTTACGATGTTCTTGGTTAGAGGGATTTTCTTTGCAATACCGGGAACACCGTAGAGCAACGAGTCGAGGGCCTTCTCCAGGCCGGAGATGCCGTGGATTTCCTTACATTCTTTCGTCTGACCAACACCGCCGATAGAACGGCGAGCCATATCGCCGTAGGGGTTGGAGCGCTTCAGAATTGATTCAACCGTCATACCGTTGCGGTTAGGATTGACGATGTTGAAGAAGGGGAAGCCTTTCAGTACTTGCAGGTCGGCGTAAGAGATGTTGGTGATTACGGGGAATGAACGCGGACGCTTGTCGGCGGCTGTGTTAAGAGGTTCCTGGAGATATTTGAACCATTCGGCGCGATCGCGACGCGGGAAGTGGACGGCCAGGGAGTCGGCGATAGAGTCCAGGGCGATGCGGTAGCGGTTCTCCATGAAGCGCTCAGCACGGAAGTCGAGGCGAACAGTGTAGTAGCGCAGGTTGGTAGCCAAGATAGAGCCGTCGTCGGAGAGAATTTCGCCACGCTCGGGCAGAATCGTGTCAACACGCTGCATTTCGCGCATGGCTGTTTTGTTCCAATCACCGGCATGAATGATGGTGGTTGAAAATAGCTTGTAGGAGATCGACCCGGCGAATAGGAGTATCAGCAGGGTAATCAGTCCGTAGCGGAACAGAATATGTTTCTGATTGCTTTTTGAAGCCATGAGTGTAAGCGTTGATCGTTGGAGAGGTTAAAGAGATAGCGATTGGAAGAAAACTGATGGTGCGCGCGGAATGAACTTATTCTTTCGGCAGTCGGTAGGGCGGACGTTCTTGAACGGTGAGCCCCAGGCGGAGCGAATCAACTTTTTGCTGCATCTTCGACTCTCGGATTCGGCTCATGTAGGTTGATTTTTCGCGAATACGTTCGGTCTTTGCAACTTCCAGTTCGTGCTCCAATCGTTGGATGGTTTCCATTTGTGTTTGGCAGGTGTAGCGGTTGGTGATATAAATCATCAGCATCACTACGATGCCCAGCACCGGTAGCCAATGGCGTCGGAAGAAATCGGTCGATAGCAGACGTCCGTGAAGCGTTTTCAGCATCAAGGAGTCTGTGCGCTTTGGCGCCGGGAGCGGGTTGCGCAGGTTATCGGGATTCGTTTTTTCGTCGGCCATATCGTTGTGAGAGAGTTAGCGGATTATTCGTTGTTGTTGAGTTTGACGGCGATGCGCAACTTTGCAGAGCGCGAACGCGGATTGCGGTCCATCTCTTCCTGGTCGGGCACGATGGGTTTTGATGTCAGGCATTTCAGGGGCGAGAGGGTCTTGCCGAAGAAATCCTTTTCCATTTTGCCTTCGAGGTTGCCGGTCTTCATGAAGTTCTTTACGAGGCGATCTTCAAGAGAGTGGTAGGTGATGATTGCAAGTCGGCCACCGGGCTTCAGGGCTTCCAGGGCCTGAATGAGCAGTTCGCGCAGGGCGTCGATTTCGTTGTTGACCTCAATACGCAGGGCTTGGAACAGCTGGGCCAGCTCTTTCTTCTCTTGGCGAGGATTTATGAGCGGACGGACAATGTCGAGCAGTTGTTCAACGGTGTCGACCGGTGCTTGTTTGCGTGTGTTGACAATGGCGCGTGCAAATTTGCGCGATTGGCGCAGTTCGCCGTAGAGGTAGAAGATGTCGGAGAGCTGTTCTTCCGTTGCCTCGTTGAGCAGGTTGGCTGCCGAACGGGAGGCGTTGCGGTTCATACGCATATCCAGCGGACCTTCCCAGCGGAAGGAGAAGCCGCGTGTAGGGTCATCGAAATGGTGGAACGATACTCCCAGGTCGGCCAGAATACCGTCAACGGCCTCCGCGTGGTAGAAGCGCAGGAAGTTGCGCAGGTAGCGGAAGTTGCCCAATACGGGGGTAAATGCGGCGGCATCTTTGAAGTCGTCATCGGCTTCTGCACGAGCGATAGCATCGCGGTCTTGATCGAAGCTTATCAGACGTCCGCCTTTCTCCGCACTGAGCCTTGCGAGGATAGCACGCGAATGGCCACCTCCACCGAGGGTGCAGTCAACGAAAATACCATCCGGACGCAGGTTGAGCGCCTCGAGTGACTGGCTCAAAAGAGCCGGCACGTGGTATGGTTGGGATGTCTGTAAAGCGTCTTCCATTTCGACCGTAAAATTACAAAAAAATCTTGTAGAATTTACAAGTCTAAATAGTAAAAATACTGCTGATTGTGAAAAAAGTTATCAACATATTCCAACGTTCTTTCAATAAGCCCCAAAAACGTGCCAAAACCTGCTCTTTGGAGCCCGGCTTAATTTGCATTTGCAAATAGGAGGATGGGAGGG
>CAZEST010000012.1:22463-25756 GCA_964514745.1 uncultured Alistipes sp.
ACCTGCTCTTTGGAGCCCGGCTTAATTTGCATTTGCAAATAGGAGGATGGGAGGGGATGGCTCCTTGCCTATTGCTCGCCCAGGAGGTTGAGGGCTGCGGTGAAGGGGGAGAGGCGGTTGGAGAGCACCAAGCGCTCCGATTCCGCGAGGGCTGCCGCCCGGACAGGGTCGTCGTAGAAACGGCGACGCAGTTCGGCGTCGATGGTTTCGTACATCCAGTAGCGTGCTTGTTCGCGACGTTGGCGTTCGAAGAATCCGTTGTCGTTGATGAATTTGAAATAGCGGTCGATCATCTCCCACACTTCGGTGATGCCTAACTCGTAATAACCTGAATAGCAGAGTACTTCCGGTTGCCAGCCGGATGGCGGTGAGGGGAGTAACTGCAGGGCTGAACGGAATTGTGCTTGTGCGAGTCGGGCTCTGTCGATGTTGTCGCCGTCGGCTTTGTTGATGACGATGCCATCGGCCATCTCCATGATGCCGCGCTTGATGCCCTGCAGCTCGTCGCCCGCCCCGGCAATCTGAATCAGCATGAAGAAATCAACCATCGAATGTACGGCCGTTTCGCTCTGGCCAACACCTACGGTTTCAACGAAAATATTGTTGTAGCCGGCTGCTTCGCAGAGGATTATCGTCTCGCGCGTTTTACGCGCAACTCCGCCTAAGCTACCTGCCGAGGGGGAAGGACGAATGAATGCGTTGGGATGCTGCGAGAGCTTTTCCATGCGGGTTTTATCACCCAAGATACTCCCCTTGGTGCGCTCCGATGAGGGGTCGATGGCTAATACGGCCAGTTTGCCCCCGTCCTTCAGTACGTGTAGGCCGAATACGTCGATTGACGTTGACTTGCCGGCTCCGGGTACGCCGGTGATGCCTATGCGTCGCGAGTTGCCCGAATATGGGATGCATTTTTCGATTACTTCGCGAGCCATGGCTTGGTGCTCGGGGGCCACACTCTCAACCAGTGTGACGGCTCTGGATAGCATGGTTACATCGCCTTTCAGGATACCTTCAACCAGTTCTGCCGGGGTAAAAGAGCGTCGGCGACGTGGCTTCATATAGGGATTGACACACGGCGGCTGGGCTACACCTGAATTTACCGTCAGACCGGTATATTCGGCAGCGTTTTCGGGGTGTTCGTACACACCGTGATGGGGGTCAAATGCTTGGCTCATATATAGCTTAATTTGGGATTCGTTATTATGAATAGTAGAATGGGTTAATGTGCTTCAAGCCAGTTGTTTCCGGTGCCGGCTGAAACGTCGAGACTTACGGCTCCGCGGTAAGCTCCCGACATCTCTTGAACAACCATCTGCTGCAGCTGGTTGAGCTCGTCGGGATAGACGTTGAAGATAAGTTCGTCGTGGACTTGCAGTATCATTTTCGACTTCAGGCCGCGTTGTTTTAGCTGTTGTTGCACGCGAATCATGGCCAGCTTGATGATGTCGGCAGCAGACCCTTGCAGGGGCGCGTTTACGGCGTTGCGTTCGGCAAAGGAGCGGACTGTAGCGTTGCGCGAGTGGATGTCGGGCAGGAAGCGTTTACGTCCCATTACGGTTGAAACATAGCCGTCGTTGCGAGCTTTCTCTACGGATTCGTCTATAAATTGACGGATGTGGGGATATGTTGCAAAGTAGCCTTCAATTAGTGATTTGGCTTCCGAACGGGGTATGTTTAAGCGTTCTGCCAACCCGAAGGCCGAGATGCCGTAGATGGTGCCGAAATTAGCGGTTTTGGCTTTGCGGCGTTGGTCGTCGGTAACTTCGTCGTAGGGTAGATGGTAGATTTTGGCAGCCGTAGCCCGGTGGATATCCAGTCCGGAGTTGAATGCCTCGGTCAGTTCGGGGTCGTTGGATAGGATGGTTAGCAGGCGCAGCTCAATCTGGGAGTAGTCGGCCGATAGAATAAGACAGCCCGGATCGGCTATGAACGCACGGCGCACTTCGCGTCCGTCCTCAGTCCTAATCGGGATGTTCTGCAGGTTGGGATTTGCCGAACTGATACGCCCCGTAGCTGTAACCGTTTGGTTGAAGGTTGTATGAATTTTGCCGGTAGCTGGGTTGATCATCGTCGGCAGGGCGTCGACGTAAGTGGTTAGTAGTTTGCGCAACCCTCTGACTTGTAGGATTAAACCAACTATGGGGTGGGTGCTTTGATGCTTGATCAGGATTTCTTCGGTTGTTGAATATGCACCGGTTTTTGTGCGCTTGGCCTTTGCGTCGAGTTGCAATTTACCGAAGAGAATTTCGCCGACTTGCATCGGTGAGGCGATGTTGAATCGTTCGCCTGCAATCTCGTAGACTTGCTCCTCGAGTTGGTGTAGTTGGGCGGATAGCTGGGCGGATAGTTTTTGGAGTTCGGCAACGTCGATTCTAACACCGGCCCATTCCATGTCGGCCAGTACTGCCGCCAAGGGGAGCTCGATGTCGTCGAGCAAGCTTTTCTGGGAGTTTTGTTCCAGGAGATGTGTTAGCAACGGACAGATGCGAAGCGTCATGTCAGCCTGTTGGCAGAGGCGTAGTTCCTCTTCGCTCGGGCGGATAGCAGCGTAGGGCTTTTTGGCAGCGGAAGCATCGGCATATTCCGCCATTGAGATGCCCAGCAGGTTCATTACGATGTCGGCAAGACGGTGACGCATCTCCGGTTGGAGAATGTAATGGGCCAGTTGGGTGTCGAAATAAGTGGCGGTAAGCATGATCCCTTCGCGACGCAGGATTACCATATCGCGCTTTATGTCGTGGCTAACGATGGTTAGGGAGTTGGCGCTGAAAATTGGACTCAGCTGCTGCAGAAGTTGCTTGCGCATGGCCGAATCGGTTGGCAGCTGGATATAGCGAGCCGAACCGGGCATGGTCGCTATGGCTAACCCGGTAAGCTCGGCGGTCATAGCCTCTTGACCGACGGCATACAAGGCAAGGCCAATCGACTTTTGCTCAAGGGCTTCGTTGACCAATCGGTCAATTTCTGACGGGGTAGTCAGGGTTGCGTAGCTGGTTGGTATTTCGGTGTCTTTGGCCGGCTGAGATGGCTCGGTGGGGGCGCCGTCCATGAAATCGAACAGGGAGAGTTGGGATAGGTCGGTAGGGGCCTTGCGCCTCTCGGTGAGCTTCGCGGCAGGGGCGCTATTAGGGGCGGTTGGGGAGGGGGCGGCTTCCGCCGGCGATAAAGCCTCGGCTTCCGCCTCGGCCACCGTGGTTGATGGCCCATTACTCCCATTCGTCCCATTGGCCTTATTGCTCCCATTAGCCCTATTCGCCCCATCTCCTTGCAGGCGAGCGAGGAAGGATTTGAAT
>CAZEST010000013.1:0-25484 GCA_964514745.1 uncultured Alistipes sp.
TGGCAGCCTGCGCCGCTGCTACGCGGGCGATGGGCACGCGGTAGGGTGAGCAGCTGACGTAGTTCATGCCAAGCTTGGCGCAGAACTTAACTGAGCTGGGTTCGCCACCGTGTTCGCCACAGATGCCGACCTTGAGTTCGGGACGTGCGGAACGGCCTTTCTTAACGCCCATCTCTACGAGCTGGCCAACGCCTTCCTGGTCGAGGACTTCGAAGGGATCGGTCTTGATGATGCCGTGTTCCTTGTAGAACTTGAGGAACTTGGGTGCGTCGTCGCGAGAGAAACCGAAGGTCATCTGGGTAAGGTCGTTTGTACCGAATGAGAAGAATTCGGCAACACCGGCGATCTGGTCTGCTACGAGGGCAGCACGGGGTACTTCAATCATGGTACCTACGAGGTAGGGGATTGACTGGCCCTGTTCTGCAAATACGGTTGCAGCGGTGGTGTTGATGATGTCGGCCTGGTTCTGGATTTCCTTGAGTGAACCAACCAGCGGGATCATGATTTCGGGCTTAACATCGATGCCGCGAGCCTTAACGGCGAGGGCTGCTTCGATGATAGCGCGGGTCTGCATTTCGGTGATTTCGGGGTATGTGATACCGAGACGGCAACCACGGTGACCGAGCATGGGGTTGAATTCTTCGAGGGAGTCAACCTTTGCCTTTACTTCAGCGAGGGTGATGCCCATTTCGTCAGCGAGCTCCTTCTGGGTAGCTGTCTGATGAGGTACGAATTCGTGCAATGGGGGATCGAGCAGACGGATGGTTACGCCGAAGCCGTCCATTGCGGTGAAGATGCCTTCGAAGTCGCCACGCTGCATGGGGAGCAGTTTGTCGAGGGCTACGCGACGGCCTTCAACGTCGGATGCGAGGATCATTTCGCGTACGGCCTTGATACGGTCGCCTTCGAAGAACATGTGTTCTGTACGGCAGAGACCGATACCCTGTGCACCGAATGCGCGAGCCTGCTTAGCGTCGCGGGGTGTATCAGCGTTTGTACGAACGAGGGTCTTGGTGAACTTAGCTGCGAGGTTCATGATTGCGCCGAAGTCGCCGTCGAGTTCGGGATCTACGGTGGGAACCTGGCCGTCGTAAACGTCGCCGGTTGAACCGTTGAGTGAGATCCAGTCGCCTTCCTTGTAAACCTTGCCGCCCATTTCTACGGTGCGAGCTTCGTAATCAACCTTGATTTCGCCGGCACCTGATACGCAGCACTTACCCATACCGCGAGCAACTACGGCTGCGTGGCTGGTCATACCGCCACGCATTGTCAGGATACCCTGAGCAACTGCCATACCGCGAAGGTCTTCGGGAGATGTCTCGATACGAACGAGAACGACTTTCTTTTTCTTTTCAGCCCAAGCTTCAGCATCGTCAGCGAAGAATACAACCTGACCGGATGCTGCACCGGGAGATGCGGGCAGACCCTTAGCGGCTACCTTAGCGCGCTTGAGGGCTTCCTTGTCGAATACGGGGTGGAGAAGTTCATCGAGCTTCTGGGGTTCCATGCGAAGCAGGCAGGTCTTTTCGTCGATTTCGCCGGCACGGAGAAGGTCCATAGCGATCTTAACCATAGCAGCACCTGTACGCTTACCGTTACGGGTCTGGAGCATCCAAAGCTTACCGTCCTGGATGGTGAACTCCATATCCTGCATATCCTTGTAGTGGTCTTCGAGCTTGTTAGCGATGGCGATCAGTTCGGCAGCGCAAGTAGGCATTGACTCTTCGAGTGAAGGATACTTAGAAGCGCGAACTTCTTCAGAGATGCCCTGAAGAGCAGCCCAACGGCGTGAACCCTCAACAGTGATCTGCTGGGGAGTACGGATACCGGCAACAACGTCTTCACCTTGAGCGTTGATGAGGTATTCACCGTTGAAGATATTTTCGCCGGTAGCAGCGTCGCGAGAGAAAGCAACACCGGTAGCGGAGTTGTTACCCATGTTACCGTAAACCATAGCCTGAACGTTAACGGCAGTACCCCATTCTTCGGGAATCTGGTTCATACGGCGGTAGAGGATAGCGCGTTCGTTCATCCAAGAATCGAATACGGCGCAGATGCCACCCCAGAGCTGATCCCATGCAGAATCGGGGAAGTCCTTACCTGTGTATTCCTTAACGGCTGCCTTGAAGCGCTTAACGAGTTCCTGAAGGTCCTCAACGGTCAGTTCGGTATCGAACTTAACGCCCTTTTCTTCCTTGACACTGTCAATGATAGCTTCGAAGGGGTCAACTTCGGTCTTTGTTTTGGGCTTCATGCCGAGAACAACGTCGCCATACATCTGCACGAAACGACGGTAGCTATCCCATGCAAAACGGGGATTGCCGCTCTTTTCAGCGAGGGCAGCAACTGTAGCGTCGTTCATACCGAGGTTGAGCACGGTATCCATCATGCCGGGCATTGAAGCGCGGGCACCTGAACGAACGGAAACCAAGAGGGGGTTAGCGGGATCGTCGAATTTCTTACCGGTAAGAGCTTCAACGTGGGCGATAGATTTCTCTACGTCAGCCTTGATGTCGTTAACCACAAAGTCGCGTCCATGCTGAGTGTATTCGGTGCAGACTTCGGTTGTGATAGTGAAACCGGGAGGCACGGGCATCCCCAGCAAATTCATTTCAGCGAGGTTGGCACCCTTGCCACCGAGGAGATTGCGCATTGAAGCATCTCCTTCAGCCTTTCCGTCGCCGAAAGTGTAGATTTTTTTTGCCATGAGTTGATTGACTTGTTTAGATTAAAGTTATTAACCGTTAGGGTCAATTATTATTATTTATGTTAATTATATGCATAAATGAAGCACACCACCAAGACAAACCACCGACTGCATTAGCGATGCTCTGCTTGGAGTGCTTTGCAAAGTTACAAAATTCTAAGGTAAACTCCTAATGCGTCAACTAATTTTATTAAATTAAATCTTACGGAAAATGCTTTGACCCGGAATTATAATTTCCATCCAAAGAAAATTGATTAAATCACAGCAAAATCTATTTGGATGTTTTGAGAAAAAAACGTAACTTTGTACTTAAACAGCACGACATGGTGCTTCTTTGGTATGGTATTTGCCATTTTCCTTTAGGCAACTATCTCTAAATAATAAATAGGTATACAAACTCACAAAATATGAACATCAACAACGATTTTCGCAATTATGCGGTCAAGCATCTAGGGATGAACTCCTTGGCGCTTGATCAATATATGTCAGCATCGGATACAGCCATCCGCTCCAGCTATATTTCACCGACCATCATCGAGGAACGCCAGCTAAACGTTGCACAGATGGATGTCTTCTCGCGTCTGATGATGGACAGAATCATCTTCCTTGGCACCGACGTCAACGACTATACCGCCAACGTGATCCAGGCACAGCTTCTCTACCTAGATTCAGCCGATCCCGGGAAGGATGTTTCTATCTACATCAATTCCCCCGGTGGTTCGGTCTATGCAGGACTTGGCATTTATGACACCATGCAGTATATCTCTAGCGATGTAGCAACAATCTGCACCGGCATGGCAGCATCAATGGCAGCCGTATTGCTCGTAAGCGGTGCGGCCGGAAAACGCTTTGCTCTACGCCATTCGCGCGTCATGATCCACCAGCCAATGGGTGGCGCACAAGGACAGGCCTCTGACATTGAGATTACGGCACGCGAAATTCTCAAGCTCAAGAAAGAGCTATATCAGATCATTGCCGATCATTCCGGGCAACCCATCGAGAAGGTTGAACGCGATTCAGACCGCGACTATTGGATGACCGCTCAAGAAGCCAAAGATTATGGCATGATTGACGATGTATTAATGAAGGCACGCCACTAATCCTCAAGCATTCATCTATCGAAGACACGAATAATCTCGAAGGTATAAATTTCTAATGGCAAAAAAGAAAGAAGAAACATGTGCGTTCTGCGGACGGCCGGGCTCATCATCGGAGGTACTAATTCCCTCCGGGATTCAGCCGGGAGTATATTTGTGTGCAGAATGTGCTGACCAAATTCATGAACTCCTTACTCAATATCGACAAGAGGTAGGGCGTGGCATCTCTACAGGCAAACAAGAGAAGGACAAAGACGCCATAGACTTGGCAAAACTTCCCAAGCCACAAGAGATATGCAACTTTCTCGACCAATATATCATCGGACAAGACAGCGCCAAGCGCTATCTGTCGGTAGCGGTATATAACCACTACAAACGACTTGCTCAAGAAAAAAGCAGCAAAGGCGAGCACGCAGATGTTGATATTGAAAAAAGCAACATCATACTGGTTGGGCCGACAGGTACCGGCAAGACGCTATTGGCCAAGACCATTGCAAAGATGCTCGACGTGCCGTTTACGATTGTTGACGCAACGGTATTAACCCAAGCCGGCTACGTAGGCGAGGACATCGAGAGCCTATTAACCCGACTGTTGCAAGTTGCCGACTACGATGTAGCCAAAGCGCAACGAGGCATTGTTTTCATCGACGAAATTGACAAGATAGCACGCAAAGGTGATAATCCGTCAATTACTCGAGATGTATCGGGCGAGGGAGTTCAGCAAGGGTTACTGAAACTTTTGGAAGGCTCCATCGTAAACGTTCCACCACAAGGTGGACGCAAGCATCCGGAGCAAAAGATGATACCTGTTGACACCAAGGACATCCTCTTTATCTGCGGCGGTGCATTTGACGGTATTGAGCGCAAGATTGCTCAACGTTTAAACACACATGTTGTTGGCTACAGCACTGATGCCGAACGTCGAAAAATCGATCGCGACAACTATCTGGCCTACGTTGCGCCTCAGGATCTAAAATCCTTTGGTTTGATCCCCGAAATCATAGGTCGTCTGCCGATTTTAACCCACTTAGACCCTCTTGACCGCGATGCACTACGCCGAGTTCTTACCGAGCCCAAGAATGCTATCACACGCCAGTATGAAAAGCTCTTTGCGATGGATGGCGTACAGCTCAGCTTTACGCCCGACGCACTTGACATGATTGTAGACAAAGCTATCGAATATAAGCTCGGAGCACGTGGCCTACGCGCGATTGTCGAGACTGTAATGATCGATGCGATGTTCGAACTCCCGTCCGGCAACACCAAGAAGTTTGAAGTAACCGGCGATTACGTACTGGACAAACTCCAGAAATCTCACTTTGAGCTAAACAAGGAAGCCGTAAAGGAACCCTAATTCCCTCTGCAAAATCTTTCTCCACATAACCTTAAGATTCTCATGACTCAAAAACAACAACTTGCCAAAGCCTTAAAACAACACTTCGGCTTCGACAATTTCAAGGGTAACCAAGAAGAAATAATGCTTGCACTGTTGAACGGCAACGATGTATTCGTTTTAATGCCAACAGGTGGAGGCAAATCACTTTGTTATCAGCTTCCGTCACTAATCATGGACGGGACAGCTATCGTTATATCCCCACTGATAGCCTTGATGAAAAATCAAGTTGATGCCATGAGGAATTTTACGGTTGATGATGGAGTAGCTCATTTTTTAAATTCCTCATTAAACCGTGCGGCAATTGACCAGGTTAAATCGGATGTCTTATCCGGCAAAACCAAGCTTCTTTATGTAGCCCCCGAATCTCTAACCAAAGAGGAGAACATTGAATTCCTAAAGACCGTTCCCATCTCATTCTATGCCGTAGATGAAGCACACTGTATTTCAGAATGGGGCCACGACTTCCGTCCTGAATACAGACGAATACGTCCTATCATCAACGAGATTCAGCAGCGTCCGGTAATAGCATTGACAGCAACGGCAACGCCCAAGGTCCAACATGACATCCAGAAAAACCTGGGAATGACCGATGCAATGGTCTTCAAATCGTCGTTTAATCGTCCGAATCTTTACTACGAGATCCGACCCAAGACAGCTAATATCGACCGCGATATCATCAAGTTTATTAAGGCACGCGAAGGCAAATCAGGTATAATCTATTGCCTCAGCCGAAAAAAAGTAGAAGAATTAGCAGAGTTACTGAAAGTCAACAATATCCGCGCTTTACCGTATCATGCCGGCATGGACTCGGCTACGCGTTCGGCAAATCAAGATGCATTTCTATTGGAGCAAGTTGACGTAATCGTAGCGACTATAGCATTTGGCATGGGTATTGACAAGCCCGATGTCAGATACGTTATTCACTACGACATGCCCAAATCTCTCGAAGGCTATTATCAAGAGACCGGACGCGCAGGGCGCGATGGGGGAGAGGGTGCATGCTTAACCTTCTACTCTGCCAAAGACCTCAAGAAACTTGAGAAGTTTATGCAGGGCAAACCGCTTGCAGAGCAAGAGATCGGGAAACATCTACTAATGGAGACTGCCAGCTATGCCGAGTCATCTGTATGTCGCCGTAAGACATTGCTCCATTATTTCGGGGAGGAATATACGGAAGACAACTGTGGCAACTGCGATAACTGCCTCAACCCCAAGAAACAGGTTGAAGCCAAAGACGATTTATGTGCGGTGATTGAAACAATCATTGCGCTAAAAGAGAAATTTAAAGCCGAACATATCATCGACGTCATTGTTGGTAGAGAGACAAACGACGTCAAGACTTATAAACACAACGAACTGGAAGTATTTGGATGCGGACAAGGCACAGACCGAAAATATCTCAATGCCGTAATTCGTCAGGCTACTATAGCCGGTTATCTCGAACGAGATGTTGAGAATTTCGGGTTGATTCGCCTAACATCCAAAGGCAAGAATTTTATTGAAAAACCATCAACCTTCAAAATTGTGGAAGACAACGATTTTTCCGAAGTTGAAGAAGAGGTTGTTCTGAAAAGCGGCGCATCGTGCGCTGTCGATCCGGAACTATACTCTATTCTAAAGGACCTACGCAAGAAAATTGCGAAACATCTTAATCTACCTCCCTACGTTATATTTCAGGATCCTTCACTCGAAGCAATGGCAACGACCTATCCCATCACACTTGAGGAACTTGCCAACATTACCGGAGTAGGAGCAGGAAAAGCAAAACGTTATGGCGAGGAATTTATTAAAGTAATCAAGACTCACGTTGATGAAAACGAAATCGAACGCCCTGAAGACCTCAGAGTTCGCTCCGTCGCCAACAAGAGCCGCATTAAGATTTCGATTATCCAGGCAATAGATCGAAAGATTGATCTCGACGAACTGGCCAATTCCAAATGCATGGAATTTAGCGAATTGCTAGACGAGATTGAGGCTATCGTCTATTCCGGGACAAAAATCAACATTGACTACTTTATCAATGAGGTAATTGATGATGACCATCAGGAAGATATCTTTGAATACTTCAAAGAAGCTGATACCGATTCATTAAAAGCAGCCATTAAGGAACTAGGCAAAGACTATTCCGAAGAGGAAATCCGCATGATGCGTATCAAATTCCTATCCGAAATGGGCAACTAGCCAAACAGAACAACGCTAAAAATCCGATTCACAACCACGCTAGGTTGTGAATCGGATTTTTCTTTTTAGGGTTAGAAATCCTTATTTAGCAGCAACGACCTCGATTTCAACGAGGACCTGCTTCGGAAGCTCCTTAACCGCAACAGCCGAACGAGCGGGGTAGGGAGCTTGGAACGCTTCGGCATAAACGGCATTCATCGCAGCGAAGTCATTCATATCGGCCAAGAACACCGTTGTCTTAACAACATTATTCATGGTCAGGCCGGCTGCTTCTAGAATTGCCTTTACATTGCTGAGCGACTGACGAGTCTGCTCGGTAATTCCCTGTGGGATTTCACCGGTTGCCGGATTGATAGGAATCTGACCGGAAGCAAATACGAATGGTCCGCAATCAATAGCTTGGCTGTAGGGGCCAATCGCTCCGGGGGCTTTTTCAGTTGCAATCTGAGTTTTCATATTACAGAATTTATTTATGGTTTAAATCATTTATATCAAGTGAGGATATCAGAATATCATCAGCATTCTCCAGTGTAATTTTACCGAGATTATTAAAGGCACTATTCACTGCAACAAAGCGCTCATCAAAGCCGGGGATAAATCCGCTGGAACCCTTATTTGCAAGCCGGCGCAGTAGCTCACCCAGCGTTAGAGTAGACGGATTTATAGCCGGGGCCACCGCAAAATCTTCATTGCTCGATTTAGCAACAACCCTCATCAACAAGCCCGTCGAGACCAATGCATTTATTGAACCTGTAACCAGCGAGATCGGCAACCCATAGGCCTCCGATATTTCATGATCATTCATAGGCTCCTGTTGTTTAAGGAAACGATTCACTGAAATCGCCATAACCGCAACGGTAATTCGCCAGCGATAGCCTTCTGAGATTCTCTCTGTCTGATTGGAGAAACTAAATTCAAAAATATTCTGAGAGGAATAGCAATATACCGCTCCGGACAGAGTAATCAGCCATACGAGTTGCATCCAAATCAACAACAATGGCAGAAAAGCAAACGAGCCATAAATTGCATTATACTTCGTTACATATATCTGTCCGCTAACAAACAGCCATTGCAGTATCATAAACGCTGTCCCCGCCAAGATACCGGCAACAAAAGCATTCTTAAATTTTACCTTTGTATTGGGGACCAACATATACGTCCCTGTAAAAAACAGCCATACCAGCAAGAGCGAAGAGAAGTCAAGCAACAATGAAATAATCGGCGAAAATATATCCCAAGAGAAAATCTGCTGCAACGTTGTAGACATCACCACACTTATACCACTGGAACAAATCATCAAAATCGGCAGAATCAACAGAATGGCAGTATAGTCTGTTAGCTTACGCCAAAAGGCTCTGCCTTGCGGCACTCCCCATATAGAATTAAATGCCTTTTCAACGTTAGAAATCAGCGAAATCAATGTCCAAAGCAAAAAAACGATACCGATTCCGACAAATACGCCTTCAGAAGATTGTGCAAGATATGAATCAACAAATTGAAACGCAGTGCCCAATGCCTCCTGTTGCGCCGGGAAATATGAGAAAAGCTGTGTTTTCAACAAGTTCGAGAAGCCAAACCCTCTACAAATGGCAAACATCAAGGCCAAGGCCGGCACTATCGCCAGCATGGTCTGATAGGTTAATGCTGAAGCCTTAATCTGGAGATTAGAATTCAAGAACGAACGCACCGAGAGGTTAGCAGTCTTCATTAAGTTCACACCCCAATTCCGACGAGTGTCGCTCCACACACCTGCAGCAGCATATAGGTACCATTTTTTACCCAACGCTACTAACCGTTTAATTAAGCCAACCTGCTTAATATTAGCGTCATTTGATTCCTGAACATCTTTCATTTGACTTCAAATTTCATCTTCAACTGCAAATATACAACAAATAATTCAGTATTTCGAGATAATTTACGGCTAATTCATCTAAAGCCAAACCAATTCTATTCAGCAAATTGCTAACGACACATAAAAACAATGGTCACAGCTGAAAGATATTCAGCCATGACCACCTATAACTTATCGTTAAACAATTATGCTGTTAACGCACAATTATTTTCCGAAATAGCGCTTGTAAAGGCCGGCAAATCCACGACCATGACGAGCCTCATCCTTTGCCATTTCGTGAACGGTATCGTGAATAGCATCGAGATTGGCCTTCTTTGCATTTGCTGCGATACGCATCTTATCAGCGTTAGCACCGGCTTCAGCCTGCATACGCTTTTCAAGATTCGTCTTGGTATCCCAAACACAGTCGCCGAGGAGTTCAGCAAACTTAGAAGCGTGTTCAGCTTCTTCCCAAGCGTAACGCTTGAAAGCTTCAGCGATTTCGGGGTAGCCTTCGCGGTCTGCCTGACGAGACATAGCCAAGTACATACCTACTTCGGTACATTCTCCCATGAAGTGAGCGTTGAGGTCCTTAATCATTTCCTCACCGGTACCTTTTGCGATACCTACTTCGTGTTCGGTAACAAAATTCAGTTCTTCACCTTCTTTGAGTTCATCGAACTTGCTTGCGGGAGCACCGCAAAGGGGGCACTTTTCAGGAGCTTCGTCACCTTCGTGAACATATCCACATACGGTGCAGATAAATTTCTTCTTCATAGCGAAACGTATAATTTTGTAAGCTTATTTAGATTAGTCAATCCAAAGCGGATTTCACTTGCAAAGTTAATAAAAATATTTTCCTCTACAAATATACCCTTTATGGATTTTCAGTTTTTAATCAATTTTACGATTCCGTTACATCATCATTGCGATTTGGGCTAATTTCTTCCAAATCACGATGCTTTTGTTGAATAACATATTGCTCGTAATATGAGAGGATTAGCGTTGTTAGCGGCAAGGCTATAATCATTCCAATCAACCCAAACAATGACCCCCATATAGATAAGCTCAACAAAATAATAGCAGGATTTAGCCCCATTGCTTTACCCATAACTTTTGGAGTTAATATAAGATCGGCAACAATTTGCACTACAACAAACACCGACATACATTCGCACCATTTAGGCCAAAACTCAAAGCTACCATCCGAAGCACCCACCAAGCAGAGCAACGTTACCGGAATTATTGATAAATATTGGAAATACGGAATCATAAACAATACTCCCGTACCCAATCCTAAGAGAATAGCCAACGGCAGATCGCAAATATAAAATCCTACGCAATATATCAGTGCTACTATTACCGCTATAAACGCTTGGCCTCTGAAGTAATGATTCATCGAATCCTTTATATCATTTCCGATTTTGTATGCAATCGGACGAAATCGTGGCGGCACCATCAATTTAAATCCGGTCATCAGCCTATCATAATCGATCATTATAAATACGACATATAATAACACAATCAACCAAGCAATTATACCGATAATTACATTAAAGCCCTGGTAAACAACCGTAAGACATTTATCAATCAAGCTCTTGATATCCTGTTGCATCAGTGTATGCGACAACGTATCAAAATCAATGTTACTTTTTAGGAAATCATGCACCTCCGGAGGCAAATACTGGATAGAGATATTTGTCGACCCTGCATATTGACGTAAGATAGTAGCTACCTGGTGAAGTTCGGATATAATAGATGGAACAAACAGATATACCAGCACCCCTAGCAGCAGCGCTGCCTCAAACAGCGTAATGAAAACCGCTACAATTCTTCCCTTTAAATGCAGGAGTCTACGATTGAATTGCACAAACGGCTCAAAGATATAAGCAATCAAGCTCGCTACACAGAAGGGCAGAAGCACATCCTTCAACAAATTGACGAGCCAAATAACCGCAGCAAAAACAGCTAAGCCGATTAATAGCCTAACTACGCGATCGAATGTATAAGGTTTGGAGTTATAGGTCATAGATGATAATAGGAACTAAATTGTGCAAAGTTAACAATTATATTATTAAATTTGACATCGCTTTACGCAAAGAGACGAAAAAAATTAGTACTTTTGTCAGTTGAATGTATTTCTGAAATACATGTTAGCAAACATTTTGTATAACCAATCCTTAAAATTAATAAATGGAAACCATTAAGCTTAGGCTAGCGTTGTTGAATTTCCTAGAATTTGCCGTCTGGGGTGCTTACCTTACATGTATGGGTAATTATCTTGGCAAAGCCGGTATGGGCGATGAAATTTCATGGTTTTACGCCATTCAAGGCATCGTTTCTATCTTTATGCCTACTCTTATGGGCATCATAGCTGATAAGTATATCCAACCCCAGAGATTGCTGGGCATCTGCCACCTCATCGCAGGCATGGCTATGATTGCACTCTTCGCATTAGGGCAACACTCTGCTATACCGGATAAAGCAACATTTATTGCTATATATACCGTCAGCGTAGCCTTCTACATGCCAACCTTAGCTCTTTCCAACACCGTAGCTTTCACTATCCTGAAAGATCACGGATTAGATACGGTAAAAGACTTTCCGCCTATTCGCGTACTCGGCACAGTTGGTTTTATAGCAACAATGTGGTTTGTCAACTGCGCAACCTTCCACGACGGAGTGCTTTTCACCTTTCAAGCAAATGAATTTAAATTTCAGTATACCCATATGCAATTCTTTGTATCCGGCGTACTGAGCATTCTCTTATTCCTATATTGCTTTACCATTCCTAACTGCAAGATCATTGCTAAACCCAAGCAATCGCTTACAGAGCAATTTGGCCTGAGCGCATTCAAACTGTTTAAGCAGCGTAAAATGGCTCTATTTTTCATATTTTCCATGCTGCTGGGAATGTCGCTTCAAGTTACAAATGGTTTTGCCAGCCCGTTCCTAACGAGTTTTCAAAGCAGTTCAGACATAGCGATTGCAACAAGTTTTGCAGCAACAAATGCAACAATGCTCGTCTCGGTATCTCAGATTAGCGAAGCCCTCTGCATCTTACTGATACCATTCTTCTTACGTCGCTATGGCATTAAGATGGTAATGCTAATGGCAATGTGTGCATGGGTGCTCCGCTTCGGTTTATTCGGCATTGGTTCACCTACATTCCCCGGTGTAATTCTCTTCTTCCTGTCGTGCATCGTATACGGAGTTGCTTTTGACTTCTTCAATGTTTCAGGAGGCTTATACGTAGACAGCGAATGCGACCCGTCAACCAAGGCATCCGCTCAAGGCTTGTTCATGCTGATGACCAACGGACTCGGCGCAACTATTGGTACATTATCAGCCGGCGCAATAGTTAACCACTATTGCCATTGGGAAAATGGCGTACTGATCGGCGACTGGTCAACAACTTGGCTAATTTTTGCAGCATATGCTTTGGTAGTTGCCGTGCTTTTCGCACTTATCTTCAAGAATCCCGAAAAGAAAGCGGCATCCGTAGATGTAATTTAATTAGTCAATAATGATACGATTCTATTGTCCGGACATCGAACAAACTCCCGTAATGCCTGAGGCAGAATCAGGCCATTGCGTAAGAGTATTACGCCACCAAATTGGCGATACATTAGAGGTGATTGACGGCAAAGGCGGATTATTCACCGTTCGCTTAATTGACGCCAACCCCAAACGGGCTATGGTCGAAATTATTGAACGTCGTCAACTTCCCCTATATTGGAAAGGGAAACTTGCTGTAGCGGTAGCCCCAACCAAGAATATGGATCGCATGGAATGGTTAATTGAAAAGGGGACTGAAGTTGGCTTCGACGACTTTATTCCACTTCTTTGCAGATATTCCGAACGCAAAGAAATTAAGACGTCACGCCTTGAAAAGACCGCCATTGCAGCCATGAAGCAAAGCTTGAAGGCCTATCTGCCAACAGTTCGAGACATGATGCCGTTTGCAAAATTCATTGATGCATACAAAGATTTCCCTTGCAAATTCATTGCACACTGCATTGATGACGGCGAAAGAAAACTTCTTGCAAAGGAATACTGCCCGGGCAAAGACACGATTATCTTAATTGGACCTGAAGGCGACTTCTCGAAAGAAGAAATCGAAATGGCCCTAAACGCAGGATTCATGCCTGTCTCCCTTGGCGACGCCAGGCTACGCACCGAAACTGCCGCACTGACCGCCATCGAGACATTCCATATTGTAGCACAAGTTAACGGACAATAATTAATCTCCTAAGGTTATGAATAATATAGACCTCCCTACATATCTCAAATCGTCAGCTACAGGCAATTTCTTCTTGATTGCCGGCCCGTGCGTTATTGAAGGGGAGAAAATGGCTCTCGATATCGCAGAAAAGGTGGTTGAGATAACATCTCGCCTAAACATCCCTTACGTCTTTAAGGGGAGCTATCGCAAAGCTAACAGATCGCGCATCGACTCTTTTACCGGTATCGGCGACCTAGAGGCGCTGCGCATTCTCCGCAAAGTAGGGGAGACCTTCGACATACCGACGGTTACGGATATCCATACCGAGCCGGAAGCAGAAATGGCAGCCGAATATGTCGACATGTTACAAATTCCGGCATTTCTATGTCGCCAAACCACCTTATTAGTAGCCGCCGCAAAAACCGGCAAAATGGTCAACATCAAGAAAGGACAATTTCTCTCACCGGGAGCTATGACCCACGCTGTACGCAAAGTGCGTGACGCCGGCAATACCAACGTAGCAATTACAGAGCGAGGCACAACCTTCGGCTACCAAGACCTGATTGTTGACTATCGAGGCATTCCTGAAATGCAGCAAAATCAATGTCCGGTCATCCTTGATGTAACTCATTCGCTTCAGCAACCAAACCAAACAGCCGGAGTTACCGGTGGCAGGCCTGACATGATAGAAACCATTGCAAGGGCCGGCATTGCCGTAGGCTGTGATGGCATATTTATTGAGACTCATCAGAATCCGGCAGTAGCAAAAAGCGATGGCGCCAACATGCTTCAACTTGAGCTTCTACCTCAACTTTTAGAGAAACTAACTCGACTGCGCATGGCAGTTAATGATATCAATCTTTAGACATTCAGCAATGAAAAGAATTATCACGGCAGCAGTAATTGCCGCTTCTATGGCAAACTTCTCGGCATCTGCCCAGCAGTCGATTACAAATCCGATTACGCAGGCAATGCTTGAGGTCTACGCACAAGAGATTGCCGCCAATCCAAAAGATCCGGATTTATATTTCCGTAGGGCCAACGAATACTACAAGTTCAATCAATATCTACGCGCATTAGCCGATGTAGACAAGACATTGGAATATGTATCGGACAAGAACACCGATTTGCAACTCCAAGCCTACTTGCTACGTGCCGACATCTATCAGATGCTCAACAAGCATGAGGAAGCATTGGCCGACTTCACCAAAGCCTATGAAATCAATCCAACATCTTTCATGGCGCTCTACCAGAAAGCCAATGAAGAATATGAGCTAGGCGATTACACTGCAGCCAAGGCCGACTATACGCGTTTACGTTCTACGAATCCTCGTAGCACAGAGGCCTTGACCGGCCTAGCACGCGTTGCTGTCAAGGAGAATAATTTAGGGTTGGCATCGGAATATATGGACGGAGCAGTAGAGATGATGTCGGCAGATAGCGACATCTATGTTCGACGTGCTACCGTTCGACGCATGCAGAACAACAATACCGGAGCTGTAGAAGATTTGCTCATGGCCATTAGCATCGACAACAACACTCGTGCTTTTGAAGAGCTCATTGAGATTGCTAACGTTGACTATCCGGCCGTGATATCCGGTCTTAGCACGTCAATCTCCTACGCACCGCAGCAAGGCATGCTCTACTATATACGTGGATTTATCGCCCAAGCTCACGATCACTACATTTCTGCCCTAGCCGACTACCGAAAGCTAATTGACCAGAACATGTATGAATATGCCGGATTATACAACTCCATTGCGCAATGTCAGCTGGCACTATGTCAGTATGGCGACGCCCTAGACAACGTTGATCAAGCCCTTGCGATGGCAGACAATGGCGAATACTACGCTACTAAAGCCAAAATTTATTATGCATTAGGAAAGAATGACGAAGCCAATCAAATGCTTAACAAAGCTATCAACAAAGGCTACTCTGAAGCAAATGCTAATGAACTGAGAGGCTGGATTGACTTTGCTCAACGCGACTATAGCGCAGCCAATGATCTTTACGCCTCACTAATCATCGACCAACCGGATGTAATGAGCAACTACATCTATCGCGCATGGGTGCTGGCTGACGGCATGAAACAGGCCAGCAATGCTCAATCGCTTTACAATCGTGTCGTTTCTCTAACGGCCGATGACGATGCGACAACTCAGAAATTTGCTCTGACTGCGATACGTAGCTATCGCGGATTTGCTCTGCTTTTCAGTGGGAAGAAGGATGAAGCTTTGCAATGGGCCGACAATCTACAACGCGACTATAAGGACACCGATGGCTATATGTCATATATTATTGCGTGCCTATACGCCCAAGCAAATGAATCAGACAAGGCATTCCAAAGCTTGGAACGAGCCTTGCAGTTAGGCTACAGCAATCTCTACGAAATCTCTGTTGCCAATGTCGGACGAATCTCCTTAGCTCCCATACGCAAAGATGCCCGATTTAATGCACTTATTGCTCGCTACGCCCATCTGTTTGAATAAAACCAACGTACGATAATCTCAGTATTTTCTAATAAAACAAAGTTGCAAGTTGACCGATCAACTTGCAACTTTGTTTTATATTCTCTCGCACATCTATGCAGTTGCTGTTTATGGCGACAATGTTGCGAAGTAACAGCCTATCACTATTCGATTATTTACTTAGCAGCTCCAAAATCTGTTCGGCAGCAGCTTTTGTATTAACCTTATTAATGATATGCGTAATAACATGGTTGGCATCTGTTATGAACGTTGTGCGCACCAAGCCCATATATTCACGTCCATACTGTTTTTTCAACTGCCATACGCCAAACGATTCACAAACTTCGCCTGTTGCATCGCTAAGCAACAGAAATGGGAGTTCGTGCTTACCGGCAAACTTCTGATGTGAAGCAATCGAGTCACGGCTAATACCAATAACTTGATACCCCATATCAGTTAATTGCTTGTAGCCATCTCGCAACGAGCAAGCCTCTGCCGTGCAGCCCGGAGTATTATCTTTAGGATAAAAATATACGATAAGTGGGCGATTAGGATAGTTTCCGTCGGCAGTCACAGCATTGCCTTCTGCGTCTAAGCCAAGTTGTTGAGGGATAGGTTCTCCAATTTTCATGATTCAAGGATTATAACACCGCCGTAAGCAAAATTTTCAATAATTCCTTACAGAGGTCGATTATGATGATTAACTTTCGGATATGGCAACCGGCAACTTGCCGTAATTCGCAAAGTTGCCGGTTACATTATCAAAGCCTAACTCCGGATGTCGGACTTTGAAGCCAGAGAGTACTGCTCTTACTTGCGGCCGAGAGTATCGGAAACTGTAAGATGAGCACGACCTTTAGCACGACGACGAGCGAGGACCTTACGGCCATCAGCGGTCGACATTCTTTCACGGAAACCGTGCTTGTTCACTCTCTTGCGGTTTGAAGGTTGATAAGTTCTTTTCATAGCGCTATATTATTGTTTTATTGTTTACACAATTCGAGGTGCAAAGTTAACGATTTTACCTGAAATAACCAAATTCTAAGCCTAAAACATCTTCTCTGAAGGTGCATACAAGCTAAAAAAATCTCGAAAGAGCAACTCAAGCGAGGAATATTAGCCCTTTCGTTTGCGCAAACGACGCGCTATCATTCTATGACGATCGGCTTCGTCTTGATCTCCCATAGCTTCATGAAGCGATGCCATACGAAGATGGAGTGGTGAAGATTCAGGGTTAACTTCCTCCGCCGCCAATAGATAATTCATCGCCTTGTAGCGCTCTTCTTCCGGATCACCGGATTCCTCTGCTAACTGACAATGAAGTTTACCTACACCAAACAACGCATCAAAATCCTTTGGTTTACGCTTCAGCAATTCGCCAAAACATTCAGCAGCCGTCACGAGGTCGCCACCATCCATCGTTGCCTCCGCCTTATAGCGCAACGCTTCCGTATTATCAGGTGTAATTCTAAGCGCCTTATCGAAATTAGCTATTGCAGCTCCATAATTTTCATCCGAAAGGCAATCAAGCCCCATAGACACATATTCCTTAGCCAACTCTGCCAACATGACATCGCGTTGACGTAGTTCCGATTCCAACTGAGCAATGCGTTCCGTAGTCCGGCCCAAACGATATAATTTTTGCTTTATCAAGCGCATTGCGCCCCGGTTCCGCAACTCATCGCGAGCATATAGGCCTTCAATGAAAAGATCAACTGCATCACCAAATTTGCCGGCATCAAATGAAGTTGACGAACGATGGAAACAATCATCAGCTTTAGCCGCAGTCAACGCTGCTGTAAATAAAGCCTGATTGTTAAACATGCCGCTAAAAGCCTTTATCGCCGGGTTCACAAAGAAATCATACGGATTAAGCTTAGATCTCAACGACAATCCGGCCAACGACTGACATCGCGACAGGGCTACATAAGCCTGACCTGCCGCAAATGCACCGCCCTGCATATCAATTATTACGTTAGAAAACGTCAATCCCTGGCTTTTATGAATGGTCAGAGCCCAAGCCAAGCGCAAAGGATATTGCGTAAACGTGCCCAGCACCTCTTCGTCAATTTTCTTAGTCTCCTTGTTGTAGCGATAGCTCACATTCTCCCAAACTTCACGGTTAACCACATGAGTCTGTCCATTTTCCAGAAGAATCTCCAGACTATTATCCGAGATGCTATGAACTTTTCCCACAGTACCATTTACCCAGCGTCGCTCCGGATCATTTCTCACAAACACAACTTGCGCACCAACCTTCAACTCAAGCACCAGCGGCGCAGGCAAAGAATTTTCCGGGAATTTATCGCGTATTTGTCCCTGAAAAGTATACAATTTCCTGCGTAGCTTTTCCAGGTGAGATGTATTAATCGCATCAACAGTGTCGCGTTTTGGTGCTAATGTAACCGTAAAGCTATCCGATTTTTTATCCTTGCCGGAAGATATATCCGCAGGAATAACTCTTTCATTCAACATTGCCATATCTGACGCAGTTGAGCAACCCAAGCGCATCCGATCCAACATACCGATAAAGGTAGAATCCGATTGTCGGTAGACCTTTTTAAGTTCAATCGGCACCAGCGAAAACTCGCGGAAAATCTTTGCCGAGAAGAAATACATATTAGGGTAGAGGTCGCGAAAGATGTCTCTCATATCAGATGTAACCACCGGCTCCAACTGAAACACATCTCCAACCAGCAGCAACTGCTTACCACCGAATGGCTCACGCAGTCTGCCGGAATATAGCCTCAATACTTTATCGATAAAGTCAATAATGTCAGCTCTGACCATCGACACCTCATCAATAATAACCAATTCCAATTCGCGAATCAGACGCTGTTGTTCACCCGTATGCTTCAAACGCTGTCGCAAATTTCTCATCGTCAATTCCGGGTCATCCGGCAACAAAGGCTTAAACGGCAGATGAAAAAAGGAGTGCAAAGTTACGCCTCCGGCATTAACCGCAGCTATACCGGTAGGTGCGAGAACTACAGCTTTTTTCTTCGTATTCTCAACTATATATCGCAGGAAAGTTGATTTCCCGGTACCGGCCTTGCCGGTCATAAAGACCGACTGGCGAGTGTAGGAAATCAACTTCCAGATATCCTGAAATTCAGGATTGTCAAGGTCGATGGTCTGAACCATTGATGTTGATTAAATAGTATGTCTTGTAACCGTTAGAAACGGTAACCGATTGATGCAACAATTTGCGATTTGTTTTCCGTCAGCTTTGCGGTAGGAGCTCCCGACCATACGCCATCGTAGTCAACAAAAGATGTAAACGCATTGAATTCTGTTGAACGATGCTTATAGACATAGGTAAGGTCAACATAGAATCCATTCGATTTGTAGCCTAATCCACAAGTCACATAATTCGTAGAGTTATTCACCTCATAAGAAAGGTTAGAACCTGCGGTAGACACCTCCATATAACTATTTTCCTTATTAGCATTCTCCAGTTCCTTGCCGGCAGCCGTTGTTGACGTATTAAATCCGGCACGTACTGAAAATTTAGGCGTCACGCGATATTCAGCACCAATGCGAACCGTACTGGTTCCCTTATAGTAATTGGCGATATTGTCGTTGCTATAAGTTAGGGCAAAACCAGCATCATCCTTCAGCTTCATATCACCGTAAGCATCATATTGATAGTCCACGCTAATGATAGCACGACCACCAATCACACCTGCTACACCTGCCATTAACTTCCATGGGGTATTCAGTTTAAAGCTATAATCATCCCACGGCGTTGACTCCGAGAAGGAATTAACGGAATTCCCATCACTGAAGCGACAGTCAGTGCTGCCATAGCTAGATGAATCCAGCACGTAGTAAGTTGGTGTATGCACGGCAATACCAAAGCGGAATTCATTGATCGGCTTTAAGATTGCACCAACCTTAAAGTTCGCACCCGTACCGGTCACCTTCTTAAAGGAATACAGCTGAGAGTATTTATCCGTACCCAGCGTATATCCTGCAGGATATGCCGGAACCAAAGCATTATCAATGCTCTCCGTATAGTAATACTCCTGAGTAAAGTCTAGGTCGGTAATACCAACGCCAACGCCCCAATAGAATAGGTTCATTACGCTACCGCCGACATTAAAGTTATACTCATCGGCATATCCCTTCTCTCTAATCAAGAAGTCGGCCGAACCGGTTGAAGGAGCAATCGCGTTTCCGGATGCATCAACTCCTCCATGTTGCCATAAGCCACGATACTGGTCGGTTTCATAGATTGAGCCATTACTCTGATATGTTTCCGGATTAATCATACCCGAATTATACATCAGAACGCTCATCCAATCGGGCGCATCGCTCGAATAATTGTCATAAGGATAGAGCGAGCCTCCATTGCCATCGTTCATCCACAGATTTGACGGATCTACACCATTCGTAATGGATGCAATATAGTTGGTAGCCGAGGTCTGCATATTGCTCAACCATCCGGTATACGTGCGGTTGAAACGATACAAGCGATTATAGGTAAAGCCCCACGAGATACTGTTCTCATTGTTATTACCAAACAAGCATGTACCTACATAGCCGGCATTATTCAAGTTGACATACGTATTGTTCTGAGTGTTACTTCCGCCATCCCATTCCGTTTTGTTGGAGGTAACGTCAATTCCCAGTGTCAGGCCGATATCGCTACCGCGATACATACCTATTCCGGCCGGGTTCTGAGAGATAGCCGACAAATCAGCGCCAAGAGCCGTAAACGCACCGCCCATTGACATAAATCTTGCGGTACCTCGCAATTCTGTTTGCGAAAGCGTCATCGCATCAACCGGACTCTGAGCGAATCCGTTGAGCGCCGGTAGCATGGCAAGCGCAGAAATAATTAGCTTATTCATAATGTAATTTTGGAATTTTCGTTAAGATTGACATACATACTGTTAGCGTCCACGATGGCCACCACCGCCGCCACCACTGTGCGAACCGCCGCCACTGCTATGAGATCCTCCGCCGGAGAATCCCCCGGAACGGCTACCGCTGGAAACGCTACCCGATGAACGGCTACTTGATCGCGACGAACCAGAATTATAGCTACTGCCGGTACGCGTTGACTGCGAAGCGCCGAAACTGCTTCTATTCGAGGATGAGGAGCCGGACTGGTTCGTAGCGCTTGACCCTGACGGACGATAAGAGCCGAACGAGCCAAAGTGAGAATTTCTGCCGGAAGCTGAGCCTCCATACTTGCCATTCACCGTGCCAGCCGGAGTTACGCCATTAGTCGATGGCGGACGATAACCGGGTCGGGTTGAAGCATACCCATTATGAGAGCCACCAACCGAGGAGCCGTTGCCGCCTGAACGTGGGCGATGAGCTGCCGTAGGCGATGTCGGACGATAACCGGCATTGTAACCATCACCGAGATGGCCGCCATGACCACCATGGCCCCACCAACCGGGAGAGGTCCAACCCCAGCTCCAAGCCCAATAGGGATCCCAACCCCACGAATAGTAGGGATAGTAAGAATAATAGGAGTAGGGATAGTAGTAAAACGGATACCCCCATGTAAAGTAGGGATAGATTCCGTTGTCGTAATATCCGTAGTAGCCATAATAGTTAGGATAGCCAAAACCGAAGTTAACACTAACCGAACTATCATTCCCGGCATTATAGCCGGCATCGTAGCCACTGAGATATCCGGCGCTGTAAATGTCGTTATACGCATCGTTGTAGTCCTCGGAGCTCAAGGCATCTTGCGCAACCTGCGAATCACCGAAGCGAGCCAACATACGGGTTGCCGACATTTGCTCACACTCTTCCAATGACAGAGAATCCGTTGCTACGGTATTCATGCTACCACGACGGTTATATTCATCGACATCGCGGCCGGAGCCATAACCCATCGGGGCATAGCTTCCGGCTGCGTTATAACATCCAACACTATCCCAGGGCACATAAGACGTACCGTCGAAATAGTACATCCTTGCTCCCTGCTGATCTGCTGCTTGCTGTTTTTTCTTAGTTTGCTTGCTCTCCTTCTTGACTTTTGAGGCATCATAATAGAGGTCATCATCATAATACCCCTGAGCGGAAAGCACTCCGACCGATAGCCCAAGCATCATCGGCAAAACCAATGCTTTAGGCGTAAAATCGCGCCGAAAAATGGATGAAATGGTTTTGAGAGTCTTCATAACGTTATTCTGTTTTTAATGGATAGACTCAAGAAGTAATCTTTCGTTTAATCTTCTTTCATGCTATTCTTTACAAAATTACGATTTTGTTGGAGAATGAGCAAATTTTTAAGCAGTTTTGAACAATCTCAGCCAATCGGAGAGCAAGCAGAATGGTCAATGTACGTCAGGATTCATTCAGGTTTCATATCGTAGGAGGTCATGGCTACGGTAAAGCCCCAATATATAAACGATATAGCGGAGAGAAACGATACCATCCACATATTCTGCAGCCATCCGGCCTCCAAGAAGAAGAATCCGATGATTAATAGCATAATGCCATTAATCAGATACAGCCACCAAGAACGGCGTTTCCTATCGGATACAGCAGCCGTAATCGAGGCCACACCCCAAAACATGAAGACCAATGCCAAGAAATACGGAAATACGATTTCCGACAAGATTACGGAACGGACCAGCATAAAGCCGACAAAGATATCGATCACTCCACCGCAGATCCACCAGCCCCAACCGCTGGGGCGATGTTCGCCGGCGGCTACACAGAGCTGCACGATTCCGGCTAACAGAAGTAGCCAGCCAAAGATTTGCGATGCGATTGCATAACCGGTTACCGGCCAAAACCAATACGCGAATCCACCGAGCACGAGCAGTACACCTACAAGGAGGACAACCCACCAAAACTTGGTCTGTCCCCAGAATTTAATAGCTAAGGCTTTCATAATAATAGAATTTGAAACAGTTTACTCGAATTTGGTTATATATCAAATCTGATAGTAATACTATAACAATGAGCAGTCGAAATGGTTGTAGATTTCAGCCGGATTTTGTAATTTTGTAACTCAAATCAACCTTTAATACATTTCTCAGTTAACCTTGATATATCCCGACTCATTCGAGCAAAAGACAGGCTTTAACGCTGTTAGAAGCCGAATTTCCGAACTATGCACATCTACCTACGGTCGTGAAGCAGTCAATCATATGACCTTCATGACTGATTACGCTTCTATATCAGCCTCTCTGCGAGCAGTTGACGAAATGCTACGCGCAACGGCGGCTGATGCAGGCTTTGCGCTAGGCGTAGTGCCGGATCTGAGTGATTCATTGGCCCATGCCAGGGCAGAAGGGGCCTATATTCCGGCACAAGAATTCCTTCTGATCCTAAAAGCTTTGGCTACCACTGCCGGCCTGCAACGCTTCTTTGCCGGAGAGCAAACCGATGGAGAGGAGAGTAGCAGCTATATCGCATATCCACATCTTCATGCTCAGTCGGTCAACCTGAATCCGCTACCACTGCTTGCTCGCGAAATTGAAAAGATAATTGATCAATTCGGCAACGTACGAGATAACGCCTCGCCCAAGTTAGCGGAGATTCGATCAGAGCTATCACGCATATCCGGCACGGCTAACGCCATTCTCCGCAGGGTTATGGCAAAAGCTATCAGCGAAGGCTTGCTTGATGCCGATGCATCGCCGTCGGTACGCGATGGGCGCTTGGTCCTCCCGGTTGCACCGATGAACAAACGCCGTATTCAAGGTATAGTTCACGATCAATCAGCCTCCGGCAAGACATATTTCATCGAACCATCGGAGGTAGTAGAAGTAAACAATCGCCAACGCCAACTTCAACTCGACGAACAGCGCGAAGTAGCCCGAATATTAACCATTCTGACCTCCGTACTGCGTCCGGAGATTCCGTCATTAATAGAAAATGGCGAGATTCTCGGCTGGTTCGACTTCGTGTTAGCCAAAGCAAGATATGCGCAAGAGACCGGAGGCATGATGCCCCACCTGGACAACGGCCGCGAACTGGAATGGTATCACGCCGTTCACCCCGTACTGCTACAATCCCTTCACTCAAAAGGGAAAGATGTTGTTCCCCTAGATATCCGACTGACCGCAGAGGAACGCATCCTGGTTATCTCCGGGCCGAATGCCGGAGGCAAGTCGGTTTGCTTAAAGACTGTAGGCATTATCCAATATATGGCCCAATCAGGTGTATTACCTCCGCTCTACGAGAACTCCCGATTAGGCATCTTTGAGGATATCTTCATTGATATCGGTGATGACCAATCAATTCTCGACGATCTTTCAACCTATTCTTCGCATCTGCGCAATATGCGCCTATTGCTTAAGAACGGCAGGGAAAGTTCGCTAATGCTGATTGACGAATTCGGTGCCGGAACAGAACCACAAATTGGTGGAGCTATGGCCCAAGCAATTCTGGCCGCGCTTAACGAGAAACGAATGTGGGGCGTTGTTACCACCCACTTTCAGAACCTAAAACTCTTTGCCAAAGATACTCCGGGACTGATAAATGGCTCGATGCTTTATGACCGCCAGCAACTGCGTCCGCTCTTCAAGTTGGCTATAGGTTCTCCGGGAAGCTCCTTTGCCTTGGAAATTGCTCGAACAGCCGGCTTGCCAAAAGAGGTAATTGATAACGCTCGCGAAATTGCCGGCTCCGACTATGTCAACCTTGATAAATATCTACTCGACATAGCTCGCGACCGTCGATATTGGGAGAATAAGCGCATCGACATCAAACGCAAAGAGAAACAACTCGACCATACTCTCGCATCCTATGAAGAGGATGCCGAGACGCTTCGCTCCCATCGCAAGGAAATTTTGGCCGAAGCTCGCGAAGAAGCTCGCAAAATTCTCGAATCCTCCAATGCCTCAATCGAGCGCACCATTCGCGAGATTCGCGAATCGCAAGCAGAGAAAGAGCGCACTCGACAAGCGCGAGAGAAACTCAAGCAAGATCGACAACAGCTCTCCGATCACCTCGAAAAGGGGATAGACTCCAACGAAAACGCGCTGTTAAAGAAGGCACCCAAGCCCAAGCATCAACGCCAGGAGAAGCCCATTAAGAACAACGACGAACCGCTCAAAATCGGCGACTTCGTAAAGCTTGATGGGGGAGGAACCGTTGGTACGATTCTCGAAATCGCAGGCAACAATGCGGTATGTTCGTTCGGAATGCTGAAAACAACCGTAAAACTCAAACGCCTGAAGCGCTCATTGAGCAAACCGGCCTCCGGAGCTAAATCCGCATCGTTTCTCAGCCGATCAACCACCGACTCTCTACGCGACCGTCAGCTATCATTCAAATCGGAAATTGACGTTAGAGGCATGCGAGCCGACGAAGCTTTGCAAGCCGTAACATATTTCATGGATGATGCAATACAATTCCAACAGGGTAGGGTCCGCATCCTTCACGGCACCGGCACCGGAGCCTTGCGTCAAGTGATTCGTCAATATCTCGACACCATCCCCGGCGTTGAATCCTACAGAGACGAAGATGTCCGTTTCGGAGGAGCAGGCATTACCGTTGTTACCCTTCGTTAGCGCTATTGAGCAGCAATCATATCAATCCGCATTGCGCCGAATAGACTTTCACCTTACATACATAAACAACAACGAGGGCGGCTCG
>CAZEST010000014.1:0-25015 GCA_964514745.1 uncultured Alistipes sp.
ATGTCGTTATCGTAGCCGTTGGGGCGGTAGGTCTGATACCACTTGTCGCCGAACTGGTAGGAGGATTCGGGATAGCTGATGCTGAAGGTTGTCATCCAGGGGTAGTCGTTCAGGATATCCTGCTGACCTGTAACACCATAGCCAACGCGGAACTTCAGGTCGCTCAGCACGTTCTGTTCTTTCATGAAGTCTTCTTCAATGAAGCGCCATGCAAGGGCTACTGAGGGGAAGTAACCCCAACGGTTACCCTTGGCGAAGCGTGAGGAGGCATCGGCACGGAGGGTAGCGGTCAACAGGTAGCGGCCATAGAGCGAGTAGTTTGCACGACCGTAGAGTGAGAGCAGATAGTATTCCGATTCGAAGTGGTAGGGGGTTGAGAGTTCGATAGATTCGGTTGTGCCGGGCTTCACACCGTAAGAGGTGGAGTCGAGCTTGCGCCAGAAGTGCTGCCAACCGTAACCGGCCATTACGCTGAAGTCGTGAACTTTATTCCAAGTATGAGAATAGTTGGCGTAGAAGTCCAGGAGGTAGTTGCGCTTGTCTTGAACTGCATGGTAGTCGAGGCTGGTACCGTCTTTCTGGTTGCCGGTATACATCATGCCTGCGTACATCGGTACGTTGCGGTCATACTTGCTACGCAGTACATCGTAGCCCAGGTTCAGGTTGAAGCTGAGGTCTTCCAGGCCGTGAATTTTGTAGATAAACTGTGCGTTACCGATAGAGCGGGTAATATTGTTGACGCGCTTGTCGAGGTCGAGGGTGGCAACGGGGTTGTCTGTCTGGATAGCCATCGGAGCATCACCGTTTTTCCAGATATAATAGCCGAGGCCGGGAGTGTTGGCATCGTAGCCGGAGAGCATTACCGGACGAGTTGGGTCGTAGCGCAGGGCGTTGCCAACAACTGAGTTATCAACCTTGTTGTTGTGCTCGTAGGAGAGCTTGAAGTTGAGGTTGATGTTCAAGTGGTTGTCGAGGAGCTGGGGATTCAAAGCAAAGCCGCCTGTAAAACGGTCGTAGGAACTGTTCTTGAGGATACCGTTCTGCTTTGTGTAGCTTGCAGAAACGCGGTAGGGTGTGCTGATTTGCTTGATGTTGCCTGAAACAGAGAGGTTATGATCGGTGCCGAAGGCTGTACGGTAGATTTCGTCTTGCCAGTCGGTATTGTAGGTGCCGTAAACAGCATCGGCCGGAACGCCTACGATGCCGGGAACTACCGAACGGAACTCGTCGGCGCTGAGCACGTCGAGCTTCTTTGTCTTTGTCGACATGGAGAAGGTGCCGTTATAGTTAACGCGAACCTTGTCGCTGCCTTTCTTGGTAGTAATTACGATTACACCGTTAGATGCACGCGAACCGTAGATGGCGGTTGCGGAGGCGTCCTTTAAAACGGTGAAGGTTTCGATATCTTCGGGATTGATACCACCGATAACGTTGCTCGCACCTTCGATTGAAGAGTTGTCAACAGGCACACCGTCGATTACGAACAGAGGGTCGTTGGATGCAGAAAGCGACGCACCGCTACGAATACGGATGGTAGCACCATCGCCGGGAGCACCTGAACCGGGCACTACGTTTACGCCGGCAATCTTGCCGACCATAGCGTCTTGAACGGAAACCTGTGCACCTTTGTTAAGTTCGTCGGGCTTCATGGCTACAACCGAACCGGTAGTGTCGGATTTCTTAACGCTACCGTAACCGATTACAACTACTTCGTCCAACAATGTCGAAGATTCCTGCATTACGATTCCGCTCTTCAGCGTCGGTGAGTTGGCAGGAACTTCAACCGTATTGCAGCCGATGTAGCTGATTACAAGAATGGAGCTTGAAGAGGGAGCAGTTAAGGCGAATTTGCCGTTCACATCTGTAGCTGTGCCGGATGATTCACCCTTGACAACAACCGACGCGCCGATTATAGGATCGCCTGTAGTGTCAATTACTAGACCGTTAACTCTGATTTGGGCTGATGCCGAAAGAGTTGCAATCACAAGGAGTACGGCTAAGATTAGACGTCTGCCTAAGACTGGAATTTTTTGGCTCATTGAGTTAGTAATAAAATTTAAGGTTGAACAAAAAAAGTAGTTGTTTAGGCTAATAGCGCGGTTGCTATTGCCGTCGCTAAGTTACTACCTAAAATCTTAATTTTTGTTCCAACAAGTTTCAAAAGTAAATGCCGTACAGATATAATGTGCTGATAATCAGTCATAATTATATTAAAATTGTAAGGCGAAAGTAATCCGCAGATTAAACAATTTTCAGCCTTTTTATGGTCCTAAAATAGAAATTAAAGGCGGGGAATAGCTTTGATGAATTCGTCTTTGGGCACGGCGGCATGGTTGCGAGCCTTGAATCGGTAGTTGTAGACGGTTTGGGGTGAGTAGTGGAGAAATTCAGCGATTTTGTTGGTATCGGTGAACCCGAGGCGCATCAAGGCAAATACGCGTAATTCGGGTGTGAGGCTTTTGTCTTCGATCGTAACGCGATATTCCGGAAGCATCAGCTGATTAAACTTCTCGATAAAGTCTGGAAAGATATCAAGGAAAACTTTGTCGAATTGCTCATAGAAGGTGCGGAGCCTATCGGAATGTTGGGCAGCGGATAGCGAGCGCTCAATCTCTTTAATTTTGCCTGCTTTCAGCATCTTGTACATCGCGTTGTGTTCGCGCGCCATGATGTTGATATATTCCGAACAGAGGTTGAACAGTTTGCCGATATAGTCTTCCTTTGTGTGGCTCGATTCGGTCAGCTTCTGGTTCAGCAGATCAACGTTTTCCTTCATTTTCGTTAGTTCGTCGTTCTTCTCTTTTAGGCGAGCTCGTTCGCGATTGATGCGCTTGTTGTCGTTATAGACGATTAACAGTACGAAGATAACGATGATAGCAATAACCGATATGCCGATGTTGATAACTCGGTTGTAGCCACGCGAGCGATCAACATCGAGTTGGTGGGCCTGGGTAATAATAGGTAGGGCTTGAAATACTTTTAGGAAGCGTGTGCGCGCCTTGCTCTGTTGAATATCGTTCAGAGAGCATAGAATATAGTTGAACGCACGGTCAACATCGCCGTCTTCGTTGAGCTGATAGGCGAGGGTTGGCAGGGCGTTATACTTACGTACCCCCAGGCGAATATCTCCGATTGCGGCTTGCGCCAGATAGTATTTGGCGGTGTCTGTTACGCCGCAATTCAGGTAAGCTTCGGCAACAATGTGCTGCAAAACGGTTCGTTCGTCGGGCGTAATGTATGTAGTATTGTTAAGCTGATTAAATAGGGTGATAGCCTCGCGGTAGCGACCTTGGAGCTTTAGCACCTCTATGCAGTTCACCAGGCGAGTAAGGGAATCCGAGGAATGAGTGATGAGAGAATCGCGGTAGGCGAATAATTTTTTGCGATATGGCTTATCATCTTCTTCGAAGGTTGAGTTTTCAATCAGGGAGTAGTAGATAGCGCAATAGTGGTTGTAGAGGTCGGCTAGATATTCCGGTTCCAGTCTAGGCGCTATGGAATCCAGTAATCGCAGGGCATGGGAGTGGTAGCCCAGGCCTTTATAGGCTTCGGCTTCCATCAATATTGAATAGTCGGTGATTGATTTTTTGCCGATTCGGTCAGCTATATTTCGTGCGCGGCGAGCAACAATCATCGTTGTATCCATCGAATAGGGATGGCATACGCCAAATTGCTTTACCAGCAGATTGAAGGCATCTTCGTTGGTCTGCGCCATATCGATTTGGCGTGAAAGTTCCAGAATCCGCTCTTTGCGTTGGTTGGCATAGACGGCTTTGTTGGCAACTTCGTTGTCGAGGACGCGTAGCAGGGAGTCAATCTGGACGTTGATTGACGAGGCGGCTGAGCAGAGGGCGTATGTAAGAATCACAAATAAAGCCGAAAGTCTTTTCATGGGGTCGGTAGGGAGGAGATGGGGTATGGGAAGATGTGGCCCGGCATGGGGCGCCCTCGGATGGGCGCGTGAGTAGGGTTAACGGCCGGGGCTGACGTAGCGAGCGTAGGCGTCGATGAAGCGGGCAAAAGCCGGGCATTTCATCAGTACATATTCAAAGATGAGGAAGCCCAGCAGTGCGCAGCTTATGCCGAGGGTTACATCGATAATATAATGATGCGAGGTATAAACGGCTGTAAACCATATTCCGAGCGTCACGATGGCGAGGAAGATACGCATCCAGGTAGGCGTCTTAGAGCGTAGCGAGTAGATGAATGCTACGAGCGTGTAGGCCGAGTGGAGCGAGGGCACGGCGGCGAAGACGTTGGCGTTGCGGCCATAAAGTCCGTGGAAGATGCCCAGGCCGGTCATCTCATCGAAGGCTCCCAAGCCGGCAACTTCGCCGTGGGTGTTGAGGTTGAAGTCGAGACCGTGGAGCGCTACGTACCATGGCGGTGCTGCCGGGTGGATGTAGTAGCCGGCAAAACCTATAAAGTTAACCAGGAGGAAGACCAAGCCGAAGTGAAGGTAGATTTTCTCCTGCTTCTTGAAGTAGAGATAAAGTCCGAAAAGGATAGGTACCGGAACCCAGCATAGGTAGAAGAATCCGCCCAGGAAGTCCATAATGGCAGAGGTGTGTTGCGCAAAGAACTCGTTGGGAGTCAGTACGGTGCCGTTGGCTGCGGTGATTCCGAAAAGCGATTTTTCGGTGTTGTAGATTCCCTCAATGTCTACCGGATTTACTTCGTAATTGTGGACGATGTTCATCCAATCGTAAGAGATACCGAAAACGATGAATGGCAGCAGAGCAACAACTAATTTGCGAGATGTTCTACAGGCAAAGAACAAGCAGGCCATCAGCAGTGCGAGCCATAGATGTTCGGGGCGAAATCCAACGAACAGCGCTGTTACGCCGAGCCAGATAGCCAGGGCTGCAACAACGGTGATGTTCTCTCTACGTGAGGGGAAGGTCATTCTGTAAGGTGTGTGTTATCGGTGTTGACTATTTCTTATCGTTGCTCAGCGCTTTGCGGCAAACGCCAACTCGAGCAAATGCGGTAAGGTTGGCAAATACGGCGATTACGCCCATTGCAATCAGCAGCACGTCGATAGCTAATTCTTCGTTGGCAGGGTTGAGCATGCCGATGATACCGCAAGCAAGGCAGCCCAGAGAGGTTACCACTACGCGCTCCGGACGCTGCATGAATCCAACTTTACATTCGATGCCAACGCCTTCTGCGCGGGCGCGCACGTAGCTTACCATGATTGAACCAACCAGGGCAATGAATGTTACCAATGCTCCGATAGGGCGATCTGCCATAATCAGGAAGTAACTGAGGCCGCCGAGGGTAAACAGCTCGCAGTAGCGGTCGAGAACCGAATCATATAGGGCTCCGAAGCGAGATACCATGTTGCCTAAGCGAGCAACCTGGCCGTCGAGCATATCGAACAGCGAGAAGAGAATCGTAACGGCGCCGGCCCAGGTAATCAAATCGAATCGGATCGGTTGGTCGGGATTCTCATAGACGAGGTAGCCGGCCCATGCGATAATAGCTGCTGACGCTATGTTGCCCAGCAAGCCGATTGTTGTTACCATGTTAGGCGTAACGCCCATTCGGATAAGCAGTTTTACGAATGGATTAATTACGAAGTAGATCCCCTGTTGGAGACTGTCGCGTTTCTGTTTGAAAGTATTTTTGCCTGTCATTGCTTTCTATTTACTTGATTTTTTATTTTGGTTAGGGGTTAGAGCGTCAACCAATTTAATTGCATAGGGGTCGAACTTGGATGCTCTATATACAAAATTCTTTTGAAGGAGAAAGTTCCAGAACCATGAAACCAGCAGCGACACGATGATACGTGCGGCGGCATAGCTTCCAACGTTGGTGAAGCCTAAGGTTTCGAGAAGGTGCCAGCGGTCGAGAATGGTTGCCAATACGGAGGTGCCTACGGTATTGAGCGTAACGCTGCCGAGCCATATCAACAGATATTTTACGGCAACGGCCTTAACGGAGCAACCTTTTGCGCGGAACGTGAACTTATAATTGATGCAGCAGTTGACGATGCCGCCCAAGACGGCTCCAATCGGAGTTGCAATCCAAGAGGATACGCCTAAGGCTACCATGCCGATACTGCTACCCATGTCAATCCATGAAGCAACTTGCGAGGAAATAGCGGAGCGGATAAAGGTAAAAATACCTTTTCCGTGGACGAACTTGTCAGCTGCTTTATCTGAAAGAGTTTTAATGCTCATTCTTTATTCTGGATAGGATTGGTGGTTTGGGGGTAATTACTTATGATTTTTAATGGCTGCCATTACGGTTTTGGCAATGGCTGTAGCGGCTTCTGCGCGGCAGGGCGAGAAGCTGGGCCAATCGTTGAAGTCGATGATGCTCAGGGAGCCATCTTCGGCTTGAATACATTCGCCGCCATATACAACCAGGTTCAATTCCTTGGCGGCTTTGGAGCAGAGCGCTTTCAGCGCTTCATCGGTGCGGCGCGTTTCTTCGTCGCGCATGTTGAGGGGCTCTGCTTCGTAGGGTCTGAACCATTGGAAGAAATTCGTGCCGGCAACGCCATAGAATTTAACCAAGCGTCCGATTAAGTGGCGCGAAATTACGGCGCGCTTGAAGCCTCGCAGGAAATATTCCTGCAATACGTCTTGGGCTTCGGCCGGCGTACGTACGTAGCTAACATCTTCAGCGTGCTGGGCATGGAAGTCGCCACGCTTAATCCAGCATTGGGTAAAACCTAATTTCTGGAGGCGGGTCTTGATGACTTCGTCGGTGTCGACAATCAAACTCTGGGGGTAGGGAAGGTTGGAGCCAACCAGGATTCGCGCTTGGCGTTCACGGATGCAATTCTCAATTCCGTAGCCTGAGTTGATAACCAATAGACCTTGGTCTTCAAGGCTTTGCAGCAGGTCGGTTGAACGGCGTTCGCGACACATGTTGATAATGACCGGTTCACTAACCTCTCCGGAGCAAAATTGTTCCTCGGAGTAAATGCGAACCTCGCAGCCGCGTTTGCGTAGCTGCTCGGCCACGGTATTCAGTATCGTGGCATCGTTTCCGATGTGGTTAGGGGAGTAGACTCCCGCACGCATTATGGCGGCTATCTTTGTGGTGGCCATTTCAAAATTATTTTTTCCAACATACAAAGGTAGCGCATTTCCGTCAATTCAGCAAAAAAATGTTGAAGCGTTATCGGTTTTTGCCTGAGAAATGGTCGTTATACATCTTTATGCCGAACACGATTGCGGAGCAAATAAAGGTAATCGAGTTGGTTACGACCAAGGGCCAGTTGATTGGGTCGCTCATGAAACCTTGCAATACGAAGAAGATTGAGCCGAGACCCATCAGAAGGAAGGTTGGCATAGCGATAGCGTCGGTTTCGCGAGTGCGAATTGTGTGGATTGCTTGGGGCAGGTAGCCAAAAATCATGCAGATTGCAGCTGCCGAGCCGAATAGATTGAACAGGTCCATAGTTAGAGAATTAAATGTTAGGTTTTGTAGATTAGTTGACTAATGGTAGGTCAATGCGGAAGGTGGTGCCGGCCGATGGCTCTGACCAGCTTACGTAGATTTTGCCGCGGTGGTATTGCTCTACGATGCGTTTGGCTAGGGCCAGTCCGAGTCCCCAACCGCGTTTCTTGGTAGTAAATCCGGGATTAAATACGGTTTTATGGTTTTTGCGAGGAATTCCTTTGCCGGTATCGGTAACGGTAACGCTTGCGCGAGAGTTGTCAATAAATGTTTTAACGGTGATTGAGCCGGAACCTTCCATTGCGTCAACGGCGTTCTTGATGAGGTTCTCCATAACCCATTCGAATAGTGGAGCACTCATCTCAACCGGTAGGGGCTCGTCGGTGAGGTCTGTGGTTAGGTTGATGCGCGAGGAAATGCGTGTCTGCATATAGCCGGTAGCGCGGCCTACAACGGCGTTGAGTTCCTCCGGCTCCATTTGTGGACGGGAGCCGATTTTTGAGAAGCGCGAAGCGATCATCGATAGGCGGTTGACATCTTTGTCCATTTCGCGTACCATGTCTTCATCGGTGCCCATTGAGCGCAGAAGTTCAACCCAGGCCATCAGCGATGAAATCGGGGTGCCCAGCTGGTGGGCCGTTTCTTTCGACAGACCTACCCAAACCTTGTTTTGCTCGGCTTTGCGCGTAGAGTTGACCGCGAAGTAGACTATGGCAATGAATGCCAGCATAACCAGTAGCTGAACGTAGGGGTAATAGCTAAGTCGGCGTAGCAGTTTGGAGTCGTCGTAGTAGAGATGCTGAGTGTTCTCCGGGGATATTACGATATGGATAACGTTCGCACGCCGGGCCAGTTTGTTGAGCTTTTCGCGAAGGAAGGCCTCGTTCCTTGGCGAGATTACCCATGGCGCCGTTGAATCAACCTCCTCCGGAAGGTCGAAATTACGGTGGAGAAGGATGTTGCCGTCATTGTCGGTCAGCAAAACCGGGATGGTATGGTTCTGTTCGATAATGCTCAGCAAAAATTCGATGTTGTCGGGCGAAGCATCTTGGGCATCCGGATTTTGATCTATGTCGGCAATCTGCTTGGTAGCATCGGCCCATATCTGCATGCGCTCACGCTCCTGCGTAGCGAGGTCGGAAACCAAGCTGTTGGAGACCAGAACGAAAACCACTACTACAGCAATGGAAATCAGAAAGAAAACTGCCGTGCCGAATCGCCGGATATCGTAGATGTTCATAACCGCGGTATGCTATAATTAGCTTTCCAGTTGGGCGAGGATTGCTTTGAGTTCTTCGTCGGTAGCTGTCAGGCGCGACCGACATTCGGCTATCAGTTCGGTTGCGCGGCGAGTCAACGCGGCCAGGCGGTCAATATCGCATTGGTCGCTCTGCATTAGTCGCAAGATTTTCTCGAGTTCTTCGAAGGCTTCGTTGTATGTAAGCTCTTTAACGGGTTTGGGTGCTTCAGGCATATTTCGTTGATTTAGAGAGTTGTTATTGTTGGGATTACATGGGCGACAGGAGGCGCAGTGTCAAGGCCGGGCCGTTGCGCTCAGCGAGCCATCGGCGAGCGTTATTTCCAACAGGGCTCCGGGACGGACTGACTGCACGCTGCTTACGGCGTGGCCGTCAATTCGCGTTATTGAGTAGCCGCGCTGCAGGGTAGCGTTGGGCGACAATACTTCAATTAATTTTGCGTAAGCATTTAGTTGCTCGTTCTGTCGGCGTAGAATTATGTCTTTTGCCGATGATAGGTTGGCAGCAATCATATCTAATCGAGCACGAGCCGGCTGAATCTTGCCGGCCGGTAGCCCGTAGAGAGATGCTATGGCACGCGTCATGTTGGCTTTGGCTCGTTCAACGCGTCCTTGAGCTGCTACGGGCAGCAGGGCCTGGGCTTGAGCAAGTTGCTCTTTGTTGCCGGCAATTTGCTGCGTGGCAAGTTGGAGGATTTTATTGCCGGCCGAGACCAATGCGTTCAGTACGTTTTCGGCTTTGCCGACAAGCCATTCGGCTACGGCCGTTGGCGTCTTTAAGCGAGTATTGGCAACCCAATCCAGTACCGTAATATCGCGTTCATGGCCAATCCCGATAGCAATAGGTAGCGGAAATTGGGCTACGGATGCTGCCAGGTCGTAATCTTCGTAGGCTTGAAGGTCGGAGGTTGCACCGCCACCGCGGATTATGACTACGCCATCCCAGCAGTTTTCTTCGGCAGCGATAGCTTCCAGGGCGTTGATGATTGACCTCGGCGCGGAGTTGCCTTGCATGATTGCAGGGAAGAGCTTCGTAGTAAATCGGATGTTGGAACTGTTGGAGTAGAGCTGGTTGATGAAGTCGCCGTAGCCGGCAGCTCCGCGAGCGGAAATGATGGCAATGCGCTGAATTACCTTTGGCCAGGTCAAGCTACGGTTCATCTCCAAGACGCCCTCCTTCTGCAGGCGCTGAATAATCTCTTGGCGACGACGCAGTAGGTCGCCCATGGTGTATTCCGGGTTGATGCCGGTTACAACCAGCGATAATCCGAACACGGGGTGCATTGAGGCCGAGACTTTCAGCATTACTTTCAATCCGGAGGCAAATTGCTGGCCTGTTGCCTCATAGAATTGGCGACTTAGCGGCCCGAAGACGTTAGCCCAGCAACAGCCACGGATGCGAGCTTCCTGTCGGCCCGTAGCATCCTTCTGCAGTAGTTCCATGTAGCAGTGACCACCACGGCAACTTACATCCTGCAGTTCGGCTATTACCCAAACGTTCTGAGTTTCGGGCTGCTGCACCAGATAGGTGATTCTCCGAGCAAGCTCAAGCAGCGGAATAGGCGTTATATCCATATTACTTTTCCCGGATAAATTTCTTGCCGTTCCAATGGTATTTGATGGATTTGGCTAAGGATGATTCAACGAGCTCTTTCGACTCTTGCGCTACGTATTCTCCAACGTTGTTGGTTAGCGTAGCGGTTTGCGTCGCAGCATCGTAGGTTATAGTTGACATTACAAAGGGCACGGCGTTCTCGATATCGAGGCGCTTATCCTTCGCTGTAGGTAGAATCCAGTCGCTAAGCGTAGGCATCGGCAGGAGGTTCTCTTTGATCTCTTGCCAGTGTGCATCGTAAAACTTGACCGAAGAGTAGATGCTCGGCGTTTTCAGCGAGCGCGTAAGCATAACGATTTTATCGATTTTCTTGTCGGAAGCCGGTAGCAAGTCGATAGTGTAGTCGGAAACTTCGGAAGTTGAAACCGAAATCTTATCTTTGCTTAAAAAAGTTACTTTGCAGTCTCCGCCGAAAAGATTCGTGGAAGCTTTGTCTGATCCGGCATGGAAATAGTCAAGCATATCCAGGCGAGTCATGATGTCTATTGTCGGGAGTACCGAGATCGGTACGCTGACAAAGAAATCGGTTGCCGTAGAATCAGCTTCAATCTCAATTTCAATCTCATCGTCATCAAGAACGACGACGTCGACAAGCTCCATTTCTTGGGCTTTGCTTGCCAAGCTTGTCAGGAGTCCGATTAACAAGCAGATATTTAGCTGTATAATATGTTTAGCGGTCATTCTCAGAAAAACTGTTAGCATTTATTCTTGCAAATATACAAAATCTATTCAACCTAACTGTTGAAAATGCTGTAATTTTTTTGAGAATGACCGGCTCGGTAAAGTTGGCTTGGAATTAGGCTTTATTTGCGGCGAGATTTCTTTTTGAAGATGGCGTAATTGTCTTGGTTGAGGGCTTCCTTGCGCTCCTTTGTGCGGCGAGTAGCTGCCTGAGCATAGTCTTTGTCGGCTTCGGCAATTTCGCTGTAAAGGTGTTTGCCAAGGAAGTCGTTCCCCTTGATGGCTGCTACAACGCGCTTTGCGTCAGCTTTCTTAACGTCGAAGAGCGAGTAGGCTTGTAGCAGGTCGATGCGGCCAACGTCAACTCGCTGACCGGTAATGTTCTTGTTGAGCAGTTCTATCAGGTTGCCGGCATAGAAACCATCGCGCTTACCGGCGTTGATGTAGATGCGTTCCATCCCTTTGGCAGCCGTACGGCGGTCTTTATCCTCTTTTGTACGTGGTGCGTCTTTTTCTGACTTTTTCTTTTTGTCGCGAATCGGCTTTTCGTCAACCAGGTCGAGATTGGGGGCGTCTTTATAGTATTCCAGCAAGCGGCGGAATTCCATCGACAGGATGCGCTTGATTATATCTTCGCCACTGAGCCAGCCAAGTTTTTTCAGCACTCCGGGCAGGTATTTGCCCATTTCTTCTTCGTCAACTTCGGCGCGCTCTATGCGGTCGGCGAGCGAGAATAGCTGTTTTTCGATAATATGCTGGGGGGTGGGGACTTCTTTGCGCTCGAATTCCTTGCCGATGACGCGCTGAATGTCCTTAACGCGTCCTTTCTCACGAGAGTGGATGATAGCGATAGAGACGCCTGACTTGCCGGCACGTCCGGTACGTCCGGAGCGATGGGTGTAGACAGCGGCTTCGTCAGGCAGGCCGTAGTTGATAACGTGGGTAAGGTCGTCAACGTCGAGGCCGCGAGCTGCGACATCGGTAGCTACCAGGATGGAAATTACGCGGTCGCGGAATTTTTGCATAACCAGGTCGCGCTGCTGTTGGGAGAGGTCGCCGTGGAGCGAGTCGGCATTGTAGCCGTCGCGGATGAGGTTTTCGGCAACTTCCTGCGTGTCGCGGCGTGTCCGACAGAACACGATGGCGTAGATATTCGGGTTGTCGTCGGCGATGCGTTTAAGAGCGAGGTATTTGTCGCGAGCGTTTACCATATAGTAGATATGGCGCACGTTGGCCGATGCCTCGTTGCGGTTGCCAACAACGAATTCCTGAGGGTTGTGCATGTACTTGCGTGCTATTGAGGCGATTTCCTTTGGCATAGTCGCTGAGAACATGAGCATTTTGCGCTCCTGCGGAACGTTCTCCAGAATTTCATTGATGGAATCGAGGAATCCCATATTCAGCATCTCGTCTGCTTCGTCGAGGATTACGGTGTGGACAGCTTCGAGATGGACAACTCCGCGCTTAATCAGGTCGAGCAAACGGCCGGGAGTTGCAACTATCACTTGTACGCCGCCCTTCAGTGCGCGAATCTGGCTTTCGATGCTCGAGCCGCCGTAGACGGGGAGCACCTTCATATCGGGCATATACTTAGAGAAGTCGGCCAGATCGGAGGCAATCTGCAAGCAGAGTTCGCGGGTAGGGGATAGGATGAGGGCTTGGGGCTGGTTAAGCTCCGTGTCCAGGCGTTGAAGTACAGGCAGGCCAAAGGCTGCGGTCTTTCCGGTGCCGGTCTGAGCAAGGGCTACTACGTCTCCGTCTTCGTGGAGCAGATGCGGTATAACGCGTTCTTGTACCGGCATCGGGTTCTCAAAACCGAGTTCTTCGATAGCTTTTCGTAGCGGTTGGCTGACGCCTAATTCTTCAAAGGTCATGTTGGAGTATGGGATTGTTATGTGCTTGTTTTCAGTGCAAAGTTACAAAAAAGCGAGCCAGCAACCGAATTGCCGACTCGCTTTTTTTAATTTTTTATGTTTGAAGGGGTTTTCTATCAGATTTTTAGCGAATATGTAAAATCTTAGAAGTAGAAATTCAGAGATTTCGGGTAGAATAGCATGCCGGAGCCAACTTGCTGCGCAACGGCTTCGCCCATAGTGTTGGCAACGATAGCCAGCGCGAAGCGCAATGCTGCCGATGGGCCGTTGGCCGTAATCAGGTTATCGAGGGCAACTACCGGAGAGTCGCGACGGATTGCGTTGGGCAACAGTTTCTCAAAGCCGGGATAGCATGTTGCTTCCTTGCCGTCGAGGATTCCCAGAGGGCCGAGGACCACGGCCGGAGCAGCGCAGATAGCGGCAATCTTGCCGGACGCGGCTTGGTTGATAAGCAACGTGTTGAGCGGAGCAAATTTTGAGAGGTTTTCAGCGCCGGGCATTCCGCCGGGTATAATTAACCATTCAGGAGCAATAAAGTCGGTCTTAGAATAGAGCAGGTCGGCCGTAACTGGAATACCGTGAGCACCGATTACTGTATGATTTTCAGTGATTGAGACGGTTTTGACGTCCATGCCGGCACGGCGCAGTACGTCAACTACGGTCAAGGCTTCTATCTCTTCAAAGCCTGCAGCAAGAAAGATGTAGGAGGTGTTCATGTCAAAAATCGTGTTTTGAAAAATAGAGTTGTTGAGGTTTGTTTAATGTGAGAGGTTGTCAAATGTGGCTAAATAAGCTACAATGTGTTGCATAATTGTCTACAGCCTGAATTTGACTAATAATATGTTGTGAATTAATGAGTTAAACTGAATTGATGTCTCGCGCTAACGTAAAGTCTGGAAGGTTGAGTTATTTAGTTAACACAAAATTACAATAAATAGTTCATATAATCACAAAATAATTTCATAATTTTGCCAACAACCTAAATTTTTTCAAAGATTTAGCTGCTATTAATTTGATTGACTTTCCGTAAGATTTATGAAAAACAGGAATAAAATTTCGGCCGTGTTGCTAATTGTTGTACTGGGTATAGTCATTTCGGGGTGTGAAAAGCAGAAGGAATGGCAACAGAGCAACGGGGCGGTTTGGAACACGCTGTATAACATAACGTATCAGGCCGATCGCGACCTATCGGATTCTATTCAGGCCGTATTTCGTCGAGTTGAGGATTCGTTGTCGCCGTTTAATCAGGCCTCGTTAATATCGCGTATAAATCGCAACGAAACGGTTGAAACGGATACGTTGCTGCGCTACGTGTTCGGCGTATCGTCGGACGTCTGTCGGAAATCGGGCGGAAGATTTGATCCTACGGTGTCGCCGATTGTGAATCTATGGAAATTCGGCTATACCGGCAAGGTTGATCCCAATGCTACTTGGGAACCTACCGTTGACCAGATTGATAGTGCGATGCAATATGTTGGCATTCGCGATTGTGCAATTAATCCCGACGGAACGATACGGAAGAAATCCCCCGGGACAACATTCAATTTTTCAGCCATAACAAAGGGCTACGCTTGCGATTTGGTTGCTGATATGCTGATGAGAAATGGTGCGGAGAACGTAATGGTTGAAATCGGTGGAGAAGTAGCGGTTAGGGGCGAAAGTCCGCGAGGCGGGAAATGGCGTCTGCAGGTTGATGCGCCGAAGGTCGACGATGGAGTGCCCGAACATGAAGCGCTGGAGGTAATTGAAGTCAGTGATTGCGGTGTGGCAACGTCGGGCAACTATCGCAACTATCATCAATCCTCGCGCGGAAGGGTTGGCCATACGATCGACCCTGTTTCGGGTTATCCATGCGTAACAGCGTTGTTGTCGGCAACGGTTATAGCTCCAACTTGCGGCGAAGCTGATGCCTACGCAACCGCAGCAATGGCTTCCCCATCGGTAGCTTTTGCCGATTCAATTCTGCGCTGTGCCGGTGTAAAAGCTATCCTCGTTACCGCCTCCCCCGACTCTACCTTCCATATCCACCAAATCCCCTAATCGGCTGAGCCCTTATAATTATTGGCCCTGTTTCAGAATCATGTAGGAGCAGTATTTGTTGAGGATGCTGTCGAGGGGAATGTCTCCTTTTGTCAGTCGTTCGGCATCGAGGGGTAAAAGTCGCTCGTAGACGGGCGTGGAACCTTTGAACAGCCCTGTAATGTAAGGATGTCCATTGTCTGTTATAATGGACATCTCGGAGAATAATCCTGAAATGTCTTCCGGATTGTAGACGATTGAATAGCTCGGCCTTTTTGCTCCGGGAATGTCCGTCTTTAAGATATTCTTATCAAGTAAGTCTTGAATATCTCTGATGGCTGTGTCTTTGGAGCATTTAGCCAATGCTGCCCAATTTTTAGAGGTTATTTTGGCCTCATAACCATCGAGAAACAGATTCAAAATTTTTGATTGTCGGTCGGATATCGTAAGTTCTGAGTGAGCCTTCCAGAAGAGGCTTTTATTAAGAACTGTGCAGACTTTGGCATATGCATCGTCGAGAGATGCAATTAGTGTATTAGTATACCAAAGTAGCCAGTCGGTTATGTCGCCGTCGCCGTGCTGTACTTTTTCCAGGATATCGTAGTAATGATTCTTGTCTTTATTAATTTGGACCGATATGTTATAGAAGCGTAGCTCGCTTTCGTCTCCTTTGGCAAGTATCATGTCCGATAGGATGCGTGCCAAACGGCCATTTCCGTCTTCGAAAGGGTGGATTGATACAAACCAAAGGTGTGCGATAGCTGATGCTATAACTGTAGATGTGGTCATCTCGGAGTTGAACCAATCTAAAAACAGCGACATTTCTTCCTCTAATCGGTCGGGTGATGGCGCAATATAGTGGATTCGTTCGCGGCCGAACATGCCGGAAACGATGTGCTCTTCGTGAGTACGATATCTTCCAATTTCAATACTCGAGCCATCGCTAATTCCTGATGGAAAGAACGCGGCTTGCCATCTGCAAAGCATCTGTTTGGTTAGGGGAACGTTATAGTGGTGAATAGCGTCAAGCATTACCGATACAACGGAATCAACGTAATGAGAGGGGGCGGTATATTTTACATTCTCAATGCCAAGTTTTCGGGCAATAGACGACCTAACTTCATCAATGTTAAGATTGACACCTTCTATTTCCGATGAGTGAACTACTTCAAGAGTAAGACTTTCAGTCATGGCTTTCAGCTTGTTGTCCAACCCGATGTCACTCAAACGCCCGTAGAGCAAACCTTGTTTACGGCCAACGATTTCCAGCAGGCGAGAAACTTTTGCTTCTTCCCATCTGAATTGTGTCCAGTTGTCGCGTTCGTGGATATACATGTCAGTCCTGGTTTTAATGATTTGCGTCGTTAATAGGTTAATATCGTCGCAAAATTTGCGACAAATATAGGGATAAAATGTTGCAAATCCAAATAAAAGGCTGATAATTTGAGCTTTTATGTATGCTCGATTGGTTGCGTATGCAATGTTTGCGGCGTTTATGAAAATAGGAGGTAAAGACCGGAATGTCGGTGTTTACCTCCTATTGGATTGCAATCAATGGGGATTGCGTGCTGGAAAATTGTTAACGAAAATCGTTAACGGGGAATTCTTAGCTGTATTTACTTCAAGCAAACTTTCGCTACCTGAGAGGGAAGAGTTACGATGTAGGTAGCCGGGGTAAGATTGCGAACTACGGTAACATCGCGGTTGGTAGTGCCGTTAGCAACGGTGCGGCCGGCGATGTCGTAGACAAAGTATTCTTGACCTTCTGCAGCGAAGATGTTGATAGCGTTGTCGATAACCTTGATGTAGGCATTGCTGTCAACATTGACGTTGTCAACGCCGGAGAAGCCTGTTACGCTGATAGGATTGGTTTGCAGGGTAAGGTTCTCAAAGATATCATTGGTCATTAAGCAGACAATCTGTTGCTGAGAGTAGAGGAAGGTGATAACGCCGTCTTCATTCGTGTATTCGGGATCGGCGCTTTCGCCGTCGAGAACTTCGTTAACGAGGTTGTCATCTTCGTCGTAGTCGGGCTCACCGATAATCCAGGTGTAGATTGTAGCGGTGCCGTCAACAAATGCTTGATCGCTGAGGTCAACAACGCCGTTTTCAACTGTTACGTCGAGGTTTTCTTGGTTGCCGTAGTAGAATACGTTGCCGTCATAGTCAACGCCCGGAACAGGCAGCGTAGCGAAGGTGAAGCGGTTGCCTACCAGCGAGAGAACGCGCAGGTTGGGAACGCCGCTGAGGTCGATATTGGTCAGCAGGTTATTGGCGAGCGTAGTTTGCGACAGGTTGGGAACGCCGCTGAGGTCAATGTCGGTCAGCTGATTGTTGTCGAGGTAGAGACTCCAGAGCTTGGTGTTCTGGTTGATGGTAACATCGGTAAGCTCGTTGCTGCTGAGGAACAGCTGTTGGAGATTAGTGTTAGCGGGAACTTCGATCTCGGTCAGGCCGTTGTCAGCGAGGTTCAGGTAATAAACTGAGGGGAACTTGGTGAAATCAAAGTCGGTCAGTTTGTTGCCCTGCAGGATAAGCTCGCCGAGGTTGGGGCTTTCGGGATATGTAATCTCTTCGAGACCGCCGTTGGTAACGTTGAAGCAGATGAGCTGGGTCATTGCCGACGCATCCATCGACTTCAGAGTAGCACCGCGCAAGCTGAATACGGAAATACCGGAGGGGTTATCGTAGGAGTAAACCTTAACGGTAGCGTTCGCCTTGGTAGTTGCGGTAAAGTTGCGGTAGGAGGTAGCCAACTCATACTGAGTAAGGTCGTTTTCGCCGGTCCAGTCAACGAATACCGAGTTGTTGGGGGTAAGCGATGTCAGAGTAAGGTTAACATCCTCGCCGTCGTTAGCGGTAACGAATGTAGCGATAACGTTGGTAGGCATTTCAGCAGCCTCAATCGGGGTAGTCTTGTAGATATTGTCACCGGTAAATTGCGGGAATTCTTCGTTGGTCATCTCGCAATAGATGTTGCCTACAGAGGTGTTGATGAAGCTGAATCGACCGATGTTGCCTTCAGAGTCGGTGGTCATTGTGTAGTCAACGCCTTCGGTCAGAGCGGTTCCGGCAGTGGTCTTCCAAACGTAGTTGGTAGTGTTGTCGAGCGCCTGGCTTGAGAGGTTTGCGCCGGGGCCCTTCTTCGGCAGAGAGTAGTCGGTCTGGGGAGCGTAAACGTAGTGGCCGCCAACGAAATCTTCGGTTTCCTTGGGGAGGCTTGCCAGAGTGAACAGGTTGTCGTTAAGAATCAGTTCGGTCAGCACGCTTTCGGTAGGCAGCGAGATTTCCGACAGTTGATTGTGGGCAACGTTCAGAGAGGTCAGCGCAGAGCAGTCGGCAGCGTTGAAGTATTCAAAGTCGTTAAACGAGATGTCGATTGACTGAATCTTTGTGTTCTTCGACAGCGACAGACTGGAGATGTTGTTATGGCTGAGGTTGAGGTTCTCAACGGTGAAGTTCTCGTTCCAGGTGAAGGTAGAGATTTCGTTGTTGGTCAGGTCAACGTTAATCAGGGCGTTCTTGGCGTAGGCTTGATTGTCGTCGGAGGCCAGCGAGAAGGTGGGGAGGTGGTTGCCGTAGAGGGTAAGATTTACCAGCGAGCGGTTCCAATCGAGGTTCAGCGAGTAGAGCTCGGTATTGACCAGCGAGAGGGTGTGCATAGAGCGGAGGTTGGAGAGGTCGATGGAGTAAAGCGTAAGGTCGTCGATAGCCAGGGCGGAAACATCGTCGCCTTCAGCTACGTAAACCTTAATCTGTCCGGAACCGGTTGAGATGCCGTCGACGTTGGTGAAGGTGTCGTCGGAGCTGGTTGCTGTGCATTCGGTCATAGTGCCGTCGCCGAAGTCAACGTAGAATGTCTTAGGCTCGGTAGCAGATGCACCGAAGATGCCTACATTGAACTTAACGGGGAGGCCGCTGTAGGCAGCCGAGGTCATAGAGAAAGCCAGGTTGGGCTTGCCGTATTCGTCGGCGCTCTTAACCTTGAAAACCTGAGTCTTCAGAGCAGCTTCTGTAAAGAGGCTGTTGGTAAACTGTACGTAGACACTGTCGGGCACAACGCCGGTTGTGCTCTTGGGGAGCGATTTGATGGTAACAACGCCGTCAACGTAGCTGTAGCAGTCGTCGCTGATAACGTAGGGTTCCAGCGGAGATTCTTCGTTGACGCCATACATGAAGCCTTCGGTAGTTGTGTGCTGACGGTTCAGCTTCGATGAGTAGTCGAGAACGGCGCCTACGGGGTAGGACTTGTCGCAGACGATGTCGCGCTGAGCATAGCCGTACTCTGTCCAGTTGTCGTCGGGTTCGGGCAGCGTAACGAAGTCGAAGTAGTTGTCGGAGATGTTCAGACAGAACAGGTTAGGCTTGTCGGAAACGTCGATGCTGGTCAGCAGGTTCTTACGAGCCGTGATGCTGCCGAGCGCGGGGTTGTTGCTCAGATCGAGTTCTGTAAGGTCGTTGCCGGTGCAGAACAGGTAGTAGAGGTTCGGACAGTTCGAAAGGTCGAGGCTTGAAATCTTGTAGTTGGAGTTGATATAAGACTCGTGGGTACAGTAGAGCTGTACGAGGTTGGGGCTATTTGAGAGATCGAGTGAGGTCAGACGGGTATCCGATACGTTGAGGATTGAGAGGTTCGGACATTGAGAGATATCCATCGAGGATACGTCTGTGCCGTCGATAGAGAGCTTAACCAGGTTGGGGCAGTTAGATGCATCAATCGTAGTAAGGCCTTGAGCGCCCCAAGCATCAAAGGAGTAGAGCGAGGGGTAGTCGGTCAGGGTGAAGTCCGACGAGAGGTTACCAACGCTGTTGATTTCCAGAATAGACAGGTTCTGCTTAGCACCGATTACCAGGGGAGATTCGGAGAAAGCGTTGTCGGTAAGGTAGAGCGCCTGAATTGTAGGATAATCGGTCAGGTCGAGGCTCTTGAGCTCGTTGTGGCAGAGGTTGAGATACGTCAGATTGGTCAGTTGTCCAAGGTCAATCTGGTCGATGTAGCAACCGGAGAAGTTAATCCAGTCAATCCAAGAAGGATCGTCGCAGTAGATTTTAACTACGCCTTCTTCGCTAACGCGGCAGGCGATGTAGGTGCCGGTTTGAGTTTCTTCGCCGGATTCATCGGTGGATGAATTAGCTGATTCGAGTTCATACTCAGATGTACCGAATCCGCAGTCAACATCGATGTAATTGCCTACTCCGTCTGCTGAACCGCCGATAAGCAGCGAGAAGTCGTTTTCAGCTCCGTAGGTCTCGTAGATGGTAGTGTGGAACGTAATCAATGGTAGCGGTTCTTCTGCCTTTGCAGCAGCGAAACCGGCAATCATTGCCAGCACAAACAGGAAATTTCGGATTTTGCTGTTCATAGGTTGGGTTTATGTTGGTTTTTTATTTTACGATAACTTTTTGAGAGCAACGGCCGTTGACGTTCAGAATATAAACGCCGGTAGAGAGGCCTGAGAGGTTGAGGTTTGTCTCGTCGCCAAGGATGTTAAGCTGCATGGCAGTTTTGCCCGACAGGTCATAAACCTTGATGTCGAGAGCTTTTTCTCCGGCCAGGCAAACGTTATAGCTGTTGTTGCCGAGAGCGGTAGTCAGCAGGCGGTTGTCGCGGTCAGCAACTGCTCCGCTGATGCCTGAGTTGCGCATTACGGCTTTCAATCCTGCGAGGGCGTTAAACTTACCGGCACCCCACTTAACGGGGTCGACGTTCTCATCGTTTACAGCTTCATCTTTGTCGGCGGTCTGCTCGATGATGTCGAGTACTTCATCAACCGTCAGCGTCGGGTCAGCTTCAAGCCAGAGAGCGATTGAGCCGGCAACCACCGGAGTTGCCATTGACGTACCGGCGCTGGCTTCCCAATAGTAGTTGCGGTCCGTGCCTTCAACTACGCCTTGCAGCGATTCCGGGTCAACCAAGGTGTTTGCCTCGATATAGGCGTTGTTGGTTGAGGAGATAATGGTAGCGCCGGGCGCGCAAACGTGGGGTAGCTGGCGACCGTCGTTCAAGCGGCCATATGAAGAGTATTCGCTGATTTCGCCGGGATAATAGTGGTCGGAGAAACCAACTTCTACTCCCATCAGCGAACCGAAGGAGTCGCGCGTATTATAAGAACCAACAACTACGATGTTATTACCGCAAGCCATGGAGTTGATAGAGCCGTCGGCTGTTCCGTCCATCCATCCTTCGATATCGTAGGAGTTGAAGCAGGTTGCGGTAGCGTCGCTGTAGCAGTCGATGCGCTGGCCGTTTTTACCCGTGATAACGAAGCCTACGAGGTAGTTATCGTCGGCGTTGGTCTCTTGGTTGGGTGTAAGATAGAGGTCAATCAGGGCGTAATAGCGACCGGAGCCACTGTCGTAGGCGCAGCCCAGTCCGAGATAACCATCGAAATAGTTGCCGAGCGACTTGGTAACGACGTCGTCGGAGGTCTGCTGATAGTCGGATGAGCTGATATAGTATGTAGCCGTGCCGGTAGTAGCGTTTGTCGGTACAACGAAGCGCTGAGCGATACGGTTACGGCGCTTGTTGTAGATGATGGCCTGGATTTCAAAGTTTTCTTCCGTGTCGCTGTAGAAATACATTGCGCCATAGTTCAGCTTGTAGTAGCTGGTGTCCTCATAGTCCGATTTGCCGAAGTAGAAGGGCTCGAAGAATGATTTTACTTCGGTATCGCCTTCGGTAAGGTTTTTGTGGAGGGCAACGCCATGGTCGCCTTCGTTGCCGGCCGATACGCAGATGATAGCCTCCTGACCGGCCAGATTGAGGTATTCGTTCATCATTTCCGTACCATCATGGCCGCCGGTGTTTGAACCGAGTGACAGGTTGATTACGGCGGGCTGATTGTGGGCGTAGGCATAGTCGAGGATATATTCGATACCGTAGGCGATGTAGCCGTCGCCGAGTGTGCCGCAAGATACAACCAGGTCTGAATCGTAGGCCACGCCGTGGTAGGGGTTCTGGGCGGTTACGAGTTCGGCAGTATGGTCGTCGTGAAGTACGGGATAAGTAATGTCGCCGCGGTAGCCACCTCCCATGATGCCGAGGGTGTGCGAACCATGGAATGATTCGTTGGAGTCGGTGATGAAGTAGGCGAGATCGTAGTCGGGATCATCGGGAAAATAGTAGGATGTAATCTGGTCTGTTCCGGCAGCATTGGCGCGTACGTAGGTCAGCTGCTTGATACGTGAATTGCCGTCCTCATCTTTGAAGTTGATATGGTGAACGTCGATACCGCTGTCAACGATACCGGCAACAACGCCCTTGCCTGTGTATGCTTGGGGCAGACCTTCGCTGCCGGAGTGGATTGCGTCGATGCCTGAAGCGCTGCGAGCCAGATCCAACTTCGCAAATTGCTCTTTCGATAGTTGCAGACGTTTTACGAACTGCAGATTGGCAACCTGCTCAACCTTGTCGACGTCGATCGAAACGATAGCGATGTCTCCGCGCATGCGCAGGAGTTTGATATCGTTTTGTTCGAGAAGGTCGGATGTAGTGCCGTCAGCAACGCGCATTAGGGCCAAAACGGAATTTTGTTGTTGCGGTGTATTAGCAGAGTTGGCTTTCAACGGCACTCTGACCGGGCTGTTTTCGCCGGCTTGGTTTTCCAATCTAATACGCCTAAGCATAGCTTGGCTGCCTAAATCGAGGTTCGTCTGAGCTGTTAGGGATAAGGCAAAGCCTGCTAACGCCAACGACGTAATTTTTTTGTGCATTAAATGAAAACGGGTTAAGAGTTAAAAGTTATGCAGGATGGGAGATTGAATTGTCATAAAAAGGAAGGATTGAGAGGAACTGCAGGGAGGAGAATGAGTGGGGGGAAAAGGGGGAGGGAAGATACATGGATGTGGCGAAATTCAAAAATAACATGAATTTCGCCACATCTATGTTGTTAGCTTATTTTACAAGAACTTTTTTGCCATTTACGATGTAGATTCCGGCAGCGAGTTTGTTCATGTCGGAAGCTGAGTTGAGCACCTTAACGCCCTGGAGGTTGTAAACTGCTCCATTTTCGTTGAGGTTGCTTGCTACGCTTACGGATTCAACGCCCGACTGACCGGCATCGAGTTTAACGGTAGAGTCGGCATTAACGTTGAAGGTATAAACGCCGTTAGTAGCTGCGATGTTTTCGCCGTTAACCGAAACGGTTGCGTTTTCAACGGCGGTTGCAATGTCAACCTGAGTGCCGGCCATTGAAGAGAAGCCTGCGGTATAGTTCTCAACTGCTGAGATCAGGTCGGTAGTAACCGTGAAGTAGGTCTGGATGTCGTTAGCAACTTCGAAGGAAACGTTGTATGTAGCGGGTTCGCCGAAGGGGTAGAGCTTAACGATGTCGCCGTCTGCAAAGTTCAAGGGATAGAAGTTAGCATAGGTGTCGCCTGAACCGTAAGCGGTAACTGATTCGCCGTTGATGTAGAGGTGACCATCGAGGCCGGTGCCGTAGCAAGCCAGCTGGAAGGGATTATCAGCATCGTCGAAAGGAACGATCGTATATGTGCCGTCGATAGTGACGTTTACGCGAGTGTTGACGCGCTGCAGATACTTATAGCTGAGTTGATCGGCAGAGTCGATGTAGAGAACGATTTTCTTGTCGCGAGCAACGGCGCCGGTGGTGATTGTGAGGGTCATGCCTTCGGTGATTGTTACGTTGCAGTAGGAGCTACCGGAGGTGAAGTATTCGTTGGTGCCGTCGCTAACGCTTACGAGGTAGCAGTCGGTAGCGGGAGAAATGGTCAGCGAAGTGTTCTGGCCGGCAACAAATTCCATTGTGTTGTCGCCAGCTTGGAGGCTGAGCGTTTCAGAGCTGTAACCTGAGGGACGAGTAACCGTTACGTGCGCAGGATCGTCAACGTTGATTGTTGCGGAGAAGGTTTCGTATTTGGTAGCGTCGATGTAGACATTGGTCTCTTCAGCAGTGAGCTGGAAGGAGTATGTACCGTAGCCGTAGTAGCTTTGGTTGGTGCCGTTGATTGAGAGCGAATTAAACTTGTAGTTGGTGTTGTCGAAGGTGAATTCAACTTTGTCACCGAGTTTTGCGGAGAATCCGTTAGCAAAATCGCTTTCGAGAGCAGTGCCGTTAACGGCAACGCCTGTAAGATAGCCTGCACCCTTTTCGGAGTAGGTAATAGCAACGTTTGAATCAGCATCGGGGTAGTCAGCGCTGATTTCGATGTTATCGCCGGAGGCCAGCGAAACTGTATATCTGCCATAGGTGGGGGTCAGCACTTGGCCGTTCTGCTTAACTTGGTAGAGGCTGATGCTGCTGTCTTTTGATGAGATATAAAGCTGCGATTCGGTGCTTGAAATGTAAGAAACTTCGGTAGGAGTATTGGCTTCCAATCCGGTCAATGCGTCGCGGTAGGTTCCGGCGAATTGAGCGTAAACTTTTGAGGGATCGTCAACGGTGAGCGTGATAGTTGCGTCGTAGGCTTCAGCGAGAGTCTTTGCTACGATGTCAACGTTAACACCGTTGGGGTAGCTGGATGCATCGGAAATGTAGAAAGAGCCGTAGCTTGTGCTGCTTAAGTAGGGATAAACCTCCGAGCTGGTCATTGATGTTAGCAGGTAGTCGCTACTGGTTGTGCCAACAGAAACCGAGTTGTATTCGGGAATGCTGAAAGTGTTTTCGCCTTCGTTGAGGGTTGCTTGAATGGTTGTTGAGCCGTCGTAGTAACGTATACTAACGGCATCGCTGTGATTACACGTAATTGTAACGTCAACGTTGGTTGCCGAAGCGGTCAACGCTGATAACGTTAGCACTGATGATAGGAGTGCGGAGTAAAGTTTTTTCATACGTAGAAATTGATATGATAATAAATTATGAAATAACTGCCTTGTTTGCGAATCACAATTTAACCTAAAACATTGGATTTAATTAATATTTTCGCGTTTTGGAGATATGAGGATGTAAATATTAAAGCGGTTAAAACCTAAAACTAACCATCTGTAACATGCAAAGTTAGCAAGAATTTGGCTATAATAAGGATAAAAGGCCGTTAAAAACGTTTAATAATAGGCAAGGTAATTTATTTTGAAATGGTGAAAAGGGGTGTGAGAAGTGATTTTTGTCGGTTGAAAAAGGGGGAACGTCTATAAGCACCTAAGGCTGTCTCCCGACAGCCTTAGCATGTTTATCTTTAACCTTAAATCTAATA
>CAZEST010000015.1:0-19044 GCA_964514745.1 uncultured Alistipes sp.
CCTGATTAACAGCGAATACATACTTGCCTGATTCGAGGCTGGTAACCTTGTTGAAGGTAGAGCCTGCGGGAGTGGGGTTTTCGCTTGCAGTGCCGGTTGTAACAACAACTGAGGTAAAGCGAGCATTCTTAATGAAGGTGAAAGTTACAGAGTTGGTACCTTCATCGTAGGTCCAAGTCATGCTGGAAGCAGTAACGTCGGAAACTTCACCAACAGATGCTGCTTGAGCAGCATTAGCAGTGCCGTTAGAGCCGGAGAAAACCATCTTAGACATCATAACGCCGTCGGGGGCGGTGATAGTCATGGTGTTACCGTCGGCAGCACCATCATCGCTTGCAGTACCGTAAACGCGGATGGTCGGCTTGGTGTTAGCGTTAGTAGAGGGGGTAAGGAAGAGAGCGGGGTTGCTCTTTGCATTGCCCTTAGCAAATTCGAATACGAAGTTGCTTACTTCGAAGCTTTCAACAGGCTGGTAGCAAGGAGCTTGCTTCAGTGTACCATCGTCATTCAGCTGTTCTTCGACAAAAGTACCTTGGATTTCTTCAGCATCGGTAGCGCTAAGGGTAACAGTGTCGGCCATAGCATAGCCTGTAAAGCTTGCTAAAGCAGCAATAGAAAGTAAAAATTTCTTCATACAGTTTAAGATTTATGTTAGAGTTTTATTTTGCCTAAAGATTTATCATTATCAAGATTTGCCCGATGGACATAGTCCATAGAATTTAGGCGTAAAATTACAGCTTTTTTTTAACACTACACCATAATTTAAAGTGTTTAACAACATGTTTTAGAAAAAATCTTATTTTCTACCATCGTTATTAGCGATTTCTACCAAAATTTTGGCAGAAATGACAACTCCGCGGTATTGAAAGTTATGGCAGAAATAACTAATTTTGCATCACCAAAATAGCAATGAGCAAAACAGCATTTCTCCAACAGATTTACCATAGAGCCCTGATGCTCTTCCTAGTTCTTTCGGCCTGCTTTGCAGCGTCGCAGCGCGTTGATGCGCAGATTGTCGAGAATCCCGACGAGCATATCAACGCCGACTCACTGCGCCGAGCCTTCGCCGACAAGCATTACTATTTCGGTCTGTACAAGGATAATTACTTTATCTTTGGCCCACCGGTTGACCGCAAGCCTACCAGAGAAAATACTAACATCAAGTTCCAGATCTCTATTGCCCAAAAGCTTACAAAGGCAACGCTGCCGGGCGGCACCTATCTCTATCTGTTTTACTCGCAGAAGGTTTTCTGGAATATCTTGGAGAACTCCATGCCGATGACCGACCTCAACTTCAACCCCGGAGTTGGCCTAACGAAGCCTATCTTCATCAAGAATCGATTCGTTGGTAAGGCCAGCATTATCCTGGAGCACGAGAGCAACGGGCGCGATGGCGACGAGAGTCGCTCCTGGAACAAACTGAGCTTTGCCGGAAGCGTGATGGTTGACCCCAACTTCGTAGTCTCCGCCAAATTTTGGATTCCGATTATCGACGGCGTTAACAACAAAGACATCCTCAAGTATTGCGGAATCTACCAGATAGGCTGGCAATTCCAGTCGGCCAGCCGCAAATTCTCCCTATCGACCATGCTGACGCGCCGCGCCAAGGGCTGGTTTAACTACAACGTCAACGTTGAAGCCGCCTATCGCTGGTCGGTACAATCCAATCAATATCTGTTCCTGCAATTCTACAGCGGCTACGGCGAAGGGCTACTCGACTATAAGAAATATACCTGCAACGCCCGTATCGGCATCGTCATCAAGCCCTCACTATTCTCCGAGTTATAGGCTCATTCCATCCCCCATTCCGCTATTTAACGGTATATTTAATTGTTTTTAATATTCTTACAGATTTAAAGCATCTATAGGGCATTTGAAAATCATATTATTTCCCAATATACTCCTTACATTTACAACATTTTAGTCATTATTCAGAACAAGCTGTTAAGCAATTCGGAATATATAGTCATGGCATTTTTTAGCACAAAGCAACAATTCTATGGGCGTTTTGTTGTAACTTTGTGGCATACTAATCGTGTAAACACCTCATCTCCATAGTCTTCAGGTTAAGTAGTGACTCGAATTCAAGTCAATATTATAAATACCTTTACTCCAATCACTAACAATGACTAAAAGTCTACTTTCTAAAACTGTCTTGGCCCTAGCCGCCCTGACGTTTCCGACTACGATTGTTGCTGGGACCTACCAACCTCCAAGGTTTGCTAAAGAGAACAGTGTGCCCAAGCTGCGCACCTTCTCGCCCGGAATCTTTGCTGCCAAAAACGGCTCAACGATTACGCCCGCTCAGCGCGTAGCGTCGACAGACCCCGCATCAGTTATCCCCGGCGGCGACGGCGTCAACTATCTGCTCGCGCCCGATGGCACCGTTTGGTATACAACTACCAAATTCGACTACGAAGAGGTAGCCGTCAGCCAGTACTATACGGAAAAGCGTCTGACCGGCTATGAATTCACCGTCTACGACAACAACTTCAACGAAGTTGGTACGGTAAAAGACAAATACACCCTGGCTGAAGGCGAAACCCGCATCACATCTATTCAGCCCGAAATGACCTTGACAAAGAAGTTCTTCAACACCGACGACAAGTATGAACTTATTGTCACCGTATTCTGCAACACCCCCTCATACCTCGTAACCTCCCATTCACTGGTTTACTCTATCGGCGGCGAAACCGACGCCGACGGCAACTCCGTTTGCCTGCAGACAATCCCCGGATACGTTATCGACTCCGAGAATTACGCTACCAACAGCTTCTCCGAGAACTACTACATCACCTTCATGAACGAAGTGCGACCGACTTCAACCGCCGGCTACACCTCGTATCGCGAGTACCTCGAAGACTACAAATATCAGCTGACAACCTACAAGAAAGCCGGCTGGAGCACACCGGCCTCTCCGGTCCTCGAACTGGACCTTGGCGAACTCTATCTCCCCGGCGATGCGATGAATACCCCCTACTTCCTGATGACCTCTACGCCCGACGGACTGCCGGCATTCGTTGTCAGCCGCTATGCCGAGCCCTACTTTGCCAATCAGGAAGACTTCTCCGACTACACCGTTACCCCCGACAACGAGCTGCAGATCGACACCTACACCCTGAGCTCGCTGTCAGCCTCCACAGCCGATAAGACCTACTCAACAACCATCCAGGTTGATCCCCCGGAAGACGGCATCCTGGCTAAATATTACGGCATCGGCTCCTTCAACTACGCTAAGGACGTTAACTTTACCGACTACAGCAACGGCGGCCAACCGGCCTTTATCGTTACCGTATCCAACGTGCCCATCTCCGACCCGGATAACTACATCAATTCCTACTACGTTTACAGCCACGACGGAGAGCCCCTGCTTACCCTCGACGAAGAGTCAGAGAGCGTTACAATCCTCTCCGAACTCAAAGGGCAGAACAATCAAGCACTGTTTATCCACTCCAACGACGACGGCTACACCTTCCACATCGTTGACCTTAAGACCGGCAATACAGTTGTTGACCTCCCCTCAACGCTCAATGACCACGGCCTTACAACTACTTTCGACCGTGCACTGATTAACGGCCAAGTGATGTATGCCTGCAACCTTTCCGACCATATCGAAACCAAGGAAGGCTACACCCTCGAACAAGTTGCATGGATCAACACCAACGGCGAAATTGACCATATCGACCAGCTTAACCTCGGCAAGGACGTTATGTATGCCCAGGTTTACATCGACAACTCCGTGCTCGACCCCTATCTGTTCGACACCGATGCCGACCGGGAATACCTCGCTCTGGTTAAGCGCTCACAGAGCTCCTCAACCACAGCTACCGACGAATACCTGCTCATTGCCGATCCCAAGGGAGAAGCAATCTTCCAAGCTTCATCCGATGATGAAATCGGCACGCTCTACAACGTTACCGTATTCAACGTCGACGCTAATCCTACGCTCTGCCTGCTCTTCTCCGACGATGACGACCAGTATACCCAGCAGATGTTCCTACTGCCTATAACCAAGTTTGCCGGTGGCGAAGGTACGGCCGAGAACCCCTACCTCATCTCAACCATCGCCGACCTGCAGCAAGTAAAGAGCAACACTGCTGCTTACTACAAACTCGCTAACGACATCGACGCCACAGGCTTCGACTTCACCCCGATTACCGGCTTTAGCGGCACACTCGATGGTGCAGGTTTCACCATTTCCAACCTTTCCATCGCTTCGTCCTACGCTCAGGCTATCTTTGAGAGCACTGCCGATGGCGCCGTTATCAAGGATATCACCTTCGACAAACCCGAATTTAACCTGACCGACGACGCGAGCTACGCCGGCGTAGTGGTTGCCCAGGCGATTGGCGTCACTATCGAAAACGTAAAGGTCTACAACCTTACAGCAGAAGGCGCCGACTTCTCAGGTCGTTTCGGCTCGATAGCCGGCGTAATCTCCGGTTACTCTAAGGTTGTTGGCTGTAACATAGCAGCCGCCAACATCAACCTCCCCGGCGCATCTGTTGGTGGTGTGGCTAACGAACTAAAGACCAGCTCTTCCGTTAAGGCATCTGCCTTTTACGGCAACATTCAGGGCGGCCAGACCGTTGGCGGTATCATTGCTACCGGCGGCACAGGCTTCGTTGTTGAGGACTGCCACACGAACGCCAACATCGTTGCAAAGAACACTATCGGCGGTATCGTTGGCAACGCTGCCCGCAGCACCGTTAACCGCAACGTTGTTGAGGGTACACTCCAAGCTACTCAGGCCGGCTGGAACTCCGTAGCCCTTGGTGGCGTTATCGGTTACCTCACTGCTGACTACACCTCATCCGACGAGACCAAGTTCGTTACCAACAACATTGTTGCTGTAACCTCCCTGACCGCTCCCGAAACCGGCGAAGACGAGTACGCTAACCAGAACAGCACCGTTCACCGTATAGTTGGTTGGACCTTCTTCAACGACGAACCCGAAGTTGTTGGCTACGACCAGACTACCTGGGAACCGATCTACGCCGAAGGGCCCAACCCCGCCGACAAAGGCTTGGCCAACAACTACGTTACCAGCTCCCTGGAAGCCGTAGACACAACCATCGGCAACCAGGACAATACATCTACCGAAGGCCAAACCATCGATCCCTACGAATGTGACCGCGAATTCCTCGAAAATCTGGGCTTCGCTTACGGCACCAGCAACGACGCTCCCTGGAGCACCGCTGCATTCACTACCCCCTACCTCTACTTCGAGCAGAAATTCATTCTCACTCCTACCGAAGTAAACGTTGCCGAAGGCGAAACCTTCACCGTTACCGCTAAGATTCTGAGCGTCGACGCTCTGACAGCCGACGACGTTATGGGCGGATTCTCTATGGAATGTAACGAATCGCTCCTCGAAATGGGCGACATGAACTTCGACGACAACGTACTGACCATCGAGTTCACCTGCAAGAAAGCCGGCACGTCAACCATCTCCCTGCGTATGCTCGGCTCTACCGCTACGGTTACCGTTTACGGTACATCTGCCATCCAAAGCGTAGCTAACGACGCAGCAACTAAGGCTATCAGCTACGATGGCTCAACCGTTAGTTGTCCGGAATCAACCCTGACCATCTACACCCTGACCGGCCAGCGCATTGCCGGCGGCTACGCATCCCTCTCGGTTGCCAACCTCCAGAGCGGCGTCTACGTAGTAGCAGCCAATGCCCCGGGCTTCAAGGCCGTAGCCAAGATTGCCGTAAAATAGCCACTTGCAGTAGCTATTCGCATCCAATATTAAAAAAGGCTCTAAAGTCGCTCACCGCGACCTTAGAGCCTTTTTTCGCCCCCCACCCTTAGGCGCTTCGTCAACCACGCTCTTTTTTCTATCCCCCCTAAAGCTACAGTGCTATTTTTATCCCCTCTAAAGCTACGGTGCCCGAGGCGGAAGCCGAGGGTTCCTGCCGCCTCCGCGCCTCCCCCTTACTTATAGATTATAAGCACGAGAAGCTACATAGCTGTTACAATAGCGTAACATAACAATCCAACCAATTAACCCTTTAACATTACAATCTTAAAACCATTCCATCCGATTTAATAAACTATTTATCAGTGCTTTGTAGACATTTTAGCAACACCTTCCACCTATCAGACTGATTTATAAGACAATAACGATTAATTAACCATGAAAAGTATAATTTATTTAAATATGTAACAGATAAGTAACATATTTAACCTTCTCCAAATATCTGATTTTCTGTTTATTATAATTATTTTGACAAAAATTTTCTCATTTATTAAAAAAAGTGGTAAAAAAATTTGGTACTTCGAAATTTATGTGTAATTTTACGCCGTGGTCACAAATCTATTACAAATAAGTCTCAAATAAACTAACCACAAATGATCCTATTTATTCCACACTAACCTCTACTATTATGAGCCAGAACTTTCAAACTAAGCTTCTTGGCCTTCAGAACAATCTTCTGAATTTCGCCTATTTGCTTACATCAAACAAGGATGATGCTTACGATTTACTGCAAGACACCACCCTCAAAGCCCTCGACAACGAGGACAAATACATCGACAACACCAACTTCAAAGGCTGGGTGTTTACGATCATGCGTAACATCTTCATCAACAACTACCGCAAAGTTGTTCGCTCTGCTACCATGATTGACCAAACCGACGATCTATACCACCTAAACCTACCCCAAGAATCCGGACTCGATACCCCAGAAGGATCAGTTGCCGCCAACGAAATCTCCATGGCAATTAACTCCTTCGCCGACGAGTATCGTATTCCGTTCTCAATGCACGTTGCCGGCTACAAGTACAACGAAATTGCCGACAAGATGAACCTCCCGCTCGGCACCGTAAAGAGCCGTATCTTCTTCGCCCGCCAACGCCTGCAAAAGATATTAAAAGATTACAAATAAACGTAATCTCTACCCACACGTACCACACACTCTAGCAAACGCTATCTAAGATTACACACTACTAACAACAACCAAAATTCAATTATAGAGTAGTTCATAATAGTAAATTAGTTAGAGTAAAAATAGCACCAAAATCAGCGACGAGAGCCCACCCCCTTCTCCACGGGGCATGCTCCCGTCGCTTTGCATTGCTATCGGCCCTTCTTCGGCAGTTTTAGATACTGAAATTTTGATGGTTGAGAAAAAAAGAGTAACTTTACGTGTCGGTTTGTGCGCCGCCGTTTTCCCGACGACCTATCGCCGAAATTATGTTCGAATAACATGGGGCGAAAAATCCGCTCCGGATTATCTTTTTTATGAAATTACATACATTTAAACTGCTTTTGGCTGCGGCCATTACATCAGTGACAGTCTCTGCCACCGAGCCCTCTGCATACTATTCTTCATGCGAAGGCAAAACCGGACAAGCCCTGCTGCAAGGATTGGAATCGGTTATCAGCAGCCATACAAACGTAGGCTACGACAACCTGTTCGACCTTTATCTAACCTCCGACGTTCACGAAGACGGAACCATCTGGGACATGTATTCAACCCAGAATTGGGGCAAAAGCTTCAACAACGTAAAATGCGGCAACTACAAGTATGTTGGCGACTGCATCAATAAAGAGCACTCCTTCTGCAAAAGCTGGTTTGGAGGCAAGAAGCAGCCAATGTACTCCGATGCCTTCCATATCTACCCTACCGACGGCAAGGTTAACGGACAGCGTTCGAACAACCCCTACGGCGAATGTGCCAACGGCACGTATCTCGCAGCCAACGGCAGCGCCCGTCCGCTAGGCAAGCTCGGTGCTTCAACCTTCGAAGGCTACAGTGGCACCGTCTTTGAACCCGACGACGAATATAAAGGCGACTTCGCACGTAGCTATTTCTACATGGCAGCCTGCTACAATAGCCAGTTCGGTTCATGGTCAAGCGCAATGCTCGCCGGCAACAAGTATCCCGGCTTCACTACATGGGCTACAAACCTGCTGCTGAAATGGCACCGCCAAGACCCCGTCAGCGAAAAAGAAATTAACCGCAACGAAGCAGTCTACGCCAAACAGCATAACCGCAACCCCTTCATCGACCATCCCGAATTAGCCGAATACATCTGGGGCAACAAGGTTGGGCAGGAATGGAACCTCAGCGTTGCCAGCGAACCCCAAATCGTTACCCCTGTCAACAATTCAACCATCGACCTCGGACTAACAGGCGTCAACGTTGCAGCAACCACAACCATCAACGTTTCGGCCTATAACCTAACAGCCGATGTCAGTGTAGCAGTTAGCGGCCAAGGCTTCTCCGCCTCCGCAACAACCCTCCCGGTTGATAACGTCAACGCCTCAGGCGCCGCTCTGACCATCAGCTACAGCAGCGCAACAGCCGGCAACGCAACCGGCACGCTGACCCTCACATCAGGCGACGTCGCTACTACCGTAAGCCTCAAGGCCGAAGCCGTAGAAGGACTCCCCGTAATGGCTGCAACCTACGTAACCTCCGATGCCTTCACCGCAAACTGGGTTAACATCAACGGCGCGGGTGCCCAATATACCCTCGATGTACGTCGCGACAACGTATCAATCGACGGTTATCCCCTCACGGTAGACGCCGCCGCCGGCCAATATACCGTTGATGGCCTCGAATCGGAAACCACCTATACCTACACCGTCTCCAACGGCAACGTTACCTCCGACGTTATCACGGTAACCACTACCGCCCCGATTCCCTCCATAGAATTCCTCTACGATGGCGACCTCAGCTTCCGTACCACCCCCGGCACCCCCTCCGACGTAGCCGAACTTCTGATGGAAATCGACAACATCCCCGGCGATATAACCGTTACCGTTACAGCCCCCTTCCAAGTATCGCTCAACAAGCAGGAATGGAGCCAGGAGGTTGTAATTGCCCCCGGAGCCGACCGCTTCTATATGCGCCTATACTCCGAAGCTGAAGGCCATTTTACAACCACCCTCCAAGCAACTGCCGACAATTATTTCACCGACGAAGTTGAAGTTGACGGTATCGTTGCTCCCGAAGGCGCCAGCTTCATCGAAGACTTTGAACAGGAGATACCCCAAGGCAACAGCCACGGCTACGGCCAGCTAACCTACCAAGGCTCGGCTTGCTCTTGGACAACCGAAGGAGTCTACTTCGAATACAACGGCTCTAACTCCTACGCCCACGACAGCTATCAGGCTGCCCGCTTCAACAAGAGCGGTTCACGCTATATCTACATGAACGAAGACAAGCAGGACGGAATGGGCACACTAACCTTCTGGGCTCGCGCCTGGGGATCGGATGCAACCGACTGCGAATTCAACATACTGACGTCTAACGACGGCGGCTCAACTTGGAACCAAGTAGCAACCGCAACCGTTAAAGCTGTAGGCCAAGGCAACGCCTACGCCGAATATTCCGTCAGCCTGTTCCAGCAAGGCGCTCAGCGCCTGAAAATCGAGCAGGTATCGGGCGGTCGCTGCATGATCGACGACATCTCTATAACGGATATGGCAACCTCCGGCGTTCAGACCGTAAACCAGCAGCTCGATTACCACTCATGGGATGCTTATCCCGTAGGCAATAGCCTGGTTATCGAAAACAACGATGCTGCGAACCACTTCAAAGTTTACTCCCTGGAAGGGCGCGAAATGTTTAGCGGAAAGATAAAGGTAGGCACACGCTCGCTGCAGCTGCCGGCCGGCCTCTACATCGTAGCCGTCAACAACTTCGCTCGCCGCGTACTGGTTAAATAAACCTTCACTCCCCCCCCACCCATCCACCACAAACCCTTTAGAGAACCTCATGAACCGCAAAGATTTTGAGATAATGGCTCCGGTAGGGAGCTACGAGAGCCTTCATTCGGCAATCAACGCCGGAGCCAATTCCATTTATTTCGGCGTTGAAGGGCTGAATATGCGCTCCCGCTCAAGCGCCAACTTCACGCTTGACGATCTCCGCCGCATAGCCTCTACCTGCGATGAACATGGTGTAAAATCCTATCTTACGGTTAACACCATCATCTACGACAACGACATGGAGAAGATGCACGCCATCATCGACGCCGTTGCCAACTCCGGTATCTCAGCAATCATTGCATCCGACATGGCGGCAATCCTCTATGCACGCCAGAAGGGGGTTGAGGTTCATATCTCTACTCAGCTCAGCGTTTCCAACACCGAGACGCTGCGCTACTACGCCCAATATGCCGACGTAGTAGTTCTGGCACGCGAGCTCAACCTCGACCAGGTAAAAGCTATCCACGACGCAATCATTCGCGATGATATCCGAGGCCCTCACGGTCAGCTGATTCGCATCGAAATGTTCTGCCACGGCGCTCTCTGCATGGCAATCTCAGGCAAATGCTACCTCAGTCTCCACGAGATGAACACCTCGGCCAACCGCGGAGCTTGCAGCCAGATATGCCGCCGCAGCTATACCGTTACCGACAACGAAACCGGCGACCAGCTCGAAATCGATAACAAATACGTAATGTCGCCCAAGGACTTGAAGACCATCCATTTCATGAACAAGATGGTCGATGCCGGTATCAGCGTCTTCAAGATTGAAGGCCGTGCGCGCGGTCCGGAGTATGTCGATATCGCCGTACGCTGCTACAGCGAGGCCCTGCAATCGCTCTGCGACGGCACCTACAGCGACAAGCTCATTGAGCATTGGAACACACAGCTCAGCAAAATCTTCAACCGAGGCTTCTGGGACGGCTACTACCTGGGTCAGCGCCTTGGCGAATGGTCCAATAAGTACGGCTCATCCGCTACTCGCGTAAAAGAATATCGCGCTAAAGGCGTACGCTATTTCTCCCACCTCAGCGTTGCGGAATTCTATATGGAAGCCGGCGAATTGCATCGTGGCGACGAGATAGTAATCACCGGCCCAACAACCGGCACCATTATCATCAAACTCGATGAAATCCGCGTCAACCTCAAGCCCGTAGAGGTTGTAAAGAAGGGCGAATCCTTCTCTATCACCGTGCCATTCAAGACGCGACCCTCCGATAAGCTCTATTATTGGCGCCCTATGGAGGAACGCAGTTAATTCTGAAAACTTACTTATTTAAAAGCGTATCAACTTATCATTCAAGTTGATACGCTTTTTATTTCTTACCAATAATTTTACCCGGTATTGCATCGCGATAAATCATGTAATAATTTTGCATCGCCATGAAAATTAATTCCAAACCATATTTCAAGCAAATAGCAGTTGCTACCCTGATGTGTTTCGGGGCAGCAACTTCCGTATACGCTCAGTGGGCCAAAGTACTGACCACAACCGGTACGCGCGTTAAATCGTTGGAACTGTCAGCAGTTCAGGCCAACGGCAACTCAACCAACGATGCCATAATCCTGCGCCCCTCGCAACATAATCAGCAAATCGACGGCTTCGGCTACGCCATCACATACGCCTCTGCCTGCAACCTCAAGAAGATGCCCGACAGCGAACGAAAAGCCCTGCTAAGGCAGACATTCTCCCCCACGGTTGGCTACGGCGTATCCTACGTACGCATATCAATCGGTTGCTGCGATTTCTCCAGCAAAGAATACTCCCTTTGCGACAGCTACGGAGGCTCCGATAATCCGCTGAAGAATTTCCAACTCTCTACCGACGAGACCAACTTCGTAATCCCCGTTCTGAAAGAGATTTTAGAGATCAATCCCGACCTGAAAATCATTGCCGCTCCCTGGACAGCCCCCTGCTGGATGAAGCTTAACCAATATAGCAACGACAGCTACAACAGCTGGACAGGCGGACGCCTCAATCCCTCCTACTATCAGGTTTACGGCGAATATTTCGTAAAATTCATTGAAGCTATGGCCAATAAGGGAGTAACCGTCTACGCTGTTTCGCCCCAAAACGAGCCCCTCAACACCGGCAACTCCGCATCAATGTGGATGTCCTACGATCAGGAAGCTGACTTCGTAAAGACCGGCCTCGCGCCGGCCCTGCATCGCGCCGGCCTCGCAACCAAGATTTATCTCTACGACCATAACTACAACTACGATAACAAATCAGACCAACGCCACTACCCTATCCTTGCCTACAATCGCATGGGAAGCGGCTTCGAAGGCGAAGATCTGGTTGTCGGTGCGTGCTACCACAACTACGGTGGCTCCGTCAGCGACATCAAAGACGACGTAGTTTGGGGCCGTACAGACAAAGAACTCATATTTTCCGAGGCTTCAATAGGCCAGTGGAACGACGGACGCAACCTCTACAACAGACTTGCAGCCGATATGGACGAATTGGTAATCTCAACCACCCTCAACCGCTTCAAAGCAGCCCTGGTATGGAACTTCATGCTCGATACGAACGGTGCGCCCTACCGTCCGGGCGGATGCGACACCTGCTACGGAGCCATTGACCTCGATGCCGGCCATACCTCGAACTACACCTTCAACTCCCACTACTACATCATGGCCCACGCCTCCGATGCCGTCAAGCCGGGAGCCTACCGCGTTGATACCGAGGGTTGGTGGACCAACAACCTGAGCTATGCGGCCTTCATAAACCCCGATAACTCAACCTCCATACTCCTCTCCAACCAAGGCGACAACGACCTCAACGTAAAAGTAAATTCCAATTCTCATACATACAATTTCAAGGTACCCGGTCGGAGCGTGGTGTCGGCAGTAATGGATTATCCCACCGATCCAACGATTTTTTCAGGCATTTCGTCGGTCAGCACCGACAATAAAAAGGCCGACACCATCCTCTACGACCTTATGGGCCGCCGAGTAGAGCGCCCCCTCAAAGGCTCGCTCTACATCACATCCTCCGGCCAAAAAATCCGCTACTAATCCTTTTTCCAACATCCTTATAATCAATCATGAACAAGTTTCTACTATCACTTTTTCTCAGTGGAGGAATCGCTTGCAGTTTGTCGGCCGAAACCGTCACGCAAACCCTATACTTCGACTTCGGCTCTGCCGGCAACTACGGATCGGCCAACGGCGACCTCACCGAAGGAGCCGATGCCAACAACCACTATTGGAACAACATCACCAATAGCTCAACGGCCGACAAATATGCCGCAAAAGGCACCGTTTACGACGGCCTTGTGAACGCCAACAACGAGGCAACCGGCTACAAAATCACCCTCAACTCCCGCTTCTCAACCAACGGTAAATCCGCCGGCGGCGGTCTGCTTTCGCCGAGTGCAACCCTCTTGGGCGACCTCGCCATAGCAACCGCAACCGAAGACTACTTCTTCATCGAAGCCACTGAAGACAACAGCAACTTCACCATCTCCGGCCTCAACCCCAACCACGGCTACCGCTTCCATATCTTCGCCTCACGAAGCGCATCCGATGTCCGTACCGGCCTGTACACTATGGAGGGCATCAATAGCTTCTCCGGCACACTGCAGTTGGCCGGCAAAGACCTCGGAGGCTCCGGTGTAGACCAGAATAACTCTACCATCCTCCAATCCGACATCGTATTTCCCGACGATAACGGCGAAATAATCTTCACCGTAGCTCGCAGCACCGGCAGCTATATTGCCCTCAACGCAATGAAGGTTGAGGAAATCGAAGAACCAACCGATGCCGAACGTCCGGCAACCGTTATCGTTGCAGCCTCCATCGCCGGAACAGCTGCCGAGAACGGCTCGTCAACCCCGATGCACCAGCTCTGCCCCAACGGTAAAGACAACAACTGGTTTGAAGTATTCACCCAACTGAACGCCGGAGATTTCAAATTCAGCGGCACAACCAACGGTAAAGGAACTGTAAGCTACGGTGCTTCCGACAACAACACCAACATATCTACCGGCTCAATTTGGGGCTCAATCTCGTCAGACGAGAGTGCAGCCACCTACACCGTTCCCTCACAGCTACTTGCCCGCGTAAAAGCAAGCTTTGTTGACGGCAACATCTGGTATGAACCTGTTAGCTCCTTCAGCGCTGTAGGCGATGCTATTTCCGGTGACTGGTCAATATCAGCCGGTAAAGCACTTACCTACAATGGCAACGGCATTTGGTCAACAGTTATCAACGTTGCGAACGCCAATACCAGCTTCGTAATCGTTATGAACAACGATTGGGGCGTAACGATGAAACACGTTAAAGGCTCAACCAACAGCATCGGTGCCGCAACCGACGGTTGGGACGAAGACAACAACCTCGAAAACTTCTCAATAGCCGATGCCGGAGCATATACCGTAACCCTCGACACCTACAACTTCACCTGCAACATTGAAGCTGTGCCGACCGTTTACACCTCCGCAACCCTCGTTGGCACCGCTGCCGAAAACGGCCAATCCCTGCCGATGCACCTTATAACCACCCCCGGCACCAACAACAGCCGATATGAGTGCTTCACCAAGCTGCAACCCGGCTCATTCTACTTTACAGCTACAACCGACGACAACTCTACCGTCAGCTTCAGCGTAGCCGATTCAAAGCTCACCCCGTCGGACACTCCCACACAATACACCGTAAGCGAATCGCAGCTCGTAATGATCAACTGCGACTTTGCTACAGGCTCAATGACCATCACCCCTATCAGCTCATTTACCGTTCTCGGTAGCGCTACCAACGGCTGGGGCCTGAGCAATCAGCCTACAATGGAATATCAAGGCAACAGCGTTTGGAAAATCACCGACCTCACTCTGACCGGCGAAAAGAGCTCCTCCTCCGACCCGGGCCGATTCATCTTCGACATGAACAACAGCTGGAGCTACCAGTTTAAGCGCATGGTTGGTAGCCACAACGTAGCCCTCTCAAGCGAATTTACAACCGATGAAGAGAAAAAGCTGATTGCAGACATCCGCTTCATCAACCTCGGCACATACGATATCACCCTCGATATGGCCAACTTTACCTACACGATTGAAGCTACCAACGGCATTGACAACGGTCGTATTTCGGTAATGGGTTCATCCGTAGCCAACGGCCAGGGCGCTACCGACAATCACGGATACGCCTACATGTACGGCCAAATGCTTCAGAATCGCACCGCCAACGGCGACTCCGAGAACGCCTTCTATACCTCCGGCATATCCGTCAACGGCAACAACACAACCAACCTGCTGGATCGCTACGAAGACCTTATCTACGATTTCGGTAAATACGTAATCTTCGGCCTCTCGCTGGGCAACGAAGGTATCCACGACGCTAACGACCAGGATGCTATCTACAACCAGTTCGCTACCAATATGCAGACCCTGATTGCGAAGGCTCGCGAAGACGGCAAGACCCCCGTAATCATGAACAACTATACTCGCGGCGACTTCAACGATAAGGACTACGAATATGTTCGCAAGATGAACCTGCTCATCAATAACTGGGATCTCCCCTCAATCAACCTTCTGGGAGCTATCGACAATGGTTCTGGCCAATGGGCCGACGGCTATCAGAACGGCGACGACGTTTACCATCCCAACACCAACGGTCATACAGAATTCTTCTACGCAATGTCGCCGTCGCTCTTCGATGCCCTCGAAGCCGAAAAGCCGATGCCTACTCGCAATGGGTCAAACTCCGTTTATATCCAGCCTACCGGCAAGATTGAATTCGCTCCCGAAGGCACCGTCCACTCCTTTGCCCTCGTTCTGAAAGTCAACAATCTTAAGAATTGCCAATTCGTAAAGATTGCAACCGACCAAGGCGACGCTACCATTGCCATTAAGGACAACGTTCTGACCTACACCTCCCCCACCGGCCAGACAATTTCAGGCTCAATCGCCGGCAGCTCACAAGTAAAGCGCAACGAAGAAGCTACCTCAACAACTACGTCAACTACCATTACCCTCTCCAACTATTATGCCCAAGGAACTACCCTGCTCTACGCCGACAACACCCTCCTGGGCCAAGTTTCGGACAAGGTTGCTCCGACCGACGTAACCATCTCGCCCTCTGAAGGCACACTCAACGTTGCAGAAGTAATGTTCTATCGCTCGGCAATTAATGCAGATGAAGTAGCAGCTATCAACAACGGCACACTCCTCCAGTCGAGCCTCGAAACCTATCTACCCTTCAGCGATTCCAACAACCTCAGCCTCAACGCAGCCCAAAGCATGGCTACCGCAAAGGTTGATGCTTCGATAACTCCGGCAGCAGTTGAAACGGTTAGTATCGACACTACGGTCCCTTTTAAGGCAGTTGGCGGCGAAGGCTGCGTAAATGTTGCGGTTGCTATGCCCTGCAGCGTAGCCATTCATACCGCCGACGGTCGCCTCTGCTATCGCCAAACAGTAACCGGCCGGGCTCAAATTTCTCTTCCTGCCGGCCTATATTTGGTAAATAACGTCAAGGTAATCGTTAAGTAGCAACTAACGAGTCTGTACATAAATCTATCCCCGGAATTAGACGGAGGAAAGCTCTCGGAGCCAACTACCGCCTAATTCCGGGCTTTTTTTGGATGGATGGGGGGAAATTCGTAATTTTGCATATAATATTAAATTCCTATTGCTTTTATGAATACGGAGGTTACTTCATATATCAAAAATATTCCGGCAACATTGAAGGATTACGCTAAGAAGCCTCAAGTTTGGGGGTTCTTTGTAAGCCTGGTGGTTATAGCTTTGATGGCTCTGGCCTTCTTCCATCCCGATGCATCGTTGGGCAACCAGTTGCGCCAGCACGATATGCAGCAAGGCGCTGCCAACGGTCAGGAAGTTAAGGCTTTCATGCAAGAGAATCCCAACGCCGATGAGCCGCGTTGGACCAACTCCCTCTTCTCCGGAATGCCAACCTTCCAAATCTCCCCATCCTACCCCTCCAACGACCTCTTCAACTGGCTCAACACGCTCTACGGTGCCGGCTTGCCCTCACCGTCGAACCTGCTGTTCATGATGATGGCCGGCATGCTGATTATGCTGTTGGCAATGAAAGTTAGATGGTATTACGCTCTAATCGGGGCTATTGCCTGGGGATTCTCCTCCTACTTCGTAATCATTATCGGTGCCGGACATATCTGGAAATTCGTTACCCTGGCTTACATACCGCCAACCATCGGCGGCATTATCCTGGCATATCGCGGACGCTGGCTGATAGGCTCAGCCCTGGCAGCTCTGTTCGCCATGCTGCAAATCCAGAGCAACCACGTACAGATGACCTACTATTTTCTGTTCGTAATACTCTCGGTAGTAATCTGCTACGCAATCGATGCTTGTCGACGCAAGAAATATGCGCGCTTCCTGAAAGCTACCGGCGCCCTGGCTGTAGCAGCCCTGTTAGCTGTTTGTGCGAACCTCCCCAGCATCTACAACACCTACAAATACTCCAAAGAGTCGATGCGCGGCAGCCATACGGAGCTGACCTCGCCCAACAACGACGATGAAGCTACCTCCGGCCTCAACCGCGACTATATTACCCAATACAGCTACGGACGTTCAGAATCGTTCTCCCTGCTGATTCCTAACATCAAGGGGGGCGCATCGGCCAAACCGGTGCAGGGCAACATGGTTGCAACCTCTGTCCTCGACCTGGACAATGCCTCCGACAAAGTTAATAATCTCAACGAAGCCGAACTGCAATACGTCGGCCAATTCGTAAGCCAATACTTCGGCGAACCGGAGGGCACCAACGGGCCGGTCTACGTCGGCGCTATCATCTGCGTACTCTTCCTGCTAGGTTGCTTCATTGTTAGAGGACCGCTGAAATGGGCCCTGTTAGCCATGACCCTGATGTCAATCATGCTCGCTCTGGGGCGCAATCTGCAATGGTTTACCGACCTGTTTATCGACTTCGTACCGATGTACAGCAGTTTCCGCACCGTAGAGAGCATCCTGGTTATTGCCGAATTTACCATGCCGGTATTGGCAATTCTCGCCTTGCAAAAGCTCTTCACAACGCCCAATGCCTTCAGCCGCTATCAAAAAGCTATCTACGCCAGCTTTGGCATCGTAGCGGTTATCTGCCTTGCAGCTTACCTGGCCCCCTCCATCTTCGGTTCGGCAATCACCGACAACGACCAATACATCTCCAACATGATCGCCGCCCAGCTGCAAAACGAAGGATATCCGAGGGAAGCAGTAGCGATGTATTCCATCAACAACCCGAGCATCGCCCAGGCCGTAACCGACCTACGCTACTCGATGGCCTCCGCCGATGCTATGCGTTCGTTGATGCTCGTTCTGGCTACTTTCTGCTTAATCATTATCTGCCTGAAGTACAAGAAGATGAAGCCGGCCTACGCCGTTGCTATCATCGGCCTGCTGATCGTTGCCGACCTCTACTCCGTAGATAAGCGCTATCTCAATCATGATAGTTTCTGCACCCCCGACCTCTCCCATTCCGACCCCTTCCCCTTGAACGATAACGACCGCCGGATTCTGGCCGATACAGCAATGAACTACCGCGTGATGGACGTGGCGCGTTTCGGTTCTGCCGAGCCCTCCTTCCATCATAAGATGATTGGTGGCTACCACGCAGCCAAGCTGACTCGCTACCAAGACCTTATCGACCGCCATCTGAGCCATTTCACCTCCGGCGCAGAGGTTACGCAGGCCGACTTCAACGTGCTTAACATGCTTAACGCCAAGTATTTCATTGCGCAGGATAATTCCCTGATGATCAATGCCAACGCCTTGGGCAATGCCTGGTTTGTAAACGAAGTTAAGTATGCCGATAACGCCAACGAAGAGATGGCCATGCTGAGCGTAATCGAGCCCGACAGCGTAGCCGTTGCCGACAAGAAATTTGCCAACATTCTCGGCAAGCAAGCTACCCCAAAAGCTCCCGGCGATACAATCTTCGAAACATCCTATACCCCCTCGTCACTGACCTATAGCGCAACCAGCAAAAATGGTGGTGTAGCTGTCTTCTCAGAGATCTATTTCCCCTGGGGTTGGGAAGCTACAATCGATGGAAAACCTGTTGATATAGCTCGCGTAAATTACGTCTTGAGGGCCATCACCGTTCCGGCAGGTCACCACAAGATTGAAATGCGCTTCAATCCCAAATCAGTAAGCACTACCGTAAGCGTTGCGCGCACGGCGGTAATCTTGATTTACCTGCTGTTGGCCGTAGCGGTTATAGCGGTTATTTTAAGGGGGGATAAGACTAATGGGACGAATGGGACGAATAAATAATAACTAAGAAGATGATGGGAAAGGTAAATAATATGCTGAGTTGGGCTCGCCGCTACCGCACAA
>CAZEST010000015.1:19144-23947 GCA_964514745.1 uncultured Alistipes sp.
AAGATGATGGGAAAGGTAAATAATATGCTGAGTTGGGCTCGCCGCTACCGCACAAGTCGCGGTTTCGGGGTCCACTCCCCTTTCGCCTATAGCTTCATAACGAAGGTGTTATGCGACAGGGAGGCCTATTATTATGCCTTCCCCGAAATCGACGCCCTTTGCGGAAAATCCCACCGCGATTCCCATCTGCTTAACGAAGCCTTCTCCTCCAACGACTATGAGCACCACGAGGCCCATATGCTATTCAGAATGCTCTGTTATTTCAATCCTCAACAGGTAATTGAAATTGGTGGCGGCCACGAGGTTAGTCGTCTTATCATAGAGCGATCGGTGCCTCATGCACAGCTTTACAGATGGTCGTGCGAAAAACCTCAGGTTATCGACCGGGAAAAGAGCAATTTCATCATTGTCAACTATACTATCGACATGAATTTTGCTACGGTGCGCAGCTACCTCTTGCAGGCTATGCACCATCCCCAAGGTACGGTAATCTTCTTCCGCAATATGTACATACCGCAAATCAAGCGCCTTTGGCAACAGATTATGGCCGTTGTTGACCGCGGAATGACCTTCCATGATAACATCTCCGGCGTCTACGTTGCCAGCAGGAAACTTCCTCGCAAGGATTTTGAATTGATTTTCTAAATATTCAGCTCCTATCAGACTTATCAACGATATTGACCGGTTGCGGCGTAGCTATGCAGGTTACCTGATATTGCAACGCGGACTCTCGGAAAACACCCGAGACGCCTACCTCATGGATGTAGACAAACTCCTCAACTGGTTATCGTCCAACGGCACCACTACCCTACGGGATGTTAGCTACGCAACCTTGCAGGAGTTCATGGCCGAGCTCCACGATGTTGGTATTGCCCTGCGCTCGCAAGCCCGATTGGTCAGTGGAATCAAGCAATTCTTTCATTACCTGAAGATTGAGAATTATATCGCTACCGACCCAACGGAGATGCTGGAGGTGCCCCATCTGGGCCGCCATCTGCCGGAGGTATTAACCGTTGAGGAGATTGATGCAATGATCGGTCAAATAGACCTATCAACGCCCGAAGGGGTCAGAAATCATGCTATTATAGAGACGTTATACGGCTGCGGACTACGTGTTTCGGAGCTCGTAAACCTTGAGATATCAAAAGTTTACTTCAACGAACTTTATATCATTGTTGACGGCAAGGGCGATAAGCAGCGCATCGTGCCTATGTCGGATATATCGTCAAAATTGATTCAGGAATATATGGCCGATGTGCGCTCGCGCATCGAGGTAAAACCGGGCGAAGAAAATATTCTGTTTCTCAATCGCCGCGGCTCGCGCCTTACACGCCAGATGATTTTTACCATCATCCGCCGATTGGCTACGGCTGCCAATATTCAGAAAACAATCTCCCCCCACACGCTGCGCCATAGCTTTGCTACTCACCTTCTGGAAGGCGGAGCAAACCTGCGCGCAATTCAGCAGATGCTCGGCCACGAATCTATAGCTACTACGGAGATTTACCTCCACATGGATTCAACCCAGTTGCGCACGCAGATTCTACTGCATCACCCCCGTAATCACGCTGCTATTTGGGGCACACCGGACGTATAGAGCATGCTCTATAGCGTGGCACAAGATTAACCGCTATACGGTCGGCGCCATCAAAATCCAGAGCAAAAGCAGATTCTCCCGAGGCAGACGCACTCCAATAGCAGCCCATGGTTGACTCTGAATTGTTTATATAGTTGTATTCGCCGGAATAATTCAAATCGCAATATCCGGCCGACGGCAAAAATATTGAATTGCCATTGGCAGCAACTATCTCATAACCATATTTAATGCTCCAAGTTACCCGGCAAGCCGACAAGAGCTCATCAATCTCCGCCTTTGTAGGCATTCGCCAAGGACTGCCATAAATTGCCGTAGCAGCGTCGAATTCGGTTCCGGCTATATCTTCCCTACCATTTAGATTAGGATAGCTTACAGGCTCTTCTAATGAGCTTACAGGCGATATTGCACCAAACTTGAACAGGCTCCCCGGCGACGTTGGTTTTTCATTACTACCGATATTAGCGATAGCCCAATTTACGCTCAGACCGAGATCTACAAATTGATGCCCGTTAACTTCCGAGCCGCCATCGCCTGACCCACTCTGTCCACCACTATTCTGAGTTCCATCATCCGAACCACTCTGTCCCCCCTGATTATCTTCGCCATCGTTACGGTCTTCGTCGGATGTACCACTCCCCTGCTGCTGCTCACGCTCATCGGCAGGAACATATTCCGGATCGCTACCACACGACGCCAGCAACCCTACCAATCCAATGGCTACAATAAGCTGCTTAATTGTCAGCAATCTCATTATGAATATTTCTAAAGTTTCTTAGTATAATAGATTAGGCAGCCTTGGGAGCCCGAAGCTCTTAAGGCTGCCTAATACTTATGGAGTTTATTACGTTAGCATACAACAACGTTGATAATCTTGTTGGGGACTACGATAATCTTGCGGATGGTTTTGCCTTCAATCCACTTTGCAGCTTCGGGCGATTCCAGTGCCAGGCGTTCAATCTCCTCGCGCGAGGTTTCGGGAGCTACAGAGAGCATGAAGCGAGTCTTGCCATTGAACGAAACCGGCAGGTTGATAGCGTCGGCCTTCAGGTAATCTTCGTTCCAAGCAGGCCATTGAGCATCGCAAACCGATGAGGCATTGGCATCGAGTGCGTGCCAGAGTTCTTCGGCAACGTGGGGAGCAAACGGCGCGAGCAGTACAACCAGCGGTGACAGCACCTCACGGCTGTGGCAGTTAAGCTTGGTAAGCTCATTTACGCAAATCATGAACGCCGAAACGGAGGTATTGTAAGAGAACGATTCGATGTCGCCTGTTACCTTCTTAATGAGAGTGTGGATAGACTTCAGCGCGTCGCGTGAGGGCTTTTCATCGGTTACCAACCAGTTTTCTCCCTTATAGAAGAGGTTCCAAAGCTTCTTGATGAAGCGGTTTACACCATCGATACCGTTGGTGTCCCACGGCTTCGACTGTTCAACCGGACCGAGGAACATCTCATAGAGACGCAGGGTGTCGGCACCATAGCGCTCAACGATGTCATCGGGGTTCACAACGTTGAACATCGACTTCGACATCTTTTCAACAGCCCAACCGCAAACATATTCGCCGTTTTCAAGGATGAATTCAGCGTTGTTGTATTCCGGACGCCAGCGGCGGAAGGCCTCGGTATCCAAGCGGTCGTTGCTAACGATGTTTACGTCAACGTGGATCGGAGTTGTATCGTAATCCTTCTTCAGCCCGGCTGAAACGAAGGTGTTAGTGTCTTTGATGCGGTAAACGAAGTTACTACGACCCTGAATCATACCCTGGTTAACCAACTTGCGGAACGGCTCATCCTTGCAGATTACACCCAAGTCGAAGAGGAACTTATTCCAGAAACGGGAATAAATTAGGTGACCGGTAGCGTGTTCCGTACCACCAACGTAGAGGTCAACCTGCTCCCAATAGTTGTTGGCTTCCTTCGATACGAGAGCCTCGCTGTTGCGGGGATCCATGTAGCGCAGATAGTAGGCCGATGAGCCTGCAAAGCCGGGCATCGTATTGAGTTCCAGAGGATAACCGTCCTCGGTCTGCCAGTTAGCAGCACGGCCCAGAGGAGGTTCGCCTGTCTCGGTAGGCAGATATTTATCAATTTCGGGGAGCTCGAGGGGGAGTTTATCAAGCGACAGCATTGTAGGCACACCATCCTTGTAGTAAACCGGGAACGGTTCACCCCAATAGCGCTGACGCGAGAAGATTGCATCGCGCAGACGGAAGTTAACCTTTACTCGGCCGATACCTTCTTGCTCAATGAATTTCTTTGTCTTAGCGATAGCTTCCTTAACTTCCAAACCATTGAGATTGAGCTTGTCGGAAGCGGAGTTAATCATCTTACCCTCCTTAGCATCGAAGCTTTCTTCCGATACGTCGGCCCCTTCAATCAGCGGAATGATAGGAAGATCGAACTTGCGCGCAAAGGCGTAGTCGCGGCTGTCGTGGGCGGGCACTGCCATGATAGCACCGGTGCCGTAACCGGCCAGTACATAGTCGCTAACCCAGACGGGTATCTTCTTGCCTGAGAGCGGATTAATAGCGTAAGCACCGGTAAATACTCCGGTTACCTTCTTGTCGGCCATGCGTTCGCGCTCGGTCTTGTGCTTGATTTCGTCGCGGTAGTCGGCAACGGCTTGTCGCTGTTCGGGGGTTGTTACCATATCAACGTACTTGCTTTCGGGGGCAAGTACCATGAAGGTAACGCCGAATACGGTATCGGCGCGAGTGGTAAAGATTGTCATCTCAACGTCGGAGTTGTCAATCTTAAACTGCATTTCAGCGCCTTCCGAACGACCAATCCAGTTACGTTGGGTTTCCTTGATAGAGTCGCTCCATTCCAAGGTTTCCAAGCCTTCGAGCAGACGCGGAGCGTAAGCACTAACGCGCAAACACCATTGATACATCAGCTTCTGCTCTACGGGATAACCGCCGCGGATTGACACACCTTCGCTAACCTCATCGTTGGCCAGAACCGTGCCGAGCTTCGGACACCAGTTAACCATTGTGTTGCCCAGGTAGGCAATGCGATAGTTCATCAGAGCATCTGAGCGCTCTTTGTCGGTCATAGCCTTCCACTCCTCAGCGCTGAAATTCAGCGGCTTGCTTTCAGATGCGGTATGGCCCTGCGAACCGTTAGCCTCGAAATAGGCAATCAGGTCGGCAATAGGCATAGCCTTCTGAGCCTTAACATCGAAATAGTGGTTAAACATCTCGATGA
>CAZEST010000016.1:0-22417 GCA_964514745.1 uncultured Alistipes sp.
TTATTTGATGACGGCGAGGCCTCCTTGAGAGGTCTCTTTGTAGAGCGATGGAATGTCGTGGCCGGTCTGCTTCATTACTTCCACTATGCGGTCGAACATTACGGAGTGGCGTCCGTCGGAGCATGCCGCATAAAGGTTGGCATCCAAGGCTCGGGCTGCAGCGTATGCATTACGCTCGATACAGGGTATTTGGACCAGGCCACAAACGGGGTCGCAGGTCAGACCAAGGTGGTGTTCCAATCCCATTTCTGCGGAGTATTCAATTTGGGCCGGTGTGCCACCGAAGAGCTGAGAAGCGGCAGCCGCAGCCATAGCGCATGCCACACCTACTTCGCCCTGACAACCAACTTCAGCCCCTGAAATTGAGGCATTGTTTTTTACGATATTACCAAATAATCCGGCTGTTGCTAAGGCGCGTAGAATGCGTTGTTCGCTGAAGTTTTTGGATGTGTGGAGGTGGTAAAGCACTGCCGGAACGATGCCACATGACCCGCATGTTGGTGCGGTTACAATTTTTCCTCCGGAGGCATTTTCTTCGCTGACTGCCAGGGCGTAGGCGTAGACCAATCCGCGGCTCTTCAGCGAGCTGCTGAACCCGGCTGCGTGGACATAGTAGCTGACGGCTTTTCGTCTTACTCCCAGACCTCCGGGCAATACGCCTTCGGCTTCGATACCGCGCTCAACAGCTTGCTTCATTACGTTCCAAACCTTTGCCAAGTAGTCCCAGATGGCCTTCCCTTCTCGGAGTTCAACATATTCCCAATAGGAATGGCCGGTATCTTCACACCATTTCTGAATTTCGGCAATCGTAGTCATATCATAGATATCTTCCGGCGAACGTTTGCTCCCGGCCTCCATGATGTCGCCACCGCCGATGGAGAATACTGTCCATTCATCCAGTTGTTTGCCATCGCAATCAAAGGCTTTGAAGGCCATGCCGTTTGGATGAAATTCCAAGAAGACCTCAGGTTGCCATTCGATTTCGGTCGGTGCAATCGGTGTTAGTGTGTCCAAAATGGCTACATCTGTAAGGTGCCCTTTCCCGGTAGCTGCTAACGAGCCATATAGCGTAACGATAAATTTGGCTGCTTCGGGATGACGATTTCCGAAGATTTCAGCAGCCTTACGTGGCCCCATGGTGTGGGAACTTGACGGGCCATAACCGATTTTGTAAACTTTGCTAATTGATTCCATGCCGAAGGTTTGATGAGAAGTTGATATATGCGGTTCGTACGCGAAGTTAGTAATTATCTTTGAATTATGATAATTTTAAGGAGGGTACTTTTATCAGTTCTGTCGCAGGAAATTCGCGTTGGAGATATCGTTCGATGAAATGATAGGTGTCGTCGGCGATCAGTGGATCTGTGTCGAAATGAGTATTGTAAAGTACCAGTGGCATTTCAATATCTCTGGCTTTAATTGCTTCAAACGAGAGAATTGCATGATTGATAGAGCCCAGGGTTGAATTAACTACCATAATCAATGGTAATTGACGGGTAGATACGTAATCAATGGTCATGAATTCATCCGTAATAGGCACCATTAGTCCGCCGGCTCCTTCAATTAGTACAATGTCGAATTCGCGGTTGAGCTGGTCGGCTACGTGGTCAACAATCGTGAGATCAATTTCGCGGCCATCCAATCTGGCTGCAAGTTGCGGAGAACATGGATGGGTAAAGATTATGGGGGCGGTTACGTGGTCGAGATCCTCCTTTAGGTAGCCGGTACCCATGATTTTGCGATGTACCTCAATATCTTCCGACATGCCAACGTTTCCGGTCTGAATGAACTTTTGCGTGATAACGCGTTTGCCTTCATTCATCAGTTGCTTGGCATACCAACCGGTGCAATACGACTTGCCGGCATCGGTGTGGATTCCTGAGACGAAATATTTCATTGTAGCGCTATTGTGTGATTAATTTTTGGTTAACACCATATAAATCGGACAGAAGGTAAGCGTTGCTTTGCCTTCGTTATCTTTAGGCCAATTATTTAGCAGATGGCGCATCTTAGCCGGCGAGGTTTGTTCGGAGAGAGCATTAACCCCGGTTAGTCGAAGATGACGGATGGCATCGGTTGCGGTTGGAAATGTCAGTACTTCCTTATCTGCTTCAATCAGGTTGATCGTTAGGTTACATTCGGTGGCAACTTGTTGCATCCAGGTTTTGGATGGATATTTCAGCCCGTTGCCAACGGTTGATGAGATTTCGGCCAATGTCCCCGGCCCATAGAATGAAATGGCAATAATGCCATTGGGTTTCATGGCGTTGCTACACCGTCGGAGCATCGTAGCCGGAGAGTTGAGCCATTGAAACATGGAGGCCGAAAAAATAATATCCCGACTATTCTCTTGTAGATGCTGTTGAGCAAAATCTGCTGATTCAACGTCGGTTGTAACCTGCTGAATATCTATGTCGTAGCTTCGGAGCGATTCTTCAATGTTGTCGAGGCCTAAAACCGTGTCGAGCTGATGACTCTGAATATCGCTCAGCGTAAGTTGGGCGCAATGGGCTAAAAAGGATGGTGCGTAAAGGCGAGTGAACATTCCGTCGCCGTACCCCAATTCCAGCACTGACCATCGATTGCCTTTTGCCGAATCCGGATTGGACTTGAGGAGTGAATTATCGAATACGGATAGGAAATATTGGTAAAGTTTATGGGCAGTAGTTTGTTGGACGATGGCATTGTTGGTATACGTTGCACTAGCGAGTCCGAACTTCTTGCCTACTTTCAATTTGTCAACGATAAAGTGGTCTAAAATCCATTGGAAATCAGGCACGTGGGCCATTCCCGCCACTATAAATTGGTCGTGGCCACTCCATGCGTTGCGCTGGTTCTGAGGGGGGAAAATGCGGTCTTCGTCACCAATGATAACCTTGTCCCAGCGATGATATAACGGACTGATGGGGGTAGCCGGAATCGTGGAGAACCAATGTAGCTGACTACGTAGCTCTTCCAAATTTGTCGAAATATAATCTGTTTCGATTTTCTGAAACAGATTGTCTAATCTGGTCTTTGATCCAGCACTGCGTAAGAGAAACTTATACAGCGATTTATCTATTAAACCTTGCAGCGTTCCATTAAAGATTGCTTCCGGTATGCCTTTATCGTTATTGATGTGATATTCGGTGCCGTTTACTGCTAATCGCAAGGTAATCGGGAGCTCTGTTTCCGCGAGGAATAGCTCTGCAGCTTTTACGCCAAACGACCACCCTATTACGATAAGTTCTTTATAGCGCACCTGTCCGGCTACCGATGTTTGAGCTTTTATAAAAGATTCTACCTCCGATGGTGCATAATGGCTATCGTATCCACTAATCAGCAAGATGTGGTAACCACACTTAGCTAACTGACTGAATACTTCCGGAGGGAATCCCCACCCTAGAAAGATTACAATCAGACGCGAGGCGTCGCCATTATTTAGGTATAATTTATTCATTCGTAGTAATAGAAGTGTGTTTGTCTCCAACTGTTATTTCGTTGGATTGATTACCGGCAACAAATTCCGGAGTGCTCGGTCAAGGATTTCAATATCCTCCTTTGTCATAGATGCAGATAGGGAGAATCGCAAGCGATCAGTGCCGGCCGGAACGGTTGGTTTACGGATAGCCAGTGCTTTTACGCCTTGAAATAGCAGGCGGTTAGAGAGGTCGACTGCTTCTTTAGGGTCTCCGATTATTAGTGGTTGAATATGAGATACTTCAATCGGGATAACAGAGAACTGACTCAGGACCTTGTGCAGTTCAACGGCTAATTCTGCTAAGTGCTGGCGTAATTTGTCGCCATGCATGATTTTGGAAAGAGTATATCGGCTCCAGGCAATTTGCATCGGAGGTAAGGCAGTAGAGAAGATGAAACTGCGAGCTGAGTTTATCAGGTAGTCGCGTGTGGTGGCGGATGTTATGGCGAAAGCACCCATTGAGGCCCCGGCCTTGCCGAATGTGCCGATTGTAAAATCTACTTCCCAAGGAGCTGATGATTCGGCAACAAGCCCTAAGCCGTGTGGCCCCAGAACGCCAAAGGCATGAGCTTCGTCAACGTAGAGCGAGACGTTGGGAAACTCTCGGCGTAAGCCTAGCAATGCTTCAATGTCAGCTCTGTCTCCGTCCATCGAATATACGCTCTCAACAATAACAAGTATATTCTGATGTTCCGGGCAGTGCTTGGTAAGCAGTTGTTGCAAGTGGGTATAGTCGTTATGGCGAAAGCGCGTAAATGGTGCTTTAGAAAGTATTATGCCGTCAATGATTGAGGCATGGACCAACTTGTCGGCGATTATATACGTATCGTTCTTGGATGCAACAGCTGATATTAAGCCGGTGTTGGCATGATATCCGGAGTTAAATAGGAGTGCACCGGTGTCATCGCCACGGCGTTTAGAGTAGAGCAACCTCAGCGTTACTTCCAAATTGTCATATTCAATTTGTCGCCCGGCCAACAAGCGCGATGCGGAGGATGTCATCGGCACCTTTAATGATACCGGGTCTGCAAAGAAGCGTGCTTGCAATTCTGCATCGCTACCTAATCCGAGGTAGTCGTTGGTTGAAAAGTCGATTGTTTCGGCAGGCGTCATTTTCGGTATCGACCGGAAATTGCCCTCTTTCCGAAGGTTATCTAGGTGTTCTGAAAAGTTCATTAGGAGCTAATATAGGTCATCCTTGGCGTAAAATGTCGATCATTTCGCGGCACAAGGTTTGCAGGTCTTCATCAGGGGTTACGTAGGGAGGCATAATATAGACATTCTTGCCAAAGGGACGGATCCAAATGCCACGCTTTACGCATTCCTTTTGGAATTCGCCGACATCGACCGGTTCCTTTGTTTCGATAACGCCTATTGAGCCTAGAACTCTTACATCGGCAACGTTGGCTAATTCCCACGCCGGAGCGAGGAGTTCTTTCATGCTGCTTTCAAGATGGCCAACTACGGCGGCCATGTCTTGTGAATTCAGTAAATCAATAGACGCACACGCAACGGCGCACGCAAGCGGATTTGCCATGAATGTAGGTCCGTGCATCAATACGCCTGCCTCCCCTTCCGAGATGGTTATGGCAACATCCTTGGTAGTGAGAATGGCCGACATGGTCATGTATCCGGCTGTAAGACACTTGCCGACACACATTATATCCGGCTCAACTCCGGCATGTTCCCAGGCAAAGCATTTACCTGTACGCCAAAATCCGGTTGCGATTTCGTCAAAGATAAGATACACACCATACTCATCGCACAAACGACGTGCCTGGCGTAGGTATTCAGGATTATAGAACCACATGCCTCCGGCACCTTGAACTACCGGTTCTAGGATTACAGCGGCAATCTCATCATGTTTCTCTTGTAATAGCGATTCCAGCGGTTCAATATCCTTTTGATTCCATTCGCCATCGAAACGGCTGCGTGGTTGCGGTACAAAGTAGCGAATGGGGAGTGCGCTACCGAAGGCGCTATGCATGCCGGTTACGGGATCGCATACGCTCATTGCATTCCATGTATCACCGTGATAACCTGAGCGAATGGTTGCAAAGTTGGTCTTTTTATGGGAACCGCTTCGGCTAATTGCCGCCTGCACTGCCATTTTCATTGCAACTTCTACGGCCACAGAGCCGGAGTCGGCGTAAAAAATATTGTTCATGGAGGGCGGCGCCATCTTGAGTAAGCGCTTGCCTAATCCGATAGCCGGTTCATGGGTTAATCCGCCGAACATAACGTGACTCATGGAGTCGATCTGGCGCTTGATGGCTTCGTTGATTACCGGATGGTTATAGCCGTGGCAAACACACCACCACGACGACATACCGTCGATAAGTTCCGTGCCGTCAACTAATTTAAGGCGATTTCCTTTTGCCGATGCTACTTTATAAGTAGGTAGCGGGTCGATAGCTGATGTATAGGGATGCCAGAGATGCTCTTTGTCCCAAGGATCGGACAACTGAGCAAATCTGTCAAGCATATTATCTGTATGTGACATATATATTCCGTAATATTTCTACAAAATTACAAAAAATGTTGATAAGTTTCCGGAATGTTTGATCAAATGAATGAAATATTATGGCTAATTTCGCAAATCAAAAATCTTAAACATATATCAGAAGACTATGCACCGCAAAGGAAAATTATATTTCCGTTATGGAACAATGGGTTCTGCAAAGACTGCGCTGTTGCTAACTACAGCCTATAACTTTGAAGAACGCAAGATTCGTTATCTCTGTATGAAACCGGCGATTGATACTCGCGAGGGGAAGAGCGTAATCCGTTCGCGTATTGGTATTGAGCGCGAATGTAGCTTGATTTATCCTGAAACCGACTTATACGTCTTCCTGCGTAATCAATTCAAGGAAACCGGTATGGTTGTTGATTGGATATTGGTTGATGAAGCGCAGTTCTTGTCGGCTCGCCAGATTGATCAACTTTCAATGGTGGTTGACGATTTTGGATCAAACGTAATTTGCTACGGGCTTCGTACGGATTTTAAGACAAATCTTTTTGAGGGCTCAAAACGTCTGTTTGAGATTGCCGATACGATTGACGAAATTAAATCGACATGTACGTGTGGGCATAAGACGATTGTTAACGCACGTATTGACCAAAATGGGGATATTATTACCGAGGGTCAACAGGTTGAGATTGGTGGCGATGAGCGCTATATGGCTGTTTGCCGTAAATGTTGGCGCAACCGCCGTATTGCTCAGGCCGAACGTTTGGCACTCCCCTTCTTGAATGAACCTGAAGAAACGTTGACCGATGATGGTGAGTAATTGTTGACGTCTATCGCCTCGGTTGTAATCCATAAACCTATAAAAAATATCCCCGTCAATCTTGCTTGGTTGCAAGGACTGACGGGGATTGTTTTTTAGGGCGTAATTACGTCTATACTTGAGCGACGATGATTACTGAAGAGTGCCGTTGTTGGCAGCTTCAATCATAGCCTGGCTTGCATAGAGGTAGATTTCAACGCGACGGTTCTGCTCACGACCGGCAGCAGTATCGTTGCTTGCTACAGGATAAGATTCGCCATAACCCTGAACAGCGGTGATCTGAGAAGAGTTTACGCCGCAGTTGAGAAGGTATGAAGATACGCTCTGTGCACGCTGCTGAGAAAGATCGAGGTTCTTCTGAGTGCTCTGTGCTGCTGTGCTGTTCTTCCAACCGGTGTTGTCGGTGTAGCCATAGATAGCAACATCCATGTCGCGGTTCTGATTCAGAACGTTGTTAGCGAACTGGCTCAAAGATGACTTAGCAGAAGTGCTCAATGTAGAAGCACCTGTAGAGAAGAGGATACCTGAATCGAAGGTTACCTTAACAGCTTCCAAACCGTTTGAGTCGGTTGTGGTTTCAACTTGTGCATTAGCGATAGCCTCAGCTTGCTTCTTAGCCTTGTCCATCTTGTTGCCAATCAGGGCACCTGCACCTGCGCCAACGCCTGCACCAATAGCAGCACCAATAGCAGCACCTTTGCCACCACCAATCAAAGCGCCGATACCAGCGCCGAGAGCGCCACCACTGCCGGTGCCAATCAAAGCACCCTTACCGGTGTTGGTCATTGAACTACAGCCTGTCAGCAACATCCCTGCTGCTACAACGCCAAGCAATAAAGTCTTTAATGATTTCATTTTGTTGATAAATTATTAAGTATTGATGTATGAATTACAGCTGTGAGAATTAGATAATCTCTAAGAAAAGAGTATCTCGACTACTCTGTAGTCCTACAAAGGTGCAAAGATAATGAATTTTATGTTAAGTTTATCAATCATTTTAAGAAAATTTGGAAAAGCTGGCCGAGTTAACTAACTTTGCACCATAATTGTTATTCGAATAACATACAAACACTTCAATCATGCTTAAGACAATTCTTTCTATTTCGGGTAAGCCCGGACTGTTTCGCCTTGTTAGTCAGGGCAAGAATATGCTCATTGTTGAGAATATTGCTACCAAACGCCGTCAGCCCGCATACGCTTCCGACAAGGTTGTTTCCTTGGGTGATATTGCAATATACACCACTGACTCAGACATCCCTTTGGCTGACGTTTTGGACAAGGTTAAGGTATCCAGCAATGGTCAGGCAGTTGACGTAAAGGCTCTTGGCGATGATGCTAAGGTACGCGACTTCTTTAAGACTATTCTTCCCGAATATGATGAGGAGCGCGTTTATACTACAGACATCCGCAAGTTGTTCTCATGGTATAACCAACTGGTTGCTGCCGGAATTACAGACTTTAAAGAGGAGGAAAAGGCTGCCGACGCTGAATAAGCGTTGCCTAGAAATCTAAACAAGCAATGATTTGGCCTTAGGCATTAGGCTGAACAAAATAACAATACCCCCGAAAGAAAGGCGCATGGCGCGTATTCTTCGGGGGTATATTTTTTAGATATAATTGCGATGTTAATTGTGCGGAAGGGCTATCAATGTAAGTCTATAGTTTGTTGGTCTCGTAGAAACGTAGTATGCGATAACGCAGAAGATATTCATAGCGAGCGGATATGCGCGATACTTCAACTTTAAACAGGTTGTTCTTGGCTTGTTCAAAATCGTTGGGCGTTACGCGGCCTAACTCATATTTATCGCGCGTTGCATTGAAGGATAGACGTGTCTTTTGTAAAGTCTCGGCAGATGCAAAATATTTGTCGCGAGCACCGGTCGCTTGAGCATAGGCCAGCTGAATCGACTTGTAGAGTTCGCTCTCTTGTCGGTCTAATTCCAGTTGGGCCGAAACTTCCTGTAGACGTGCTCTTTTTACACTATTGCGTGTGGAGAATGCATCAAATATTGGAATGGATAGTCTGAATCCGAAATAAGTAGCAAAATTATTGCGCATTTGGGTTGCGAATGTGCTGTTGTCATATCCGGAGACGGTATAATAGCTGGAACCTATTGATGCATCGAAATTCAATTTCGGGAGGTATCCGCTTTTTGCATAGGAGATATTGTCTTGTGCAACAAGAATCCCTTGCTTGGCCGACATTATGGCATGATTGCTTTCCAACGCTCTGCTGTACACGATGTCCGGGCCGGGGATTAACGGGTCTTCTTCCTCAAGGGACACAATGTCGAAGTTGTTGGCAGTTGGCAGTTGCAGAAGATTTGCAAGTGTAACCAAGGCTACCTGTACGTCGTTTTCTGCCGTAATAACTTGAAGGCGGTCTTGGGCTTGTTGTGCTTCAGCATCGTAGAGGTTGGCTTCTGCAACTTTGCCCGCATCAACCAGTGCCTGTTGGCGATTGACTTCATACGATGAATATTCTAATTGAGATTTAGCACTCTCAACGACTTCCTTATTATACAGCACCTGGAGATATTGCGCAATAATATTCAGCGTTAGGTCATCTTTGACTGATTCATATTGCAGAAGATATTGTTCCATTGAGGCTTTCGCAACCTTTAGCTGGCGTACATTTGCTAATCCTTGGAATAGCGGTACGGACATTGAGACTCCCCATTGGAAGTTAGACGTATTGCGATTGGCATATGTATTGTCAGAGGTTAAGCCTCTACCAATATTGAAGCCTTCAGAGCCGCTGGCAGCTATGCTTGGCAAGAAAGCATCCTTGGCTGCTGTAACTTCGAGTTCCGCTTGGTCTAGCTGAAGACGGCTATTCTTTACGGATATGTTATTATCAATGGCGTAGTCGATGCACTGCTGCAATGTCCATGGTGCTTCTGCTCGTGACGGAATGATAACAATGCTTAGAAGCAATAGCGATGAGAGAATCTGTTTCATTGTCTGTGTAGGGGAAAGATGTATGGGGTTACTTTTCAGCAGTGGCGGTAGTTGAATTGCTATCAACCTTATTTCCTCTGAGTTGAGACTTGGTGGTAATAGTTGTAGGCGATAATAGTTGTACGTCAATGCCATTCGATATTCCGGTAGTGACGCATATCTTTTCGAATTTCTGCACTTTATCGTTGCCGGAGGTTAGTCGGTAGACAAAGATTGAATCATTGGCATATTCAAGGATTCGTTCCGGAATAGATATTACGTTCTCAGCGCGTTCAAGGATGACGGTTGCATTGGCGGAATATCCGGCTCGAAGTTTTGCGTTATCGGTGGTTCGCAGAGCTGCTTTTACTTCAAATGTATTGGTGCCGTTGTCATCGGTTGCCATTGGCGCAATTTTTTCGATAACTGCCGTATAATCGGAGCCTTGAATTGCGCCTACTGCAATTTTAACTTCCATACCTTCTTTCAGTAGATCAACTTCGGTTTCATCAATTTTACCTTTGAAAATCAGGTCGTTCATGTCGGCTATCTTGGCGATAGTAGTGCCGTCGTTGAACGTGTTGGATTGAATGACCGAGCTGCCGACTTTAACAGGTACTTCCAGTACGATGCCGGTTACCGTAGCTTTTACCAGCGTGTTTGACCCTTGAGCATCAAACGCCGACACGCCGTCGCGGACGATGCGAAGCTGGTCGTTGGCTTGGTCCAACTCTTGTTTCGCTTTTTCGTAGGCAGCATAATCCGCCTCATACTGCTCGCGGCTCTCATATTTTTTCTCATAGAGAGTTTTTGTTCGTTCATAGGTTTGGCGCGCTTCATCCAATGCAATTTTGGCAACCATAATGCGGTTCTCAGCCGATGATAGCTGCGATGCTTCCGGTATTACTTTGATTCTTGCAATGATGTCGCCGTTGTTGACGTAATCGCCTGGTTCTACAAGAATCTCGGTTATGATACCTGATATTTGAGGCTTGATTTCAATCTCATCGCGAGGTTCGATGTCACCTGTTAGCACGGTTGTCCGTTCAATGGTTTGAGTAGTTGGTGTGACGAGCTCGTAGGTGTCAACTTTTCCTTTAGAATTCATGATAAGGTAGATAAATGTGCCAAGAAATATGCCGACAATTATTATCCACATTAAGATTTTGAATAGTTTTTTCATATTTATAAGCGTTGTTTTAATTGTATCGTTACTTATCGTTCAATGCTTCAATCGGTTTAATCTTCATTGCTTTGATGGCCGGAATTAATCCGGCTAATGTTCCTAATATGATGAAGATTCCGAAGATTATACCGGCTTGACCTAATGTCATTTGGAAACGAGGAGTAGATACTGCATCTGCGGTTGTAGCCGCGGCGATGCCGAGAGAAATGCAAGCAAAGGTTATGCCTGTCAATCCGGCAACTGCTGTTAGCGTAACTCCTTCAGATAGAATCTGAACGGTAAGATCGGAAGGCTTTGCTCCGATAGCACGGCGGATGCCAAATTCCTGGGTGCGCTCCTTAACAATAACCCACATGATATTGCCGATACCGATAATGCCGGCAATTAGTGTGGAAATTCCGATGAAGAATGCCAGGAACGATATGCCTATAAAAAGCGTATCAACGTTGGCAAACATTGCGGATATATCCATATAGAACATGGCGCTGTCATCTGCAGGAGCTATCATATGGCGAGAATATAGTAAATGACGTAGGCGGGGCTCTATCTTAGAAATCTTAGTGTTATGGGTAGCGACAATCATGATGTTGTCAATTTTGGTGCCCATGTTAAATGCTTTCTGACAGGTCGATAGCGGAATAATGATAACGTTATCAATCCTGTCGCCCGTCATCTGGACTTCGTTAGATTGGTAGGCCACTCCGATAATTGTATAAACAATTCCGTTGATTTGTACATCGTGGCCAACCGGTGAGTCTATCCCGGGGAAAAGTTCGTTAGCTACCTTCTTGCCGATTACAGCAACTTTACGCTGTTGCTGATTGTCTGCTGTGTTGATAAATCTGCCGGAGTCGATGGTTGGTAGCATTACGTCAGTAAATGTTTCTTGAACGCCCCATACTTGTCCGGAATAGCTATATTTACCGTTACGGAAGCTATTGAATGAACGTGAAGCCAAGGTTGTAACCGTTTCCAATTCGGGGAATACTTGACGGATACGTTGCAGGTCGGTTAGATCAAGCTGCCATTTTCGCCCTTTTGCATGGCCTTGGTAAGGCATGGTGGTCTTTGTTGGTGCAAGAATCGCACTGTTAGATGCAAAGCCCTCGAAATTGCGGCGTAAAAGGTCCTCTGCGCCGCGTGCGCCTCCCATCAGACAGGCAAGCATAAACACGCCCCAGAATATTCCGAAGCCGGTTAAGAAGGTGCGTGTCTTATTACGCGCCAATGTAGCGCCGATTTCTTTCCAGTTATCTATGTCGAAAAATTGAATTTTCATTCGTCTCTAAGGGCTTCAACGGGTTTAACTTTCAGTGCTTTTAGTGCGGGGAATAGTCCGGCCAGTGCACCGGCAATAATCAATACGCATGTAACTTGAGCTGCTAAGCTTAAGTCTACGTATACGTAGTCCATAAAGGAGTCGCTAATTCCGAGCTTAAGTAGTGCGGTAAATGCGGACCCGATTACGATTCCGATATAGCCAAACAGCGTAGTGATGACGATAGATTCGGATAGAATCTGCATTAGAATTTTTGAGGGTTTTGCTCCGATTGCTCTCCGGATGCCAATTTCATGTGTGCGCTCCTTAACGGATACGAACATGATATTGCTTATTCCGATAATTCCGCTTAATAAGGTCAACAAGCCAAGCAGCCAAACGCCGAGGTTTAGGATCTTGACGCCGTGACTAATTTTTAAGATCTGAGAGATTACGTTCCATATCCATACACCGGACTGGTCCTCCGGACTGAAATCGTGAGCTGTCGCTAGAGTTTGGCGCATCTGTTGTTCAATCTCGTTGGCCTCCTCCGAACTGGTGACACCATTGAGAAGTACGGTAACTTGGCCGATGTTGTCTTTATCAGCAACTAGTGAGCGAGCTGTTGTATAAGGGATAAAAATAGATCTATTCCATTGGTTTTCATATACACCGATTACTAGGAATGACAACCCTCCGCAGTTTACTCTGCTGCCAACGGCTTTCTTGCCGTCGGGCGGAAATAATTGTTTGGCATAGTCAATAGGAAGCACCATCACTTTGGACTGGCTGTCGATGTCGGCTTGCGATAAGAAGCGGCCGGAGATTAACGTAAGCTGTTCAAGATCATAGGTTGATGGGAATACACCGATAAATCCGTCATCAACAAAGGTAGTATTGGTTGAAATTCTCGATTGTGTACCGATTAGTTGTGAGGTAACTTCTTTTACTACATCCGAGTGTTTATGTTGTAGCGTTGTAAGGTCTTCATTCTTTAGGTCAATACTTCTCCCTTCGCGATAACCATGATAGGGCTTGGTTGTAACGCCTCCCCACATTTGCATCTGCTGGCTTTCGCTCCGCATCATGTCGTCTTGGAATTGTTGAGAAACACCGTTGGCAACGCTGACCAGAGTTATGAGCATAAAAATGCCCCAAGCCACCGATAGCCCGGTAAGGGCTGTGCGGAGCTTGTTAAAGCGCATGGTCTGAAATATTTCGTTGGCTAAATCAAACATGATGGTTGCGATTGGTTGGCTATTTGATAACTGATTAATGGACGATATTTGGCTGATCAGGGACTATGATGCCGTCAGATATGCGGATTATTCGGTTACATTGTTGGCCAACACCGGAATCATGCGTTACGATGACTATAGTTTTGCCTTCTTGTTGATTGAGATGGCGGAATAGAGCCATCACGTCGCGAGAGGTGGCGGAGTCTAATGCACCCGTAGGTTCATCGGCTAATATGATAGATGGGTTGGTAATCATGGCTCGTGCAATAGCTACGCGTTGCTTTTGGCCGCCGGATAGCTCACCGGGCAGATGGTGAGAACGGTCTGCAAGCCCCATTTTATCGAGTTGCTCCATCGCAAGCTTATTGCGTTTGCGCCTGGAAATACCCTGATAAAATAAAGGGAGGGCTACATTTTCCAGTGCATTTTTGTAGTTGATGAGGTTGAATGATTGGAATACGAATCCAATCATCTTGTTGCGATATTCGGCGGATTTATTTTCTGAGAGGTTTTTAATCAGAGTGCCGTCTAATCGGTATTCCCCTGAATCATAATTATCAAGGATGCCCAGAATATTTAGTAGCGTAGATTTCCCTGAACCGGACGCACCCATAATGGCAACCAGCTCGCCCTTCTCAATATGGAGATTTATGCCTTTAAGCACGTGTAGCGGCACGGCTCCGGGATAAGTCTTATTTATATTTGAAAGTTGAATCATTTATTGTAGCATTTCTGTGTTAAGCGTGAATTTATTATTTAGACTGCAAATTGTGGTTGAAGGTTGCATTGAAATGCAATTAATTTTGTGTATATGATGCGGAAAATAGTTGCCCCGGTTGCAAAGGCTTATTGGTAAGGCCTTTGCAATCGGGGCGTAAAGGAATGATAATGGTAGTGGTAGATTACTGAGCTAGATAGCGAGAGAGTGATGCAAGGGTTTGAGCATAGTCTTCGCGAGTAGCGTTGTATTCGCGAGTAGCTGCCGTAAAATAGCTGATTTCCTGAAGATATTCCAGCAAGGAGATTTCGCCGCCATTTAGCGCTACCTTCAGCAGGCGGATGCTGTTAGTGTTCTCAACGGCCGGACCGAGCATTCGAAGTTGACTTCCCAGGCGTAGAGCATGAGCATAGTCGGCTTGAACTTGAGCAACCATTTCGATTAGTTTTGCATCGTTTTCAGACTTGGTGGCAAGCATAGCGTTTTCGGCAGCTGCCTTTTCTGCATTTCGGGAATAGACCGGTAAGGTCATTCCAGCAGATACACCATTAAAGTGGATGCCATCCTCGTAGGCGTGGGAGTAGCCAATGGTGAACTTAGGAAAACGACTTTTCGATGCAAGGTTAAGCATTTCGTCGGCAACTTTCAAGCGTTCACTCATTACGGCATATTGAGGCGATTGAGTTACGGCCTGTTGCAGCCATTCGAGGGTAGCATTGTCTAGGCCGGTGCCGGCTTGCTGCTGTATATTATGGTCGCTGCAGGTTGCATCGCTTGTGCGATTGGTTGATTCAATTATTCCGCTAAAAGCCGGGTAATCGTCTAATTGTTCCAGCTCGGCTGCTGTAATTTTGCCGTTGGCTAAAGCGATGATTTCCGAGGTCAGCGATGCCAGCGTGCCTTCAGCTTCTTGATTGGCCGCATAAGCGCGAGCGTGTTCAATTTTGATTTTATTCAGGTCGAGGATAGTTACCTCTCCCCTTTCCCATGCTTTTGTATATGAGGATATCAGAGAATCGAAGTTCTCATGAATGGCGGTCTGCAAGGCTAACTCCTTTTTCGCGCTGATATATTCGATCAGTTTTTTTTCGGCCTCATAGATTGCATCCTTTAGGGCTGCTGTTTGCTCGGCCGCAATCTGCAGATCGAGGGCCTGAACTGCGCGCTTGGTGGCATTCATCTTGCGAAAGTCGGGTAATTCCTGACTGATTCCTGCTGACCATCTGTTGGTAGCTTGGGCTGAACCGGGCCAGAGATATTCAAATGTTACTTCGGGGTCGGTTGGAGCAACATCTGCCTTCAAGGTGTTTTGCTCTGCTTGGAGGTTGTAGGCAGATACCGCAATAGCCGGATTTACCGAAGCAAGTCGCTGGGCCAGTTTTACGAAACTGTCTTGTGCGTTGGTTGCCGTTGCAGTTAACATCGCAGAAAGCAGTAACAACTTTCGGATTTTATTTGAGCAATTCATCTTTTGTAATGGTGTTTTGGGGTGTGATGGCCGATACTTTCTTGCGACTAATCCAGCGATAAAGAATCGGCACAACAAACATATTCAAAGCGGTTGATGAGAATAGGCCTCCGAGGATAACCATAGCCATTGGGCTCTGAATCTCGTTGCCCGGTTCGGTTCCGCGTAGTGCCAGCGGAATCATAGCTAAGGCTGAGGTCAATGCGGTCATAATAATTGGCGTCAGACGGTCAACAGATCCAATAGAAATCTGCTGATCGAGCGAACATCCTTCGCTACGCAACTGATTATAGTGGGATATTAGCAACATACCGTTGCGAGTTGCTATACCTAACAATGAGATAAAGCCGATAATAGCCGGGATGTTAAGTTCACTACCGGAAATTACCAAAATTAACACTCCTCCAATCATAGCCAATGGCATATTAATCAGTACGATTAACGACTGGTGAATATCGTGGAATTCCAAGTATAACAGTAGGAATATGATTATGAATGATAGAACCGATGTCATCGCAAGGGTGCGTGATGCCGAGGCTTCGCTCTCAAATTGTCCACCATACTGAATTGTATATCCTTGAGGCAGTTCAACTTCCGAATCAATACGGTCGCTAATTGTATTAACCGTACCTCTAAGGTCGCCCCCTTCAACGTTGGCTGAGATAACGATGCGGCGGTTGGCATTTTCGCGGTTGATAGTGTTCGGGCCGGTTACCGAGTTAACATCTGCAAGATAACTTAGGGGCACTTTGCCATTAGGCGTGTCAATCGGCAGTTGGCGTAAGGTCTCGATTTGCTGATCTTCCTGGCCGTCGAATTTTACGGTGAGGGCTGCCGGATAACCGTTTTCATAAACTTGCGAAACCTGTTTGCCCGCCAATGCTACATCAACAAATTCCGAGAAACGATTCATCGGCACGCCATAGCGTACCAATAAGTCTCTGCGGGGAATGATTTCAATTTGCGGACGTTCTACCTGCTGTTCAATATTGACGTCAACCACGCCATCAACGCTTTTGACAACGCGCTGAATAGCTTGGCCGGTTGAATACAGCTGGTTCAGATCGTTACCGAAAAGCTTGATTGCTATTTGGGCTCTTGTGCCGGAGAGCATGGCATCGATTCGGTGAGAAATCGGCTGCCCGATTTCGATGCTGGCGCCGGGAATTACAGACAGCTTTTTGCGTAAATCTGCAACAAATTCCTGACGTGTGCGGTCACTCAGTTTATAGGGGACTTCCATCTCCGAAACATTTACGCCGAGCGAATGTTCGTCGAGTTCCGCACGGCCTGTCTTGCGAGCTACGGTCTGCACCTCTTTCTCCGAAAGGATAATTTGTTCGGCTAGCTTCCCGATTTTGTCGCTCTCCTCTAATGAGATGCCCGGCAAGGTAGATACATTAATCGTTAGCGATCCTTCGTTAAAACTAGGTAGGAAGCTTCGGCCTAATGTAAAGAATAAGCAGAGCGATACGACAAATAGTAAGGCAATACTGCCGATTATAATTTTTGGCCGTCGTAGACACCACTGCAGCGCGATGCTGTAATGACGCTTCATTGCGGCCGTTACTTTCGGGTCTTTCTCGGTCTTATTCTCGGGAGTATTGCCCAGCAAATAAGAGCAGAGAACCGGAGTCAACGTTAGGGCTACTATTGTAGAAGCTGCTAACGCTACGATAAACGCTATACCCAGGGGAATCAACATTCTGCCTTCCATGCCTGAAAGGAAGAAGAGCGGAAGGAAGCTTGCGATTACAATCAATGATGAGTTGAAGATTGGCTGGCGAACCTCCTTTGAAGCTTCATATACAACCTGCAACTTTGTGCGGCGCTGTTCTTTGGGTAATGCATGGTTTTGGCGAAGACGCTTGTAAACGTTTTCGACATCAACAATCGCATCGTCAACAAGAGAGCCGATAGCGATAGCAATACCGCCTAAAGTCATCGTATTGATGGTTACTCCCATGCTCCAAAGAATGATGACCGTAATAATAATGGATAGCGGGAGAGCTACCAGCGAAATGATAGTCGTACGGAAGTTCATCAGGAAGAAGAACAATACGATAATAACCATCAATGCGCCTTCCAGAAGGGATGTCTGCAGGTTATTTATGGAGTTGGAGATGAATTCCGATTGACGGAAAATATTGGTCGAAACCTTAACGTCTGCCGGCAACATTGTTTTTATGTCCTCCAACTTTTGGTCCAGTTCTTGGGTTAACTCGATGGTGCCGGTAGCGGGTTGCTTGGTAATGGTTAGAATTACAGATTCCTTCCCTTCAATCGAAGCCGCGCCGATTCGCGGCGTCTTCCCTCCGTAGCTAACTCGGGCAATATCCGCTATGCGAATGGGCTTCCCTTGAGAATTCGGAACTGAGAGGTGCGCGATATCTTCAGGCTGTGCAGAATTGACAGCGCCCTTGACGATATATTCATTACCATGAGAGTAAAGGATACTGCCGGTTGCGTTATCGTTGCTGCCTTCCAATGCTTCCAAAACTTCAGCGAGCGTAATGCCGTGGAATTTCATCTTGTCCGGTGAAATCAATACTTGCATTTCGCGCTCCTCGCCTCCTAGTACGGAAACTTGGGCTACGCCCGGAGTTGCTAATAGCTGTCGACGCACTTGGCGATCAATAATGTTGCGTACATCCAGAATAGATGTACTATCTGGCGTAAAACCAACTATCATAACTTCGCCCAGGATGGAGGATTGCGGGCCCATTACCGGGGTGCCAACTCCGTTAGGCATAGATTCACTTATAGTAGCCAAGCGCTCGGCTACGGTCTGGCGAGCACGGTAGATATCCGTACCCCAATCAAACTCAATCCAAACAACAGAGAATCCGGTCGAACTCGACGAACGTGTACGTCTTACGCCGTTAGAGCCGGTCATTGCTGTTTCAACGGGATATGTAACTTGCTTTTCAACCTCCTCCGGTGCCAAACCCGGAGCCTCGGTCATTACTACAACCGTAGGTGCATTTAAGTCAGGGAAAATATCAACTTCCGCACGGGTAAGCACTACGCATCCTGCCACGATGATCAATGCTGTTAGTACCAGCACAATCATTCTGTTGAGCAACGAAAAACGAATAATTCGATTTAACATAGCGGCAAGTTATTAGTGAGAATGAGAGTGTGCTTCAGGTACAACACCTGATGTTTCGGCTAATTTAACGTAGGTCATGCCTTTGGTGACAACCTTGTCGCCGGGATTTAGTCCTGCAAGGATTTCGCTATGAGTGCCGTTTGACTCACCGACTGTTACCGGACGCTTTTCAAAATGAAGCGGCTTAACTTCGACGTAGACAAAATATCTACCTTGCTGTTCGCTGATAGCCTCCTCCGGTACGGAAATTACGTCTGTGCGGGGAGCTCCTAAAAGGAACACTTCGCAGTAGCTGCCTCCGATTAATTCGGCTGCCCCTTTGGGTAAAGAAAAATAAATGGGTATATAGCCGTTAGATGCGGTAGACGTGGTCGGTTTGGAAATTAGCTTACCGCCGGCTGCAGTTACATCAATAACATCTGACGAGTAAGATGGGCGGAATTTTGCACCGGTTATGTTTGAAAGGAAGCTAACAGCATTGCCGGGTAGGTCGGCGCGTAGGCTCAGTGCATTATTCGATGAGATGGTCGCGATAGTTTGACCGGCTTCAACAAATTCTCCGTCAACTACTGCGATTGAGGTGATTGTGCCGGAAATAGGCGCTGTGGCTGCCGAACCTCCCTTTGGTGAGCCGCTCAGGGCAACTCTTGCTTCGTCAACGCGCTGACGCGCTGCATTGTATTCGCGAGTGGTGACGATTCCTTCATTATGGAGTGGCGTAATGCGGTCGAGTTCGCGTTTAGCGGCGTCATACGCAACTCTTGCAGCTTCGTTAGGGTCGCCCCCGCTGATTCCCTTAGCTGTAACAGAGGCGATAGTGCGTCCGGTTGCAACGCTTGCACCTTCTGTAATTCCGGATGCCAGTTTGACAATGCCGCTCTGTCGGGCGGCAACGATGCCGTCAGACCCCGGCATTGTTGTGATTTCTCCGGCTACCTTAATAACTTTAGAAAATTCTCCGGGTTGTATGGCTTCAACATCTACGCCGAGTTGCTTAACTCGTTCGTCAGTCATTATGATTAATCCGGATTCTCCATCGTGGTCGTGGTCGCCATCCTCGCGGGCCTCCACTCCATCGTGGTCATCATGGCCGTCTGATTTGCTGTTACAGCTTGATAGGGGCAATATAAATGCTATCAATGTGGCTACTGTAGCCAGGGTCTTTGCTACAGAGCCGAAATATGTTTTTATCATGTTAATCGGTAAAAAAATGTATAACTTGCCACTATAACATTGATAGTAGCGCTTTGTTCAAGGAGTTATAGATTCCGAAGCATGATTGGAGGGGCTCGTAGACCTTTGACGTTGCGAATCCATTGGTTATGCCAATGGATTATAATCTGTTGGAAGTAAAATTGAATATCGCTCGTTAGCTCTGCCTCTGTCAATATAGGGGCGAGCATATAAGGTAACGAAAGCCATGACTGATGTTGGTCGGCCGATTGCCCGAGTGATTTAGTGATGAAAAATGGCGTTTCTGCGGTGCAGAAAGTGTGATCATCATGATGAGATGTGTGCTCATCGTTGTCTGAACCGTCAATATCGCAGTGTTCAATGGCAACACAGAGCATCCCATTGTGATGGTGATGGTGTATGAAAGGCAGTGACAACATTATCAGTGTTGCCAATATCATTACTGCAATATTGAACCTGATTTTCATACCTCCTGCAAAGATATATAATTAAATTGATATAGGCAAATGCGTTGCATTTTACGATAAGGTTGAGTAACTTTGTACGTTATTTCATTTGTTTCATCGCTAATTAAGGTTTACTATGATTGCTTGGATTATTTTGTCGGTGATATTGGCCGTTGGATGTGGAGTAATGCTCATCCAGCTGAAGGCCTCTCGTCAGCATTCCAGCCAGCTGCAGCAGAATGTCAATCAGTTGCAGAAGGAATTGCTTGATAAAACCGTTGAACTTACGGCTGCTAATGCTGAGGCTATGACGGTGCAGGCAAATTTGCGCCGAGAGGCATCTGAAAAAGAGAATCAGTTGCGCCGGGAGGCTCTCGAGCGAGAAGCAAGATTGAACCAGGAATCGGCCAACCGAGAGAACGAACTGCACAATGATATTTCGCGTCAAAAAGCTGAATTGGCTACGCTCAGCGCCAACATCGAATCGTTGAAGCTACAGTTGCAGACAAAGGATCAGCAGTTGGAGGGTAAAGACAAGCAGATTGAGGAAAATAAAGAGCAAACTGCGCAGTTGCTTCGCCAGCAAGAGGAACGCTTTAAGAACCTTGCCAGCGAGATTATGGATACTAATTCCAAGCGATTTAATGAAACGTCGACGCAGCGCATTAATGACTTGCTTATGCCGCTGAAAGAAAATATAGAGAATTTCCGTAAGGCTGTTGGTGAGGCTTACAACAATGAATCGCGTGAGCGTTTTTCGCTTAAAACCGAGATTGAAAAGCTGGTAACGTTAAACGAAACTATCGGGCGAGAAGCTCGCGACCTTACCCGTGCGTTGCGTTCCGACTCAAAGGTGCAAGGCGATTGGGGTGAAATGATTTTGGAACAACTCTTAGAGAAGTCCGGATTGCAAAAAGGTATACATTTTGACACACAGGTTACTCATGATGTTGACGGTACGAAATTAGTGGGCGAAAACAACAAGAGTCTGCGTGCGGATGTCGTAGTCTATTACCCGGATGATCGCTGTATGGTCATCGATTCCAAGGTATCGTTAACGAACTTTGTTGACTATATTAATCTGGCAGATGATACTACGGATATTGACGGCGAACGACGTAAAAAGGCAGCAGCCGAGCATTTAGCATCTGTTCGCAGTCATATCAAAGAGCTTGCAACCAAGAACTATCAAGACCTTATCGGCAAGAAACGCATGGATTTCGTTATGATGTTCATCCCGAATGAAGCAGCGTATATTGCAGCAATGCAGATTGAGCCCGGATTGTGGCAGGAGGCGTATGATAAGCGAGTGTTGATAGTGTCGCCTACTCAGCTGATATCTGTTTTGCGCATGCTTAGCCAGCTGTGGAAGCAGGATGCCATTAACCGCAATGTAGAGGAAATTGCTAGATTATCCGGAGCGATGCTAGATAAGTTTACCGGCATGATGGATTCTTTTGATGAAATGCAGGGCGCCCTCACAAAGGCTCAAAATGCATGCACTACTGTTCGGTCTCGTCTTTCCGACGGCAAGGGCAATATCTTTACAACCGCTAAAAAGATACTGGATTTAGGCGCCAAAGCAACCAAAGCCCTCCCCGAAAAGTAATCAAATGATTTTCTTTATGGGCTTTTAGATTTTTAAACACAGTCATCAAGTGTCAGTTACTGATAAATATGGAAAATAAAACAATTACATATATTTGGATAATACGAAAATCCGTAGTAAGTTTGTAGAGTTATGGGAACAGTTGTGCAGCAGAATACAGTCATTCCGGACGTTAAGCAGAAGATGGCAGACATCCTTACCGCTATATCGTGGCGAGAGGTGGCCAGAACTTACTTTGGTAAATCGAGTTCGTGGCTATATCATAAGCTCGACGGCATCGATGGTAACGGTGGTTGTGGTGGCTTTACCCCAGAAGAGGCTCAGCAACTGAAGGATGCTCTCTGCGACCTCTCTGATCGTATTCGCCGTGCAGCCAATGCTATTTAAATAGGTCTTGTTAAATTTGAACAAGTCCGCACAAGTCTGGAGCGCTACAACATTCCGAAGCTTCCGGAATAGCGCTCTCACTCCAAACAATACGTCTCACTCTTGAATCTT
>CAZEST010000017.1:0-22356 GCA_964514745.1 uncultured Alistipes sp.
CTCCCTGCTACGCGTTGTGCTAAAAGTATGGCGATTGTGGCGTGGTGGCCAATGCGCCAACCCCTTCTTCGCCTTGAAGGGCGTGATGCAAGGCTGGACCTTTGGGTCCCAACTACTGAAAGGAGTGTGTCATGAATAGCATAGCATCCAACAACTGCCGGCTAACAGTTGTCATTCCGGTTTACAATCGTGCGCACTGCGTCGGAGCTACGTTGGCCTCACTTCTGCAGCAAACCTTACGTCCTCTGAAAGTGGTGCTGGTCGACAACAATTCTTCCGATGACAGCTTAAAGATACTGCAAGAGTGGAAAGTACAAGTGGAGGCTCCCGACTTTCAAGTTGAGGTTGTTGAAGAACCAACACCCGGGGCCGCTGCAGCTCGCAACCGTGGACTGAAGGAGGTTACCACCCCCTTAACGATGTTTTTTGATAGTGACGACCTGATGGCTCCTAACCATTGTCAGCGTGTTGTTGATGCCTTCGCATCCCATCCGCAAGCGGATATCGTTGGATGGGATTGCAAATATACATCTTCTTTTGAAAAGAGAACACGGATATATTTTAGTAGCCGCGATGTGGTTTGGAAAGACATTTTTCACGGAACAATGAGCACGTTGAGATATGTCGCCAAAACCGAGTTGTTTCGAAGCGTTGGAGCGTGGAATCCGGAGTGCAGAGGCTGGGACGATATAGAACTGGGTCTGCGTCTCTTGATTACTCGGCCGAAGATTGTCAAACTTCATGGGCCTATGACGGTGGCGGTTATTGGCAACGAGGATTCAATTACCGGCGTGAGTTATGCGGCGAAGGCATCGGTTTGGGAGCACGCCCTTAATCTGATGGAGCAAACGGTCAACGGACATAAGCGCTACCGCCGATGGATTAATCTTCGGCGCGCAATATTGGCCGGCGATTACCGATGCGAGCGAGCTTTCGAAGAAGCCGAACGCTTAATGGCAGTAGCTCAGGCCAAGGAGCGTTGTCCCTTTTATCGGATTCTCAACCGCCTCGCCTACCGCTATCGCGGAGCCGGCCGCCACGGAGCCGCTCGCATCTTTCGTCCGTTGTTCTAAGCCCCTTGATGGGCGCAGGAGCAGTTACTTTTCTTTGGAGAGGTCGAGGACGACGTTGTCCTTAGATTTGTCTACGTACTGGCGGCGCAGGGGGTTGGCCGTGCGTTCAGCGTGGGCTTGGCGGTTGCGGAAGATGTCGATTGCAGCGTAGAGGGCCTGGCGGATAGAGTCTTCTGAGGCTTCGTTTTTGCCGGCGATGTCGTAGCCGGTGCCGTGGTCGGGCGATGTGCGTACGTAGGGGAGCCCGGCGGTGAAGTTTATGCCCGAACCGGCTGCAATGCTTTTAAAGGGAGCCAAACCTTGGTCGTGGTACATGGCCATAATACCGTCGAATTTGCGGAAGTTGCCGCTACCGAAGAAGCCGTCGGCGGCATACGGACCGAATGCGCAGATTTTCTGCTCCTTACATTCTTCGATTGCCGGGATGATAATCTCTTTTTCTTCCGTGCCGAGTAGTCCCTCGTCGCCGGCATGGGGATTCAGGCCGAGCACTGCAATACGAGGCTTTACGATGCCGAAGTCTTGAATGAGTGAGTTGTTGAGAATAGTAATTTTTTCAACGAGCGATTCCTTGGAAATAGCGTCAGCAACCTTTGAGATAGGCAGGTGGATTGTAGCCAGGGCAACGCGCATCGTATCGTTGAAAAGAATCATCAGGGCTTTGTGGTCGTCGCCGATTGACGATTCGAGGTATTCCGTATGTCCGGGGAAGGTAAAGATGTCGCTGTGGATTGTTGCTTTGTTGACGGGGGCTGTCAGCAGTACGTCAATCTTGCCGCTACGGAGGTCGGCAACGGCTCTTTCGAGGGCTTCAAAGGCAGCTTTACCGGCTTCGGTTGAGGGGTGGCCGGGTTCAACCTTTGCGTCTTCGCCGATTACGTTGATGATAGATGCTTGCCCATCGGCAGCGTCGTTAGCATCCTTAATCTGCACGAGATTCTGGCCCTGCAGGGTCATCGTCTTGCGATAGGTGGCAGCGATCTTTGCCGACCCGTAGACGATTGGTGTGCACAGCTCAAACAATCTGTTGTCGTCGAGCATCTTAAGGATTACTTCATAGCCGATACCGTTGAAGTCGCCGTGGGTGATTCCCACTTTTATTTTAGTTGACATATTAGTGCTTATGTTGTATGTTGTGAGTATAATATTTGTTCTAAATTTAGTCGGGATAGTTGGCCAGCGTATCGCGCAAGCTGGTTATTACCATCGCCTTAAGTTCTTTCGGGGCCTCTACGGTAACTTGGTTGCCCATCGAGAGGATTTCGGCCACGAAGTCGGCCGTAAGGTTAATCCGGTAGGTAAACCGAGAGTAGCCGTCGTTGATTTCTTCTTGCTGGGAATGATGCAGCGGCAGGGCGCGTAGATACTTTGCTTTTCTGGGGTCAACGCGCAGGACAACTCTTTTTGCTTGCGATTGGTCAACCATTATGCCATAGGCATCCTTGAAATAGCTTTGAGGCGTAATGTCTGTTGGCGGTTGGAACGTGCGGGGCAGAATCTTCAGGTCGCTAATGCGGTCGAGAGCGTAGGTCTTTACTTTGCCCGAAGCGGAGTCTAATCCGGTTACGTACCAAATCTGGCGATATATTCTCAGGAACCACGGGTCAATTTCAACGCCGCGGTTAGGATTAACGCGCGAATAGGGGTGGTAGTTGAAAATAACTGCATGGTTATCGCGCAGAGCCTCCATCATGCCGGCTAAGTGCTCGTGGGCCGATGGCACATCCTCCAGCATAATGCGCGAAGCTATCTCGCGTGAGCCTTGCAGTACGTTGCTCGTAGCCGATGCGTTGAGCAACCAGTTGGTTAGTTTTTCTCCTGCTGAGCCTACCTCTTCATCAATGTAATATTCATAGGTGGCTGTATCGCAGCAGATCGATACGGAGAATAACTCTTCAATCGCTTGGCGATAGTTGTAGAACGTGCGGCGCGGAATGCGGCTGTCGCCGTTGGCATACGGGCTGTTTGACCAGCAACGGTCAAGTTCCTTGCGCGAAATGCGGCCGTAGCGCTTGATCGTATCAACAATCCAGATATATCGGTTCAGAAGGTCGCGTGCCATAGCTGTTATTCGTTAGATGCCGGAATCCCTACGAGCCTTACCACGGAGAGCGCGCGCGAAGGGTCGTTGGTGATAACCTGTATGCGGTCGTTGAGCAACGGACCGGTGAATTTCGACGGGTCAAAGGTAACCTTTACTTTGCCGGACTTCCCCTTTTTGAGTTTCGTGAAGGAATAGTCAATCTTGACCGCACTGTCGTCGAGGTAGATTCGACGGATAATCAGGTCGTTCTTGCCGTTGTTGGTGATTTTAAATTCCTGAGAAATAGGGCTGTCGGTGGTGGCGAAGTTGCCCATGTCAAGCATCTCGGAGCTGAACACGGCAATCGGAGCCTCGGCCAGTTGCTTCTCGGTCATCGTTGAGAAATCTTCCTCAATGATTGCTGCAATGTCAATCTTTACGGGGGCTTGGCCCGGAACGTTGAAGGTAATCGAGTCGGTCAGTAGGCCATAGGGGAGCGAGCCTGTTGCTGATAGCACAACGGAGTAAACCCCGGTTTCGCCCGGCGGAACCGTATCGTGGACCGTGGTGATTCTCAGGTATTTGGGAATGTTGCTCCAAGTTGGCTTTATCGGCTGGTTTGATGTATTGTAAACGTCGATGTATTGCGACTTAATTTTATTGGTGTAGACCGAGCCGAAGGCCAGGATGCTGTTGCGCAACTTGATAGGGCCGGCATCTACCGGGAAACGGGAGCGGATAGTATTCTGCGAGCCGATCACTACGCCGCAGATTTTAAGCAAGTCTACGGAGTCATTGGAGAATTTAACCTTCAGAATCTTGTTGAAACGGCCCGGACGGTTGGCAGGGTTGTAGATAACGGTCACTTCGGCCGTATCGCCCGGGTTGATAGGCTTATGGGAATAGGTAGGCACGGTGCACCCACACGATGAACTGACATGGTCCATCGATATAGGTTCGTTGCCGGTGTTGATGCATTGGAATACCGTAGCAACCTTGCCATCCTCCTCGTCAAATGCACCGAAGTTATGTTCGGTTTCGATCCATTTGACGTCAGCCTTTACCTGACTGAAAGCAACCAGCGCGCTGATCGCTAAGAAAATCCTTTTTGCTATTGATTTCATCGTTGCAACTTAATTGAGCTCGTTTGTTTTAGAGGGCATACCCGTTAAAGCGTAGTCGGCTATTTCGAGGCCGGGACAATGTTTCCTTTGATTTTCAGATTTATCTTTTTAGCCCCTTTAGCATTGGTGCGTACCGTGATAGTTTTTGTAAACTCACCCTCACGGCCGATAGGGTTAAAGGTAACCTTTATCTTATTGCTTTTGCCGGCCTTGACCGGATCGGTAGGATATTCCGGGCGCGTACATCCGCAGGATGCCGATGCACTGAGTATCAGCAATGGTCCATCGCCAACGTTTCTGAATTCAAACGAGTAGCTAACCGGCCCTTTCTTTGCCTTGATTACTCCGAAGTCGTGGGAGGTTTCCGTAAATTCAATACGGGGCGTGCCCTCGGTTTTGGATTTGGCTGTTATGCCAAACCCTATCAGAAGGAGGCTGAATAGAAGAAGTGCTATTTTTAGTTTCATGAGTAGTTGTTGGGATTAATCAGGGGGGTAGACAGGCCTCATTTATTCCTTCTTTTGGCCGGCAAGCATGCCGCAGGCAGCCATGATGTCCTCGCCGCGCGATGCGCGAATCGTAGCCGTAATGCCGTCGTCGTTGAGCTGGTCGCGGAAGCGTTCCATCTGGGCCATTGAGCAAGGCTTCAATTCGCTGTCGGGGATAGCGTGGAAGCGGATGAGGTTTACGCGGCAGTCGAGGCCACGCAGTATCTTGGCCAGTTCGCGACAATGACGGGCATCGTCGTTAACACCGCGAAACATGGTATATTCAAACGAAAGTCGGCGTTGGTGGGCAAAGTCGTAGTTGCGCAGCAGCTCCAGTACATCCTTTATCGGCATAGCCTTTTCAACCGGCATTAGTTGGGCGCGTTCCGATGGGTAGGGAGAATGGAGCGAGATAGCAATGTGGACTTTCGTTGTCTCAATCAACGTTTTGAGCTCCTTGATTTTGCCGATGGAGCTGACCGTTATGCGTTTCGGACTCCAGGCTAATCCCCAGGGCGCTGTCAATACCTCGATTGCATCCAATACGGGCTGTAGATTGTCGAGAGGTTCGCCCATTCCCATGAATACCAGGTTGGTCAGCGATTGGCTTTCGGGGATAGCGAGAATCTGATTGATAATGTCGGCTGCGGTCAGATTGCCGTGGAATCCTTGTCGGCCGGTCATGCAGAAAGAGCAATTCATTTTGCAGCCGGCTTGCGACGATACGCAGAGCGTAGCGCGGTCGCCGTCGGGGATGTATACGGTTTCGATGTTTCGGCCACCAACTCCGGGAAAAAGGTATTTGACCGTGCCGTCAGTGCTGCGAGCCTCGGTTAGGGGAGCGTGTAGGCCAACTTCGTAGCCCATGGCTTCCATCTTAGCGCGAGCCTGCTTCGATAGTTCGGTCATCTCCGCGAGCGAAGTTGCGCGGTTAATATATAGGCGACGGGCGATCTGCTTGGCGGCGAACTGCGGCATACCGCAAGCGGCAGCAACTCGTCTGAGGCCTTCAAGAGTCAGTCCGATAAGGGGCGTTTTCTGTTCCATAACTTTCGTAGAGTAGGCTAACGGTTTATTAACCAACAAAAGTACATAAAATTTTTGTGAACACAAAAGAAAAGGCCTGCGGAGAACCGTAGGCCTTAAATGCTGTAAATCTTTACAGCTGTCATCTGTGAGCTGTATGCTCTAAACCGTGGGAGCTAAAATTATTTAACTTCAGCGGCAGCAGCAACAGAGTCAGTAGAAACAGCAGCGCTGTCTACAACTGCAGCAGCAGAATCAACAACTTCTGTTTCTTCTACTGTTTCGATAGAGTCAGTAGCTTCAGCAGCGTTTTCGTCAGCAGCCTTGTTGCCGCAAGAGATCATCGACATACCAGCGATGACAGCGAAAGAAAGGAATAATTTCTTCATTTTCTTTTCAAGTTAAAGTAATAAAACAATTTTTTTTGTGCTTCAAAAACGATGCAAAGGTAATATGTTTTTTTCTACCAACCAAACTTTTTTTCAACAATTTTGCGAAAAAAATCTGCTCAAAAACATGATAAAAATTAGTTGTTGGTATGAACTTTTAGCCAATATACTGATAATCAAGTAGATAGCAGATTTGGCTAAAAATCGGCAAATGTGAAATTTTCTGTAGCAATACGGTCGGTTGTAAGTTGTCGGGCCAGTTCTTCGGGCGAAGAAAACCGCTTTTCGTGGCGCAAAATTTCGAAAAACTGCAATCTTAGTTGTTGATTGTAGATATCCCCACTGAAATCCAGCAGGTAAGCTTCAATCGTAAGGGCTGAATTGTCGCTGTCGATAGTTGGCCTTTTGCCGATATTTACCATTGCTCGATAGGATTTTTCTCCGATAATTGCACGGCAAATATATACGCCATTGCCGGGCGTTAGTTTGGCCTGATTGCCCGGACGAATATTGGCCGTTGGAAAGCCTATTGTGCGGCCTATTTGCTTACCGCTGACAACCTCGCCGGATAGCTCGTAGGGATGGCCCAGCATAGCGTTGGCCTGCCGGATGTCGCCTTCAAGCAGGGCGCGGCGTATTAACGATGAGCTGACGGCAACTTGGTGCTCGCCATCCTTGAGGTTGAAATCGGCAGCTTCGCGCAGTTCGATGCCGTTATCAGCGGCAATACGGCGGTAATCTTCGGCCGTAAGGTTGCGCTCCGAGCCGAAGCTGTTATTAAAACCGCGCAGGAGGAAGCGGACATTGTATTTCTCTCGGAGCATCCTGAGGAATTCGGCTGCTGTCTGGGCGCGTAGCTTTGAATCGAATACGAGAAAATTGATGTCGTCCGGGGCGATACCTGCATCTGACAGCAACGTAAATTTTTCCTCCGGTTCGGATAGGAGCTTGGGCGCGATTGCCGGGTTGACGATCTCCAGCGGATGGCCGGGAAAGGTGAATACAGCCGGAGCGAGTCGGCGCTTGGCAGCCTCTGCTTTTAGTGAGTCAAGCAGGAAGCGATGACCGCGATGAACCCCGTCAAACATGCCTACAACGGCTGCACGGCCGGCATTAGGACCGGCTGTTGCAACGTCGGTCATTGCGGTAGTGCTCTCTACGTAGCTTTTTGACGAATTCCGATTTGTAGGCTTTTCCGACATAAAAGTTGAGGAAATTTTTGGGGTTAGGATGGAATGAGGTCGTAAAATTCCCGGCCGGGTTCAACCCATACGCTGCGGAAACCAAGGCGCCGGGCGGCCTCGCAGTTTGCCTTGGAGTCGTCGAAGAAGATAACTTGCGAAGCTGTCAGATTAAACTTGCTCAGCACGTCGAGGAAAATCTTGTCGGCAGGTTTGCAGCAATGAGCTTCGAAGGATGTAAGGCAACCGTCGAAATAGTAGTCGCGGTCATGGCCATCTTTGCGAAATTCTGCATCAATCTTCGAGTACCACATTATCGGGTTTGTATTGGAGAGCATGAAGATGCGATACTGCTTATGGAGTTGTTCTAACCGACGTAGCCTTTCAACCGGGATACCGATCAGAAAGTCGTTGAAGGCGTTTTTTAGCTGTTCGTTGCTGACGGCAGAATCAGCCGGGAATAGTCGGCGTAATTCATCGTAGAACTCATCTTCCGAGATTGCTCCCTCTTCAATTTTTAGGAACGGGCCCTTCTGACCGTAATCGCCGAGAAACGCCTCGGGGTTAGTCATTCCAAGACGGCGGAGCGTTGCGATGCAGTTCCCTTTCTCAATATCCATGATTACTCCGCCGAGGTCGAACAGGAGTACGGGTTTTTCGTTGTTCATCAAGTTGGTGTTTAATAAAAAACAGTGGCCGGGTGAGGCCGGGCGTCAGGGCTTAACGCGAATAAGCGTCAGGCCGTCGCGCAGGGGCAGGATAACCTTGTCGAATCGGTTGTCGGCAGCTATCATGTCGTTAAAGCTGCAGATTCCGGCTGTCTGTGGGTCGTGGTTGGCAACCGGGTCAACAACCTTGCCATCCCAGAGCGTATTGTCGGCGAGAATGAATCCGCCGGGATTCATCATCGGGAGAATCATGTTGAAGGTCTCGCAGTAGGTGCGCTTGTTGGCATCCATGTAGACCATGTCGAAGCGCTTGTTGAGGGTTGGAACGATTTGGGCGGCATCGCCGATGTGGAGCGAAATTCTGTTGCCGTAGGGCGATTCGCGGAAACGGCTCAGAATAAAATCCTCCATCTCGTCGTCGATTTCAACAGTGTCGAGATGGGCGCCTTCGGGCAAACCTTCGGCAATGCATAGCGCGGAGTAGCCGGCATAGGTGCCGAGTTCCAGGACGTTTCGGGGCGCAATCATCGAGGTCAGCATCATTAAGATGCGGCCTTGGAGATGACCGGAGCACATTCGTGGGTAGAGTAGCTTCAGGTGGACATCGCGGTTAAGCTTTGCCAGCGCGTCGGGCTCTTTGCTCGAATGGCTTAATATGTAATCCTCAATGCGTTGCTCCATAAAATAGGTGTGGACTAAATCAGGGCTTCGATGGCCAGGCGGTAGCTATCGAGACCAAAGCCGGCAATGATACCGCAGCAGGCCGCTGTCAGCAGGGATGTATGGCGTTCAACTTCGCGAGCGGCGATGTTGGAGATATGGACCTCAATTACGGGGCGTTCGATAGCCTTTATAGCATCGGCAATAGCCAGCGACGTATGGCTGTAGGCTCCGGCATTAAGGATAATGCCGTTGAGTTCGGCGTCGTAGCCGACTTCATGCAGGCGGTCGATAATGTCACCCTCGTGGTTGCTCTGATAATAGTCGAGGCTAACCGAAGGGTAGTCTTCAGCGAGGGCGGCGAGGTAATCCTCCATGGATATCTTGCCGTAAATCTCGGGTTCGCGGATGCCTAAGAGGTTGAGATTCGGTCCGTTGATAATCAATATTTTCGCCATAGTGATTGGTTTATGCAGTCTTATTTTTTGTTGACATTGACCTTTGCGGTCGGCGGCAGGTTGAGGTTGCGGTCGTTGACGGCATCTACAACTTCGTGGGCCAGATGGATAAACTCATGGCCCATAATGCTGTCCTTGAGAGCGATAGGTTCGCCGTTGTCGCCTCCTTCGCAAACCGAAGCTACCAGCGGAATCTGTGCCAGTAGGCGTACGTTGAGCTCCTTGGCCAATCTTACGCATCCTTCGCGGCCGAAGAGATAATAGCGTTCTTCGGGGTGGAGTTCGGGGGTAAACCAGGCCATGTTTTCAACCAGGCCGAGGATAGGCACGTTAACCTTCTCGCCCAGGAACATGTTGATGCCCTTTCGAGCATCGGCCAGGGCAACCTCCTGAGGGGTTGAGACGATAATTGCGCCGGTGATGGCTAAGGTCTGAACCAGGGTTAGATGGATGTCGCTGGTGCCCGGGGGCATGTCAATTACGAAGTAGTCCAATTCGCCCCAGTCGGCATCGGTAATAAGTTGTCGCAGGGCGTTCGAAGCCATGGAACCGCGCCAAAGTACAGGCGCGTTTTTGTCTACCAAAAAACCGATTGAGAGCATCTTAACGCCGTACTTCTCCATCGGGATAATCAGTTCGCGATTATCAACCTTGTGCATGAAAAGTTCTTGGTCTTCAACTCCGAACATTTTCGGCACTGAAGGGCCGAAGATATCGGCATCCAGCAAGCCTACTTTGTAACCCTCTCGGGCCAGAGCAACCGCTAGGTTGGCGGCCACGGTCGACTTGCCAACGCCCCCCTTGCCCGACGAAACGCCGATTATGTTTTTAACCTGAGCCAGGGGCTTGGCTGCCGGCGCAGGAGCTGCTTTGCGGGTAATAACGTTGATGTTTCCTTTGATGTCAACATCGTGGGAAACATATGTCAGAATAGCCGTTTCAGCCGCCTTTACGATTGATTTGATAAACGGATCGGTAGGGCGGTCAAAAATTAGGGAAAAGCTAACCTTGTTGCCGTCAATGCGGATGTCGTCTTCAACCATTCCGGCAGAAACGATATCCTTGCCTGAGGCGGGATAGCGGACGTTGCGAAGTGCGTCAAGTATGAGGTTGGGGTAGAGGGTCATTGTTTTTTAGGGGTAATGGGACTAATGGGAGGAATAGGACAAATGGGAGTAATGGGAGGGATGAGGGGATGGGAGGAGATTAAAGATCCATTTGCTCGAGGGTGCCGCGCGAGAAGCTGCGGTAGGTGTCGAGGGGGATGTCGTCCTGCGGCTCCTGAAGGTCGCCTTCGGCCGGTAGCTCAAAGGCGAGATATTTAATCTGTAGTCCGCGCCCAAGCCATTGGCGTTCGTAATAGGTCTGTATTTCGCGCAGCGCCGGATCGAGGTTGGCGGCGTGGGCCGAGGTTGTATCGTAAAGATTTGGGGAGTCCTCCAGGAGGGGGAGCTTGTTGAGCTTCACCATCAGAGATGTATACGTATAGAGGAACGGACTGTCGCTCTTGAGGTTGATGCGTCCGTTGGGTTTCAGCACCTTTCGATAGAGGTTCATGAAGGTTGTCCCGGTAAGGCGTTTGCGTACCTTCTTCATCTGGGGGTCGGGAAACGTAATCCAGATTTCGTCAACCTCTCCCGGCTCAAAAAATTGGTCGAGCAGCTCGATATTGGTGCGCAGGAAGGCGGCATTGCCCAGGGCATTGTCGCGAGCTTCGCAAGCGCCGCTATACATTCGGGCGCCCTTGATGTCGATGCCGATAAAGTTCTTTTCGGGGTAACGGCGAGCCAGCCCAACGGTGTATTCTCCTTTACCGCAACCAAGCTCCAGGACGATTGGACCGGAGTTGTGGAACACCTCCCGACGCCATCGTCCCCTAATAGGGAAGCCCTGCTCCTTGAGCGTAGCAAAAGGATATTGGAAAACGCAGTCGATAGTCTCCATCTCCCTGAATTTCTTGAGTTTATTCTTTCCCATAGAAAAAGGCTGATTGTTGTGTTTTGAGAGTAGCAACGGGTTTACGTTGTGAATCTCAGTGTTAGATGCTGAATGAATTGCAAAATTAGTTATTTTTTCGATATTTTTTACTACCTTTGTCAGTCATTTAAAACATATGCGCTCTTATTTCTTTGACAAAGCAATAACCATAGGTTACATTTAAAGAGCGAACAACCAAAATGTTTCTTGCAATTCACCATGCAAAAAGTCGTCAAAAGAACGTTTGACTTTATATTTGCCCTACTTGCAATTATTGCTCTGGCTCCGGTCTGGGTGGTCCTTGCGTTATGGATTTTCCTTACGTCGCCCGGCGGAGTATTTTTTTGCCAGAAGCGTACGGGGTATAAAGGCCGAACATTCTCCATGCTGAAGTTTAGGTCAATGTATAAGAATGACACTGCCGACGAGCAGCAGTCTGAGGCCGATGACCCCCGTATTACAGTCGTTGGTAAGATTCTGCGTAAATCGTCGCTGGATGAATTGCCCCAGCTTTGGAACGTACTTGTAGGGGATATGTCGATAATTGGTCCCCGTCCGCATATGCTGAGCCATACGGAATATTACTCAGCAAGAATTCCCGAATATATGCGTCGCCACGAAATGCGCCCCGGCCTTACCGGTTATGCCCAGATAAAGGGTTTCCGCGGCCCGACACCGCGCGTTGAGGATATGGCTATGCGTGTCGAAGCCGACCTCTATTATATAGATCACTTCTCGTTGGGCCTGGATTTGAAAATCTTCTTCCTGACCGTATGGCGGATGATTCGCTTCAAACTTTAAGGTAACCGTTTAAACAAAACTTATTGGATCGCCGTGAATATAGCAATAGTTGGAACCGGATATGTAGGCCTGGTCAGCGGCACTTGCTTCGCTGAAATGGGCAATAGAGTAACTTGCGTTGATGTTGATGAGGAAAAAATCAATAAACTTCATGCCGGGCAGATGCCTATCTATGAGCCCGGACTGGAGGAGCTGGTTAAGCGCAATGTAGGTTACGAACGTCTGAAGTTTACAACTTCGCTACCCGATGTTATCGACGATGTAGAGGTAGTGTTCTCAGCTGTAGGTACGCCTCCCGATGAAGACGGATCGGCCGACTTAAAGTATGTATTGCAGGTAGCTCGCGAGTTTGGCCGGAATATCAAGAAATATACGATTCTGGTAACCAAATCAACCGTACCGGTCGGTACGGCGGCCAAGGTAAAGGCCGCAATCCGCAAGGAATTGGCTTTGCGCGGCGAAGATATCCCCTTCGATGTAGCTTCTAATCCGGAATTCTTGAAGGAAGGTGCGGCGATAAAGGATTTTATGTCGCCCGATCGAGTAGTGGTCGGTACGGAAAGCGATAAAGCCCGAGAGGTAATGGGTCGCCTGTATCAGCCGTTCTTGATTCAGAACTTCCGCGTGATTTTCATGGATATCCCGTCGGCCGAAATGACCAAGTATGCTGCCAATGCGATGTTGGCAACTCGCATATCATTTATGAACGATATTGCTAATCTATGCGAACTAGTAGGCGCCAACGTTGATAGCGTAAGGGCCGGAATAGGTTCGGATGCGCGTATCGGTAAGAAGTTTCTTTATGCCGGATGCGGTTATGGCGGTAGCTGCTTCCCTAAGGATGTGAAGGCTCTGGCCCATACAGGTTTGGAGCATGGCTATCATCTGGAGGTTATTGAAGCGGTTGAACGCGTAAATGAGCGCCAAAAGCAGATTGTTTTTGATAAGATACAGCGCTTGGCCGGCGACCTCGGAGGGAAGACGGTTGCCGTATTAGGCTTGTCGTTTAAGCCGGAGACCGACGATATGCGCGAGGCTCCTTCGTTGGTTGTGATAGAGAAGCTGTTGGCAGCGGGGGCATCGGTTCGCGTCTTTGATCCGATAGCGATGGATGAATGTCGCCGACGTTTGGGCGATGCCGTAACCTATTGTCGCGACCTATACGATGCTGCGGATGGCTGCGATGTGTTTGCTTTGCTGACCGAATGGCGTCAGTTTAGAATGCCGGCGTGGAATGTAGTGAAGAAGGCAATGCGAGGCAACATCGTTGTTGATGGCCGAAATATTTATAATCGTGGCGAATTGGAGGAATTGGGGTTTGTTTATTCGCGCATCGGCGAGCGATAAGTTGACGATACTCATAGGCTTGACAAGCGATTATCTGCAATGATACATCGCCGTAATGTCATGAATCCTTGGTAAAATTCTCCATAAAATTGCGCAAAGGGGCATTATTTGTGGCAAAATGACATGAAATTGGAAAATTATTCGTAATTTTGCATAAGTTTCCAACTAGTAATGCACACTTAATAATCGGAGAGAATGGATAAGACTATTTCCATTGACAATTTAGACCGACAGATATTGTCAATCGTGATGCACAATGCTCGCATCCCGTCGAAGGATATTGCTCAGGAATGTGGCGTATCGCGTGCGGCTATTCATCAGCGTATTCAGCGTATGATTGAACTCGGTATCATTACCGGTTCGGGCTACACGGTTAACCCTAAATTGCTGGGTTATTCAACCTGCACCTATATTGGCGTAAATCTCGAACGTGGGGCAATGTATAAAGATGTGGTGCCCGAATTGGAGAAGATTCCCGAGGTGATTGAATGTCACTTTACAACCGGCCCTTACACGATGCTGATTAAGCTCTTCGTTCGCGATAACGAACATCTGATGGAGCTGCTTAACAAGAAGATTCAGATGATCCACGGCGTAACGGGTACTGAAACATTAATCTCGCTCGATAACTCTATTTATCGAACAATCCCCTTGCAGGACGAACTTTAATCCCCCCTAAAAATAAAATAGCAATTTGCTGAATTTTTGACCGTAGCGATATGATTGTCGGTTTTGACGGAAAACGTGCGATAGAAAATCAAACCGGGCTGGGCAACTATTCGCGGTTGCTCGTTGACGTGCTTGCCAGGCAATTCCCAAGCAACCAATATCTGCTTTATGCGCCTCGGCTAAAGACAAATCCCCGGTTGCGGTCGCTGCTGGAGCTGCGCAACGTCGACATCGTTACGCCCGATAACAGCCTCGGCAGAACCTTCGGCTCTATTTGGCGTTCATCAGGCATTACTAATCAGTTCAAGGAAACTGTCGACCTCTATCATGGTCTGTCGGGCGAGTTGCCGATAAATATATCGGAATTCAAAGGGCCGTCGGTGCTGACTATTCACGATGTTATTTTCCGCCGATTTCCGCAATGCTATAAGCCGATTGATCGCCGCATCTATGATCGCAAGTTTAGCCGGTCGGCAAAGGCTGCAACTCGCATTATAGCAATCTCGGAGTGTACGCGTCGCGACATCATGGAGTTCTACGGTGTAGAGGCCGATAAAATAGATGTGGTCTACCAGGGGTGTCATGCCCAGTTTCATCGTCGGCCAACGGAGGCTGAGATTCAGCAGGTAATGACCAAGTATGGCATCAAGCGGCCGTATGTCATAACCGTCGGTACGGTTGAAACCCGTAAGAATCAGATAATGGCGGTAAGGGGCATGAGGGGAATCCCTGAAGAATTAGACCTGATAATCGTAGGCCGCCGTACGGCTTATGCCAAGGTGATAGATGAGTATATAAGCAGCCATTCGATTGAATCGCGCATACACTATTTAGAGAATGTAGCGTTTAGTGACCTGCCGGCACTGTATGCCGGTGCGTTTTGCTCATCCTATACCTCGCGCTACGAGGGCTTCGGTATCCCGGTGATTGAAAGCCTGTCGGTAGGCACACCGGTAGTGGTTGCTACCGGTTCATGCTTGGAAGAGGCCGGAGGTCCGTCAACGCCGGCAGTAGACCCCGACGATGTTGAGGAATGGATCAATGTCGTAAAAGAATTAGTCAATTATCCTTCATCACGCGAGAAAATCGTTAGAGACGGACAAGAATATATCAAGCGCTTTAGTGATGACAGCATGGCATCCGGTACAATGGATTGCTATCTGCGAGCCATCAAAGAGTTTAACCATATATCATGAAAGAAGATATTAAGAACGAAGAGGGTATGGCCCCCCGTGATGTTGCCGGAGTTTCGGCTGCAACGGAATGCTCTCGATTTGAGAAGGAGCAGCCGGTAGGCAAACGCTTGCTGGTTGTTGGCGCCGGAGGTTTTATCGGCGGATTTATCTGTAAGGAGGGATTGGCCCGAGGAATGAAAGTTACGGCCGCCGTCAGAGAATCAACGTCGCGACGCTATCTGGATTCGCCTGAACTGGACTTCCTGGTGCTGGATTACGATGATCCGCAGCAGATGGCCGATGCTATCGGCGCGTGTCAGCCGTGGGATTACATAATCTATAACCTCGGTGCAACGAAGGCTGCAACCTTCCCGGAGTTTAATCTGGTTAACTTTGAATATCTTAGGCGCTTTGTTGAGGCTCTGAAGAGCACTAATCATGTGGCCCGCCGATTGTTGTATATGAGTTCGCTGTCGGCGTTGGGCCCCGGCGATGAGGTTGGCTATGCGCCGTTGACGGCCGATACTATCCCCAATCCGAATACGCGCTACGGTCTGTCGAAGATAAAGGCAGAGCAATATCTCGAATATCGTTCGGAGATACCTTACGTAATTTTTCGCCCGACCGGAGTTTATGGCCCTCACGAGAAGGATTATCTGATGATGATTCAGTCGATCGACTCGCATTTTGATTTTGGTGTTGGATATAAGCCGCAGATGCTGACGTTTATCTATGTTGACGATCTGGTAGGCGCTATGTTTGATGCTTTGGCAGCCGGAGTTGAGGGTAAGAAGTATATCATCTCCGAGGAGCGGAGTTATACCCAGAAGGAATTCCGCGAAATCGTAGCACAAGAGCTCGGTACGAAGTGCGTAATCCCGGTAAAGCTGCCGATGTGGATAGTCTGGATTGCTTCTTACGTAGCTGAAAAGATAGGCCGATTCCGCGCCAAGCCTTCAACGCTGAATCGCGATAAGTTTAAGATTATGAAGCAGCGCAACTGGAATGCCGACGTGTCGGATGCTCAGCGCGATTTTGGTTTCAAAACGAAGTTCTCGTTGCGCGCCGGCATACATGAGACGGTCAAGGCCTATTTAGCTTCAAAAAAGAAATAAAAACCACGGAGCGATGGAAGAATCTAACGATTTAAAGCACGACGAACAACGGGTAGTAGTGCCGCTCTGGATGAAATGTGTCATCATCCTCTGTATGTTGCCCGGGTTGATGTTCCCGTGGCTGGGCCCGTTGTTGGCCTCCGACGACGTAATGATAAAGTCGCTGACATGGTTTTATCCGTTGTATATTGTGGCCTCGGGTTGCATAGCATGGCAGTGTTATGGACGTCGGACTATTATGAGCTGGATTATCCTGGTCTTGATGCTCCTCTCGCACGTGTGCTTTTACTATCTGGCATTCATAGTTGGAAACAGCGTAAGTTACGCTTAACTCTATATAATCATGAAAAAGAAAATTGTTGTTTCAACCGGCGCAGGTATCAGCGCTGAGAGTGGTATCAAGACGTTTCGCGATGCCGATGGCTTGTGGGAAAACTACGATGTAATGGAAGTTGCCTCAGCCGAAGGATTCCAACGGAATCCGGCGTTGATACACCAATTCTATAATGCACGCCGCAAGGAATTATTAACAGCCGAACCGAATGCCGGACACCTTGGCCTGGTTGATTTGGAGAAGGACTACGATGTGCACATCATTACGCAGAACGTTGACAATCTGCATGAGAAGGCCGGTTCAAAGAATATCATCCACCTCCACGGCGAGTTGATGAAGGTGCGCGCTCTTGACGATGAGTCGCTGACGTTTACCCTGACGCCTGATGATCCGAACTTCCTGACTACCCCCGATACGATTATCGAGGGGCATCGTGTGCGCCCGCATATTGTATTTTTCGGAGAAGCCGTGCCCAATATCGAGCCGGCTATCGCGCTGGCTGAGCAGGCTGATATCTTTGTAGTCATCGGTACGTCGCTCAACGTTTATCCGGCGGCTTCCCTGCTCTATTATGCTCCCAAGGGTATCCCAATTTACTATATTGACCCCCGACCGGCGGCTGTCCCTGCCGGCGTTACCGTCATCCCCGAGCCGGCTACTACCGGTGTGGCTCGTCTGAAGTCCCTCCTCAGCGTTTAACCTTAAAAAATGTATTTCGGCTTTGCGTCGGATGCTTCGCTTGTTAGGATTTGACGCGAGAGGGGTTGGCCGCGATAAAGGCTTTCCAGGATTTGGCGGAGGTAGAGGGGATCGGCTTGGAGGTTTCGTAGAAGTGGCAGAGGGCGGCAGCCAGGGCGTCGGTGGCATCCAGCTCCGGGGGGAGCTGATCGGCACTGATGTTGAGGATGCGGCGCAACATCTCTTGCACTTGCTCTTTGGAGGCGCCCCCATTGCCGGTTATCGCCATCTTGATTTTGCGAGGCTCATACTCCGTAATAGGAATGTCGCGTTCCAGGGCGGCAGCCATTGCTACGCCTTGTGCACGGCCTAACTTCAGCATCGACTGTACGTTCTTGCCGAAGAAGGGAGCTTCAATAGCCATTTCATCGGGCAAATATTGCTCTACCAACCCCAGGACTCGCTCGTGGATACGGCGCAGGCGCAGATAGTGGCTCTCAAACTTCGATAGCTTCAGAACACCCATGGCTATAACCTCGGGCTTCTTGCCGTTGATGCCGAGAATTCCGTAGCCCATTACGTTCGTGCCGGGGTCGATGCCTATAATTACGCGGTCTGTCATTCGATAACCTCCATGTATGTGGTGAAGAACAGTACCTTGCCTGCAAATCGAGCTGTAAGGTCGTCTTTGAGCAGGGCTGCCGTCTCATCGTGCCATTTCGTTGCTCCTTCCAACTTCGCACTGCGAGCTTGAATAGCAATAGAGCTGGTGCCGGGCTCAACCTGTGCTAAAACCTTGGCAATAGTTGGGCCGGAGAAGATGGCGGCATCATGCAATGCCGGTATGTAGGTCTGTTTTGCCCATTGCAGAAAAGCCTCAAGGTTGGCGTCTTCAACAATGAAGGTTGTGTTGAGAATAATCATTAGCTATTAGGATGTAAAATCGTTTGTTCGAGTTTCCGGCGACGACGGAAGCGAAGCAGAAACTTGAAATGGCGGAGGATAGTTGGCAGTGTGCCGTAGTAGTAGCACATGATCTTGAATCGTTCAATCAGCGATTTGCGGCGGTTGCGCGTGGTCATTCCCTCCATAAGGTAGTCGGCCACAACCTCATCGAGGTAGCAGGTATGGCGGCTGTGTTGCAATACGCGGATACACCATTCATAGTCGGCTGAGAAGCGATAGCGCAGGTCGAAGTTGTCGGCGATTCGGCGCAACGCATAGAACGCCTGGTGGCATACAACCATGCCCTCCTTAAAACTATTATAGTTGAGTTCTACCGGGGCCTCCAGATGGCGAGCTGCCAGGCGCTTGCCGTCGGCATCAACCAGGTCGGTCTGGCCATAGACAACTCCGGGAAAGTCGTTGTCGAGAATCTTTCCGGCAACGTGTTGCAGGGTGTTGGCTGAATGGAACGTGTCGCCGGCGTTGAGAAACAGTACGTAATCGCCCTGCGCCATTGCCAGCCCCTTGTTCATAGCATCGTAGAGGCCTCTGTCGGGCGAGGATTCCAGCCTCTGATAATCCGGTGCGTCCTTTTGGGCAATCTCAACGGTTGCATCTTTCGAGGCCCCGTCGATAATCAGGTGCTCATAGCTGTCGAATGTTTGCTCGCGGACGCTTCGAAGCGTGCGTGGCAACTCTTTCTCAGCGTTATAAGTAACCGTTATGATGGAGAATAGAGGAGATGCTTTTTGTTGTTCATTGCTCATGCCTACACGAGAATTAAGTTGATTTAAGAATTTGGGAATATACGCTTCGCACGTTTTGCGCTATTTGTAGCTGAGCGTTGCTGAAGAGCCGTTGACTGATAAGTGGGCTTGCTGATTCAGTAGTAGGGGGTGATTGCAGTCGATGTGTCCGATAGGTATGTCCATTGCAATCGGGAAGCTGTCGTTGCCGACAAACTTGGAAATCATGGCATACATATCGTCGTGGTCGCGCGAGGGCGCCTTGTAGTCGGTGAATTGTCCAACTAGCAGGCCGGCCAGGTTGTCGAAAATCCCGGCCAAACGGAGTTGATAGAGTATGCGCTCTATCTTGTATATGGGCTCGGCAATATCTTCAATAAGCAGAATCGTGCCGGGCTTGATGGGCGAATAGGGTGTGCCGATTAATCCGCCTAATACGGCCATGTTGCCTCCAACAACTACCCCGTTGCTTTCGCCTTGGCGGTTCGCCGTGCTGTATTCCGAGCCGGAGAACCCGGTTTGGAATGTAAGGGTTGGCTTTTCGCCTTTCAGGATTGATAGGAGCTGAAGATTCAGTTGGTCGGAGGGGCCTCCGAGCGCTAAATGCTTGGCCATTGATGCATGGACCGATGGCCATCCATGCTTAGCCCAAAGGCCGTGGAGGGCGGAAACGTCGCTAAATCCTACCAGCCATTTCTCCTCAAGGTTCTGCTCGGTGATAAATCGGTCGAGCTCCGCCAGCATGTGGACGCATCCATATCCTCCGCGGCTACAGATAATAGCCTTTACTTCCGGGTCTGACAGAGCTGCTTTAAAGTCGGCCAGACGATCGTTGGCAGAGCCGCTGAAGGACCCGTCTTCGCCCAATGTATGGGGCATTACGATGGGCTCCAGCCCCCATTGGGTCAGAGTTTCGACGGCGCCCTTAACGAAGTCGGGGTTGATGATAGAGGCCGGGGAGAGGATTGCGACTTTGTCGCCTTTAGCGAGGGATATCATGGGGGGAATGGGACTAATGGGAGTAATAGGACTGATGGGAGGGATGGGAAGGGCGGGAGCGGAGGTTAGTTGACTTGGACAGGGAGGCCGGTGGCTTGACGGATGCGTTCGCCTATGGCTTGCAGCTCTTCGGCTGGGATCTTCTCGAGGGTGCGCGCAGGCGTTTGGCGGTCGATGGAGTAGAGCATGATTTCGCGTGGCGCGATTTCGCGATAGGCTGCAATCAGTGCTTCAACCTCTTGGTTGACGGTGTTGTCGATTTTTTGCCCTTCCCATTGGCCGCGGAGCATCATGGTCTGGATGATGCCGGTGCCGGAGAACTGCTTTAGCTGCGAGATAACGCGTTCAGCAGTGAATCCCGGTTGGTTGGGGCGGTCAATCAGGCGGATTGTAGCGTCAATGGCTGAGTCAAGCTTCAGAATGTTGTTGTCAACTTTTTTGAGGGCTGCAACAACCTCGGCAGAGCCGATTCGCGTAGAGTTGGTCAGCACGCTGACCTTTGCTTCCGGGAAGAAACGGTTGCGCATGGCGATGGTGTCGTCAACGATGTTGGCAAATTCCGGGTGGAGCGTAGGTTCGCCGTTGCCGGAAAACGTGATTACGTCGAGCTTGCCACCAGAGCTGTGGATCTCGCTCAGCTTTTCGCCCAGCAGTAGCTTTACTTCTTCGCGAGGCGAGAAGCCGGTGGAACCTACGCCTTGAGCGTTGAAGCCGGCCTCGCAATAGAGGCAGTCAAATGAACAGATTTTCCCGTCGTTAGGGGTTAAATTGACCCCTAACGAGGTCCCTAAACGACGGGAATGAATCGGTCCGAATATGGTTTCGTGAAACAGTACTGTCTGCATCAAACAGTTATTTCTTATACCGTAAGGATTTCCTTTTCCTTGGCGGCAAAAAGTTCGTCGATTTTCTTGAGATATTTATCGTGGAGCTTCTGAGCAGAGGCTTCGGCATCCTTTTCAACATCTTCGGGCATGCCTTGCTTAACGGCTTTCTTCAAGCCTTCAATGGCGTCGCGACGGGCGTTGCGCACTGAAACTTTTGCGTTCTCAGCTTCGCCTTTCGACTGCTTAACCAGCTGCTTACGACGTTCCTCGGTCAGCGGGGGAATAGAGATGCGGATAACTTCACCGTTGTTTTCGGGGGTAATACCGAGGTCGGAGTTGATGATAGCTTTTTCAATCTCCTTGAACATTGATTTTTCCCAGGGAGTGATAGCGATAGTGCGGGCATCAGGCACTGAGACATTAGCAACGTTTGAAATCGGTGCGGCAGAACCGTAATAGTTCACTTTAACGCCGTCGAGAATTTTCGGATTTGCTTTGCCGGCGCGGATATGAGCGAGAGATTCGTCGAGATAAGCAACTGCCATTTCCATCTTCTCTTCCGCGGGGTCGAGGTAAGTTTTGGGGTCTGTCATGGTGAGTATATAACTTTTAGGGTTAAACTTGATTAGTAGACGAGGGTGCCGATAGGTTCGCCGGCCAGCACCTTGCCGAGGTTGCCAACGGTGTCCATGTCAAACACAACGATGGGCAGGTGGTTCTCCTTGCAGAGGGCGGTAGCGGTGAGGTCCATAACCTTCAGGCCGCGAGTGTAAACCTCGTCGTAAGTGATTTCCGAGAACTTCGTAGCCTTCGGATCCTTTTCGGGGTCGGCGGTGTAGATGCCGTCAACGCGGGTGCCCTTGAGCATCACGTCGGCCTCAATTTCAACGCCGCGCAGAGCCGCACCGGTGTCGGTTGTGAAGAACGGGTTACCCGTACCGCCCGACAGGATAGCGATTTCGCCCTGCTCCATAGCCTCGATGGCGCGCCACTTGCTGTAGTGGTTGCCAATGGGGTGCATAGCGATAGCGGTGAACACCTTGGCCTTCTGACCGATAGCCTCCAGCGCGGAGCTGAGGGCCAGCGAGTTGATAACCGTGGCAAGCATACCCATTTGGTCGCCCTTCACGCGGTCAAAGCCCTTTGCAGCGCCCTGCATACCGCGGAAGATATTACCGCCACCGATAACGATTGACAGCTGCACGCCCGTGTCGGCAACAGCCTTAATCTGGGTTGCATACTCCTCCAGACGCTTGGGGTCGATACCATAATGCTGGTCGCCCATCAGCGACTCGCCGCTAAGCTTCAGCAGCACTCTCTTATATTTTGTTCGCATAGAATAAACTTGGAAATTTATCTTTGATTAGATTTTACAAATTTACACCAAAATTTTCAATTTCCAAAAAATTCCCGTCCAAAACCGGTGGTGAGTTGTCATGGTGCCTTCCGGCCAATCCGCCCGATGGTATGTCGGCGGTTACGCTTGGCGCCAATCGCTGATGGTGCGGGTAGCGGTAGAGAAGTTGATACCGAGCTTGCGGAGTTGGCGGCCATCGGCGAGGTAGGGGGTGGCATAGCCGTTTTGGTCGATTTGGCGTAGGGCAGCCTCGGCTGAGGCATCAATTTTGATTTCTACGATGTAGATGTATTTGG
>CAZEST010000018.1:0-21803 GCA_964514745.1 uncultured Alistipes sp.
AAAGCCCGGAGGGAATTGACCTTCGGGCTTTTCAAATGGGTTATGATTGGGTTAAAAGTTTATTTTTTTACTCCGGGGCCCATCGGTTTTAACGTCAGCAAGCCAAGCAAGCGAGCGTAATCGATCTTAAAGGTATAGTCCGTACCGGGTTCTGCATTCAAGATATACTCGGCGGATTTATTAGCAAACATCGAAACTTTTATAAAGACACGCTTACATTCGATGGGGAAGGTAACTTCAAAGGGCTTTTGGGCCGGGCCCATTCCTACCAACTGGTTATTGGCATAGATTTTCATCGTGTAGGGCACAAGCAGCAGAACCGTACCGCCATACTTTATCGTACATGAGCCATAACCGGGTTGAGAACTGAACATCGTTGCATTCGGTTGCACCGTCGACGCATCAGCTTGCTGCTCCGACGTTACATTCGGGCCTGCTTCTTCGGGGGAAGGAGGCGTTGTTGGTCCGAGTTTTACAGTGAAGACTGCACCACAGTAGAGGCAACGATATTCTCCATTTTCGTTGACCTGATGTTTGTTTCCCTGGCATACAGGACATTTCAACTCTATCATTTCCGTTTCATGGTTTATAGCCGTAGAGCTAAAGCAAAGACCTTAGCTCTACGGGGTGGTTTTAAGAATTACGTTGAGTTTGAGTATCTTATACAAATTGCAAAGATACTATTTAATCTTATATAGACAAAATCTCAACGCAAAAATTATAGCGGATTTAAAGTTTTATCAGTCGACGAACAGCGCCTTGATTTGCCTTCTGAACCGTTACGAAGTAGACTCCGGAAGCCCAGCCTGCAACGTTCAAGCGCACTACCGAATTACCGGTGCTGCGACTTACCGACTGATTCAGCAGGCAACGGCCGGAAGCGTCGAATACGGAAATCACGGCATCCGCAGCTTCGCCCAGGGTTACGTCAACAAAATCATGGGCCGGATTAGGCGAAACCGCGAATTCGAGCAATTCAACCGCGTCGACCGACGAGGATGCACAGCTCTTGCCTACCTCGTAGTCGAGCAACTTAGTAACTGCCAAGCCTCCGGCAAACGCAATTTTAACGCGGAATTCTACCAGCGAGCCAACCTGCTGATTGGTCAGCGTTATGGAATAGACGCCGGCAGACGTTTCCGTCATCGACATCTCCTGGAAGCCCCCGTTGGTTTGGTTGAAGAACCATGGGCCGGCAAAGCCGTCATACGTTCCGTCGAATTTAGCGGTAATCGTAACGTTGTTGCCGGAAGTTGAACAGGAGATAGTATAGTCGCCATTGAACGTACCCTCGGAAGCCTCGCGGTCAACGGTGATGCAAGCATCCGTTGCTTCGCCGGTATCGCCGGAGCCTCCGCCCTGGTCACCTCCGCCGGGAGTAACAATGCCCGGATCGTCGTCTCCGTCATCAGGAGCCGTACCGGTTGCGGTTGTAAGTTTGTTGGCAGCAGCAACCATCGTGAATCCGTCGCTGAAGGTTACGGTCTTTGCTTGGTTGGTATAGTTATAGACAGCGTAGGTTTCAACATTGCCGTTGCGGAAGGTGGTAGAGAACGGGTAGTCGCCCCATACCTTCGGGTCGGGCGTGCCGAGCGCAGCCAGCGCATGAATCCATTGGTAAGTCATAGCCTGACTTGCCCCGAACTTTTCGCCCAGATTAGGAGCTGTCTTGTAGAAGTTAAGAGCATCGGCCGGAGAAATCATAGCCAGGAACTGCGCCCATGCATCATACCAGATATTCGGGTTGTTTTCGCCCGAAAGGATTCCGGTCTGGTTGCACATTGCATTCCACAACTTGGCGGCATAAGCCTTGTCATCAACCAAGTAGGTCGACGATGCCTGCACGGGATAAATCTGTATACCATAAGAGCCGGCGATACCGCCGCCCCAGAAGTTTTCGTCATCATATGAGTTGCCGAATACTCGCGAAGCCAGCGCTGACTGGAAATCAGAGGGCAAAACCTCGCCACGGGTGTCGAACCAATAGCTCTGAATTGCCGACAGTTCGGTTGCATACATCCAAACGCACGCATCCAGCAGGGCGTTATCGCCACGCAAGGCTGCCCACTGCATTATTGCAGCATGACACATCATCGCCTCCGAGGTAGACTCTTCATCGTTACCCAGACTCAACGAAGCCAGGCCGTTAGCCCAGCAATGGCCTGCGTAGGGCGAGAACGAACGCAGATAGGGGAACATCGAGTCGTTGCGGTCGATGCAAGCAACGTCGCGCACCAGCAGGTCAACCATTCCGCCCCACTGCGACAGCCAGTTGGCATCGTGCTCGGCTACCAACGAAGCAGCATTAATGAAGTAACCCCAATGGAAATTATGGTCGTTGATATTGCTGTCCTGGCTGTGACCGGCCGGATAGCCTAACATCGTTGACCACGGTTTATGATAATAAAACACGAAAGCAACATCGCCATCCTTGGCGGTCATCCACTTCTCCAGCTGGCTCTTCACCAGCGCAAAAGCCTTATTGAATCCCTCCGTATCGCCGCTCTCGTAGGCTGCACGAGCGGTAACCGTAAGTCGATTCAGCAGCTGGCCATCGTTATACGAGTCGGTCCAATCGGCAAAACCGTTGTCTTCACACACATTGTTGACCAAGGTCTTCAACTCGGCCAAAGAATAGCCCGATTCTGCAGTCTGAGCACCTGGCAAAGCCGGGATAATTCCCTTGAACGTAAGTTCGGTTTTATAGTCCTCACCATCGAACATCTTCATCGTACCGCGAACCGTATTGTAATAGTCGCCGGTAAACTCCTGGCCGGCAACAGCGTGGTTATACTGGTGAGGCAAAACGCCCATCAAGGTATGCGCTCCGGGCTCTTTCAGAGTAGGCGTAACCTTGTAGTCGGTCGCAACCTGCCCACCATTTACGCTATATTCAGCCTTAGTGTCGGTAGGGAATGCGAAGGCAAACTTAGCCCACTGCTTTGCCTTAGCCATAGCGTCGGTAGTATTATCGGGGAGCATAGCTGCCGTCCAATAATCTTTACTGCCGAGATTCAGGGTTAATGTTAGGCCATCGGCCTGCCATGTACAACCGGTAGGCGCATACAGAGCGTAGCTGGCCTGGTTATAGCATCCGGTAACTACAGCCACATTGCCGTCAACCGTAACCTCACCGCTGAGCAGCGCAATCCTGACATTGGCCGTGCCTGCCGTACGGGTAAAGTAGACCATCGGCACACCCATGCAGACAATAGCCTCCATAGAGCTACCCGAACCGGCCCAGCGCAACGTTACGCCCCAATCGGAATAGTTGCACACCGTAGTCGACGCTGCGTTGAGGCCTTCCAGTCCTACCAGCAGCGGATTAACATCGACGATAGCTTGGCGCTGGATATTCTTGATGATTGCCAAACCATTGTCGAGGGGTTTCAGGGCTAAGGGGTAGTTAAAAATTGACGTAGCATGAGGATTAGCAACCTCTGCCGACCACCAGTCGTTGGTCGGTACAGGCTTATCAGCAACGTCGCCACTAAGATAAGGATTCCCGGAGGGATAACTGTTACGTCCGGCGCTGTCGTAGCCCGGAAAACGGTCAAGATAAGAGGCACTGCCAACGGTAACATTAGCTAAGGCGGTAATACCTAAAGATAATGCTGTCGCTACAACAAAATGTCGTTGAATCATTGGTAATGATAATTCGGTAAGATAATTAGGATTAGTTAGATTTATCTGCAAATGTAGGGATTATTCGCCTATTAAGAATGTTAAACTTACCTAACAGACCTAATAACCCAGGAAACTAAGTATCAACGGGGCAAGCAGAGCTGTCAGTAATCCGTTGAGGGTGAGGCCCAGGGAGGAGAAGGCGCCGATGCGCTGGCTGCGCTCCATGGAGGCGGCCGTACCGACGGCGTGGGAGGCCGTACCGATTGACAGGCCTCCGGCCATTGGGCTCTTGATACGGCTCATGCGCACCATCCCGAAGCCGGCCATACCTCCGAAAATACCAACGCAGACAACTACGGCTGCGGTCAACGGCGGTATGCCGCCTACAGCCGAAGATATCTCCATAGCGATGGGCGTAGTTACCGCCTTCGGTGCCAACGAGAGCACAACCTCACGGCTGGCCCCCAGCAATTCCGCAACAACCACTACCGACACTACCCCCAGCACACAGCCGGCAAGTTCGGCCAACAATATCGGCAACATCTGCTTCTTAATCGTTTCCAACTGTTTATACAAGGGTACGCCAAGGGCTACTACGGCCGGCTTCAACCAAAAATCGATCAGGGCGCCCCCCTGCGAGTAAGTTTCGTAGTTAACGCCTACCAATTCCAGGAATACAATCAGCACGATGATCGCTATCAAGATAGGATTCAGCAGTTTGAGCCCGGTGCGGCGCTGAATCTTCATCGCCCCGAAATAAACCAGGAACGTCAGTGCTATCAGAAAATATTTATTCTCAAAAAATTCCATTATTCTATCAGTGTTTAGCGGTTACTTGGAGACAGCACGGCGGACCAGCTGGTGGACCCATCCGGTTACGGCGATTATCACAAATGTACTGATTATCGAGGCACCGACAATCGGCAACCATTGGTCGGAGAGCAAGCCCAGGCAATTCATCAGTCCGACGCCGGCCGGCACGAAGAAGAAACCCAAGTTCTGAATCAGAAAGTCGGAGACCTTGTTAACCCAGATAAGGCGGACAATGCGCAATTTCAGGGCTGCCGTCAGCAGCAACATACCGATAATGCTTGACGGTATAGGAATTCCGGTCAAATAAACGATTAATTCGCCCAATGCAAGAAACGCAAAGAGCACTGCAAGTTGAAGAATCATAGAAGAATAAGAATAAAAGAGAAGAGAGCCAAAATAGACGGTGCCCGAGGCGGAAGCCGATGGCCCTGAACTGAAAACAGGCGGCGCAGGCCGAGGGTTAAGGAACCAGGGAGAGGTAGCGGGAGGCTATGACCGCCGGGGAGAAGCGGCGGGCCACCTCCGAGTGGAGAAAGTCGGGCGAGAAGTCGCCGGTTTCATCAACTTCGGCCGCCGTAGCCATAGCAACGTAGATAGTGAAGGCAAGCGAAGCCGGAGTATGGACCGGAGCGAGGAAACCATTGACGGCATCCGTAACGATATCGCGCTGACCGGCATCACCGAATGTAGCAGGGATTGCACCGGCAGCCATGCCCTCCATGAGGGTTGCCCCCATGGTCTCGAATTTCGAGGAGGAGAGCACTACGGATGCCCTGCTATACAGATCGCGCAACTGTTCGGCCGACAAAGGGCCGCAATAGCGATAAGCCAACTTCAGCGATTTCAGGATTGACGGATTGGAAAGTCCGCCGGCAAAGACAACTTCCGTTTTAGCAGCCATGTCGGGATGATCCCACGCGTAGATATTTAGCGCTTCAACCGCCGTCGGCAGGTCCTTAATAGGGTCATCCAGGCGCGCGGCAGCCATTACAATCAAGCGTTGGCCATCGGCCGTCACCTTTTGGCCCGAATGATAGAGGTCAACCGGAAAAGCGTGAGGGATAACGTCAATCTGCTTGCCCTGCAGGAAACTGCTCTGCTCGGCCTGCGCCTTTTGCCAGTTGCTGACCGCTACCAAGCGGAGGTTCTCTGCCGAGAAGAGGCGCTGCTTGCGCTCGGCAATTTGCAAGGGGAGCTTCTGAGCGGCACTCCGGCGACCAAGATAATGGCAACCACTACACCGAGAACCGTCGGCATAGCCGCGACAGTGTTCCGGCAAATGACAGAGCGCAGTAGCCGGCCAAAGGTCGTGCATCGTATAGATAACCGGTTTGCCGGTTGCCAAAATTGCCTCGAAGGAGTCCAACGAAAGGAATCCCTGCGAAGCCCAGTTAATCATTATCACGTCGGCTTCGCTAACGAAGGGATGAGCCTCCAGCCCTACGCCGTAGAGTCCGGTAGAGAGTTTGAAGAGATTACTGCGCTTAACGCCCTTAAGATATAGCTCCGCCCTCTCGCGCAGGAACGGCACGGCCCAGCGCAACTTATCGACGCGGATTACCGCCTCATCGGTAGGCTCTGCAGCACCCGGTCGCGCTACAATCATGCGAGCATCATGGCCGGCATTGCGCAGGGCGTCCATCAATCGTTTGGTAACGATGGCGGCGCCGCCTAAATCGTAATTGGTACTGAGCAGGGCTATTTTCATATCTATGGGAGAGTTTTATTTTGAGAGCGCACGGTTAATCATTACAACCGCTCCGCAATAAACGGCCAACAGGAGAACGCGGAAGGGGAAATCAATCCAGTTATTTTCAGTAGTCAGCAGATTGCTAACGCCCCATAAGGCCAAAGCGGTAATGAAATACAGACTAAGCTTACGCAGATCGTAGGCAATCGGATATTTGCGCTGGCCAACCAGGTAGCTGGCTATCATCATAAAGCAATAGCAACCGAAGGCGGCCCACGCACAAGCAATATAGCCGAAAGACGGCACGAACAGCGCATTGAGCAGAACCGTAACGGCCAGGCCCATCAGGGAGAACCATGTTCCCCAGATAGTTTGGTCGGAAAGCTTATACCAGAGCGAGAGATTAAAGAATATGCCAGCAAAGAATTCCGCCATCATGATAATCGGCACCACCTTCAAACCAACGAAATATTGCGGAGAAATAAAGTAGCGCAGTACGGGCAAGAAGAACATTACGCCGAGGAAGATAAACAGGCCGAAGACAACGAACCAGTTCATCGCCTGCACGTAGGAGGCATTCTTGTCAGCCCCTTTCACCTCCTTATTCTGAGCAAAGATAAACGGCTCATAGGCGAAGCGGAAGGCCTGGGTAAACATTACCATCACGATGGCAATCTTATAGTTGGCGCCATAGATACCCAACCCGGTCATTGCTTCTGCATGGTCGGCAATCAGCATAGGATAGAGAATCTTATCGAGCGTCTGGTTCATAATTCCGGCAATACCGAGAATCAGAATCGGATAGCTATAAAGAAGCATCTCGCGCAACAACTTGCCATTGAAGCTATAGCGCACGCGCGTCAGCTCCGGATAGAGCATCAACAACACGGCCAGAGAACTGATAAGATTAGCCAGGAAAATATAACCGATACCGAAATCGGGATTATAGAACCAGCTAATATATTGAGGGGCACTCTTCCAAATCCAAGGACATACCAAGATAAAGAAGATATTCAAGCCGATATTAAGGCCGATACTTATAAGCTTCAGCGTTGCGAAGCGCATCGGACGCTTTTGATAACGCAGATAGGCAAACGGCAGCGCGGTATAGGCATCAACGCCTACGGTTATAATCATCATCCAGATAAACGACGGATGCGCACTACAGTTCAAGAGCCCCGCCAACTCCGGTGATAGCAGACATCCGGCCACGATAAACAGCAGCGAACTGGTTGCCAGCGATATCAACCCGGTAGTATAGACCTGCATCGGGTCTTTCCAACGTTCATGATTAGCAAAACGGAAGAAACCGGTCTCCATACCGTAGGTAAGGATTACCAAAGCAAGAGCTACGTATGCATAAATATTGGTGACGATACCATACTCTTTAGCATCAAAGAGATAGGTATACATCGGGACGAGGCACCAGTTGAGAAACCTCCCGACGATAGAACTAACGCCATAAATGGCGGTGTCTTTAAAAAGCGATTTTATTGAAGCCATTGTTCGAGCAATTATGAATCCTCCGGACTCATAATTCTAAATGTGGAAGATATATATGTGTGAGGTTTATTAGTCGAAAAGACCGTTACCAAAGTTCATGCGGTTAAGGCCGAGATGCGACCAGGCTAGGTCGGTAACTTCGCGGCCGCGAGGCGTACGCTTGATAAAACCCTCCTTGATAAGGAACGGCTCGTAGACCTCCTCTACCGTGCCGGCATCCTCGCCTAAAGCCGTGGCAATAGTTGACAGCCCGACCGGTCCACCGTTGAATTTGGTGATAATTGTTGAAAGGATTTTATTGTCAATCTCGTCGAGACCGTAACGGTCGATATTTAGGGCTTCGAGGGAATAGCGAGCAATCTCCGGGTCGATGGCTCCGGAACCTTTCACCATTGCAAAGTCGCGCACACGGCGCAACAAGCGGTTAGCAATACGGGGCGTACCGCGCGAGCGCAGGGCAATCTCGTGGGCAGCCTCCGCGCTGCATTTAACCTGGAGCAAACGAGCCGAGCGCAAAATGATGCGCTCCAATACCTCGTGGTCGTAATATTCCAGATGGCAGGGGATGCCGAAACGGGCTCGCAACGGCGACGTCAGCAGGCCGCTACGGGTTGTAGCACCGATGAGCGTAAACGGCGACAAGGAGAGCTGCACGGAACGCGCACCCGGGCCCTTGTCAATCATAATGTCGATGCGATAATCCTCCATTGCCGAATAGAGGTATTCTTCAACGACCGGACTCAGGCGATGGATTTCGTCGATAAACAGCACGTCGTTCTCCTCCAGCGAGGTAAGGATGCCGGCCAAGTCGCCGGGCTTGTCAAGAACAGGGCCCGACGTAACCTTGAAGCCAACGCCCAACTCATTAGCGATAATCGCCGAGAGGGTTGTCTTCCCTAATCCGGGAGGGCCATAAAGGAGCAGATGGTCGAGCGCTTCGCCACGCATACGGGCAGCCTGCACGAATACGCGCAGATTCTCAACCACCTTATCCTGGCCGGAAAAGTCGTCGAATCGGCGAGGGCGTAATGCACGCTCAAAGTCGGTATCGGAGTCGCTACGCGCCGCTTCCCGGCGAATGTCGTAATCTTCTTCCAAAGTTCGTTGGTTTATTATTTAGAGTTTCGGCTTCTGTAGAGCCTCGGCTTCCGCCTCGGCCACCGTGGTTATTGGTTGGCCTCTGAGGAAGAGTCAGACTTGAGGAGGTTGTCGATGTTCTCGATATAGTCGAGCGAATCATCGAGGAAGAAGGCCAATTCGGGCACTTTGCGCAGCTGGTAGCGCACCTTCTGTCCGAGGTCGTAGCGCACCGACTTAGCGTTGCGTGTTAAGTTCTCAATAATCTCCTGGCTTTTCGACGAGGGGAACACCGAAAGGTAGGCCTTCGCGACCGACAGGTCGGGGCTTACGCGCACCGACGATACCGAGATTATAATGCCATGAGTTTTTGCGGTCTGCAAACGCAGAATTTCGCTAAGCTCCTTCTGGAGCAGACGCGCTATTTTTGCTTGACGGGTTGTTTCCATAAATTTCGTGTTCTTTTAGATAATAACACCGTTAGATACTGCAAAGTTACGCAAAAAGTTGGTAATTACCCCGTCAAATTGGGTAATTGAGTTTTTTTTAGCAACTTTGCACTACGAAATTTTCAAATTGAATTTGATGGAGAAGAAGACAATACTAGATATGGGACGCGACAGCGTCGAGGGCTACCGCCTGAAGAAGAAAATTCCGCTGGTAGTTGTACTGGATAATATCCGCAGCCTGAATAATATCGGCTCGATATTCCGCACGTCAGACGCCTTCCGCGTAGAGCGCCTGGCGCTCTGCGGCATTACCGCCACTCCCCCATCGGTCGAAATCCATAAGACGGCCCTCGGAGCCGAGGACTCGGTAAGCTGGACCTACCACAAGTCAACCATTGACGCCGTAAAGCAGCTACAGGCCGACGGCTACCGCGTTTGTGCCTTAGAATTGGTCAAGGGGTCGATCTCGCTGGAGCGCTTTGATGTAAACCGCGATGGCAAGTATGCAATCGTTGTGGGCCACGAGGTTGACGGCGTAGACCAAGCGGTTGTTGACATCTGCGACAACTGCATCGAAATCCCCCAAGAAGGCACCAAGCACTCCCTCAACGTCGCCGTCTCCACCGCCCTCGCCCTCTGGCATTTCTACCTCGCCCTCCGCTAATCCCCTCTTCCCCCTCCCTTTTCCCTCTTCCCTCTCACCTCTCCCCCTCTCTGTTCATCAACCACGGTGCCCGAGGTGGAAGCCGAGGGCCTGCCTCCCCCCCTATAAACGAATTAAGAGCTTTAACCGGGCCAGCAGCCGTGGTTAAAGCTCTTAAAGCTTTTATATCGCTTTAGGCGAGGTTACTTTTGGGGAGCATCGCCGGTTGCGGCCTCAAGTTTCTTCATGATAGAGAAGATGAAGGCGGCCGACAGCAGGCAGATAGCGATAAGGATGCTCCAAATTGCATAAACCGGAATCTTGCCCCAAAGCATCATCGGGATAGACACAAGGTAGTTGCCGATAGCGGTAGCGGCGAACCAACCCCCCATCATCGAGCCCTTCAACTTGGGAGGTGCAACCTTGCTGACGAAGCTGATTCCCATCGGCGAGAGTAGCAGTTCGGCGAAGGTCAGCAACAGATAGGTTGAAATCAGCCAATCGGGGGATACGGAACCATTGGTACCGACCAGCGAGAGCGATGCACAAACCATTACGCAGTAAGCGGCAGCGGCCATAACCATACCGTAGCCAATCTTGCGCGGAGCCGAAGGCTCCTTGCCACGGTTGGCCAACCATCCGAAGATAGCCAGCGAGAACGGCGTAAGGGCAACAACGAAGAACGGGTTGAATTGCTGATAAGCAGCGGGGTCGATACCTTCAACTTCGGCGGGTGTCTGAGTGTAGATATATCCAACAAATGCGGCAACAGCCAGGAGGATTACACCGCAGATTGTACGGCCTTTGCCGGTCTTGCTCTGGAACAATCCGAACAGGGCATAAACGCCGATAGCGATAGCAACTAATGAACGGAGGTCAAAGCCGATGCGGGTCCATCCGGTAGCTACGGAGCTGGTGCAGCTCTTAGCAAACTCAGTGAGGGTTTGGCCATTCTGGTGGAATACCATCCAGAAGAAGATTACAACGGCAAATACCAACAGCAGGGCAACAACGCGCTGCTTGGTCTGCTGAGGAGTAAGTTCGGGTTCGTTGGTAGCCTTAGCTTCGCCCTTAGTCTTATCTTTCTTGTTGGTGATAATATGGGCGTAGGTGCGGCGACCGAGGAAGTAAATCAAGAAGCTGACAACCAGCGATACGCAAGCCAAGCCAAAGGCGTAGGAGCAACCGGTTGAGAAGGCGGTAATATAGTCGTTAGCGAACTGCATCAGATCGGCACCGGCCTGATTACATTGAGCAGCGAAATCGCCCAGATACTGCGTTAGGAATTGGGCTACATCGCCCCCCTTCTCCATGCCGTTCTTGGTGGCAAATTCGGTCATATTTTTCAGCTGCTCGGAGCCTTCAGCGGGCATATTGGCGAAGCAGTTGGTGTCCAAACACCAGTTGCTAACCGTTGCAGCCATCGGGTCGTTGGTAGCGAACCCACCCTGATTCAGGGCCAAGTTCTTGAAATAGATAGCCGCACCGGGGGCAAACATTGAGCCCAGGTTAATAGCCATATAGAACAGCGAGAAGGCAGAGTCGCGCTGCGAACTATATTTCGGGTCGTTATAGAGGTCGCCAACCATTACTTGCAGGTTCCCCTTGAACAGACCCGTACCGACAGAAATCAGCAGCAGGGCGGCGAACAGAATCATCATTGACGTGTTGGTACGCACGGGCGTAGGAGCCGACATCAAAGCATAGCCGATAAACATTACGCAGATACCGGAAACAACGCACTTGGAGAAGCTCCACTTATCGGCCAGCCAACCGCCAACGAGCGGCATAAAGTAAACTAATGCCAGAAAGATTGAGAAAATCTGTCCGGTCCATGTGGCATCCAAGCCGAATTTTGCCTGCAAATAGAACAGGAAAATCGCGAGCATAGTGTAGTAGCCGAAGCGTTCGCCGGTGTTGGCCAACGCTAAGACGTACAACCCTGAAGGCTGATTTTTAAACATAGTTATCTGTATTTAAGGTGATTATTTCTTTGAAAGGGTTGAGAAGGCAAGGGCGTATGCACGGATTTGCTTTACCATTGCCAGCAGACCGTTGGAGCGAGTCGGCGACAGGTGTTCCGACAGGCCGATGCGGTCGATAAAGTAGAGGTCGGCATCGAGAATTTCCTGCGGAGTATGATCGGAGAGCACGTCGATCAGCATAGAGATGATACCTTTTACGATGATAGCGTCGGAATCGGCGGTAAAGATTACGTGGCCCTCATCGTTGAGAGTTGCTTCCAGCCAAACGCGGCTCTGGCATCCTTCAATCAGTCGGGAGGGCGTTTTCAACTTCTCGTCGATAGCGGGCAGGGAGTTGCCCAGGTCGATAATATATCCGTAACGGTCCATCCAGTCATCCAGTCCGGAGAGCTCGTCGATGATTTCGTCTTGTTTTTCGTTTATAGTCATTTTTTTCAACTGTTTTTAAAGTTTGCCATCCTCGCGGTAGAGTAGATTCAGCACCACTTGCGCCACCTCGCGCATTACCGAGCGGTCAATAGCCTGCACGTTATCATCGAGCGTATGCCATGTCGGGGGGAAACTACCGGTAGCCGCATTGCCACACTCGATAATGTCCACACACGGGATTCCTGCGCGATTGATATATAGATGATCGTCAATCACCGAGGCCCCTATCGAATTGGGGAACCGGCTACCAAAACCGGAGGCATCGGCCATAGCCCAAATCTTATCTACATAGGGCTTGGCATACGACACAGAAAGATATTCGCGGTTAAACCGAGCCCCCTGACCGCCAACCATGTCGAACAGGATGCCGAAGCGCGGACGCTCATCAGGGGTTGAATAGGGCATATTGTCGGCCCACTTCTGGGTGCCCAAGCACCAGCTTTCTTCGTTGTCGCCACCGGGCTGGCCGGAATCTTCTACATCGACAAACAGCAGGTCGACACCGATGCTGTCCAACGGCGCAGACTTCAGGCAGCGAGCAATCTCCATCATTACGGCAACGCCCGATGCTCCATCGTTAGCACCGTCGAGCGGCTTTGCCTGATTTGCCTCATCGGGGTCCTCATCGGCCCACGGACGTGTATCGTAATGGGCCAAAAGCAATATGCGCTCTCCAGCCGAGGGATTAATCTGTCCGAAGATATTGTAAGCCGTCAGCTTTTGGCCGAGATAGTTCTCTACGGCTACGGGCTGCATCGCTACCGTATCAACGCCGAATGCTTTCAGTTTATTGCAGATATAATTGCGGCAAGCCTCGTGAGCCGACGATTGCGGCACTCGAGGGCCGAAGCCAACCTGCTGCTCTACATAGCCGTAAAGCGAATCAGCCGAAGCCTCAACAGGGCCCCGAAGCGGCTGCGCCTCCGCAGAGTCGGCAGTCTGCGCCTGTTTACCACCGCAGGCCGTAAGACTTATCGCTGCAACCATTGCAAAAACTAATCGTATCATATTCGACAAAATTAATAAATATATGCCGAATATACAAAATATATCCGGCATACATCATTTATATTGATAGAGTTGGATTCTTCAGGCCTGACATTTTGCAGCCACGGGGCCGATTAAAGTCCGCGAGCGCTGAAATAGTCGTCGTAGGCATGTACCAGCGCACGCGAAGTATGGTCCCACGACAGCTCGTTAAGGATTCGCGAACGTCCAATCTCCGACATCTTACGGCGCTGTTCGGGATTTTCGAGCAGATACAGCACCTTATCGGCCAGGTCGTGGGCGTTATTGCGCTCGGCATAAAGCGAAGCATCCTGAGCGGAATAGCGTCCTTCGGTAAGGTCAAACTGAACGATAGGCTTGCCCAGAGCCATATATTCCAGGACTTTGTTCATGGTTGACTTATCGTTCATCTCGTTATACTCGTCGGAATTTACGCAGACATCGGCCGTATTCAGATAATCGAGCAGTTTCTGGTCGGAAACTCTGCCGGTAAATTCCAGTACGTCGGTCAGCCCCATATCAGCGGCCTTCTTGCGAAGCGCTTCCAGGTGGGGTCCGCCGCCAACAATGCCCCAAAAGATATCGTTGCGGCCCTTGTCTTCCTTCAGATAGCGAGCTGCTTCCAGGACATATTCGATACCCTCCTGCTGGCCGATTACACCCAGGTAACCAACCATATACTTCTTGCCACGCTTTACCTCGGGCTTGGGCTCCTGAATCTTCAGGCGCTCCAACTTCGGGCCGCTACGCAGTACGTGGACCTTCTCCGGGTCCATACCGCCACGTTCTATGGCAATTTTCTTATAGCTCTCGTTGGTTACGAAAGCAAACGTACAGTGCTTATACGTATTGCGCTCGAGCCATATCTGGCTTTTATAGAGCGGGCCCGACTTCTTGCCGAACTTAGCCTCAAACAGCTCAGGGCAGATATCATGATGGTCGAAGACATAGTCAACGCCCAACTTCTTAAATCGCTGAGCTACCATGTAGATATTGTCGGGGGGATTGCAGCCATGAATAACATGGAAGCCACGCTCACGGAAAATCTGCTTTGCCAAGCGATATTCGTGGCGTAGAGCCGAGAAATATTCTCGAGCATAGCCAATCGGCCCATTGCCCTCGTCGGGAAGGTCGTGGCGATAAATATGTACGCCATCCAGGAATTCATAATCCTTATCGAAGCCCTTTCCTTTGGGGCAAATTACTGAAACGGCGTAGCCCTCACGGACTAAAGTAGTCGCCTCCTGCCAAACTCTTGTATCAAACGGAACAGGGAGGTTTTCGACTATAATTAAAATTCTACGGTCCATAAAAATAACATTGCCATCAAGCCAATCGGCCTAACGGGACTGCAAAGTTACGAGATTTTCATGAGAATTACCAACAATCCGCACAGCAGTTGTCAAGGTTAGCGAGCCATAACTCGGCGAAACCTCAACGGTTTCGGCCGAAATCTCGCCCGTAGAGGTTGTGATTCGTAGCAAATATTCACCTTCGGGCGAATCTATCTCACAAATCTCCGCGATTGAACCTTCAACCTTAACCGTCAGTTCGGGAGCAACAATAAACGTTGCGGTCCACGAACATGGATGGTCGAAACTATCGGTGATTTTTAAATTATCTTCCTTAAATTCAAATTTACGGTTATGAGTTACGCCCGACAATCCTTTGACCGATGCCGAAAGGAAGTTGGCGTCGAAGTCGAGCAAGCGCGTCTCAGCCTTTTTGCCCCAAAGGAACGCGCCCAACATCTGCGATTGGTCGGTGCCGTTAATCGTCACCGTATTATGCGCCAACGAGCAGCGGAGCTGATTGCGGCGCGGCAGGTCGATATGATAGAGATACGTACCGGAATCAATCAGCAATGGTTTCCCATCGAGGAAATACTGGAAGCTGAGCGAATCGGCGTGGCCGTGGGCAGCGATTGAGCCAAAACCGAGCGGTGCATGGTCGATTCCGACAAACACATGCTTGCGCCGATAAAATGAGTAGCCACCATCGGTCAGCACTACGCTATCGGGGCATATAGGAAAGGATTCACGTCCGGTTAGGCGGCAATAGAATCCCAGAATATTACGAAAATAGTTGACGTTGCCCACACCGAAATCAAGGATTCGGGCCTCGTCATCATCGCCAAAAATGCAATACGTATCCGCCTTAACATGAGATGCGGAAATAAATCGCGCCATTCCGCCGAGACGTTCCTGCCAAAAGCGCGATACGGGGCAGTCGGCCGACTTCAGCTCATACCATACCAGCAGATAGGCCTCCAGGACGAAGCCATGGTAATGGAGCGAGCTCTCCAGGTCCACACCGTCCATACTAACCTGGCGATGCAGTTCGCGGTCGAGTACCTCCAGCGATTGCTTAATCCAGTCGTCCTTTCGGAAGATAAAACCGGCCATAGCAACCGAGGCCACTTCGATAATCAGATGATTATTTGCCGAAGAGAAACCGCTCTCGTGCTGACGTAGATAGATAGCCATATTTGCTACTCCGGTCAGCAATTTCTTTATCAACCCATCAACCAATTCGGTGCGCTCGCCGGCGGCAAGCATGCGCGCAGCGGTCATCCATGAGATAGACCTCAAAGCAATCTCCATCGGCGATGTCCATGAAATTCCAAGCAGGAAAGGGTTATTTTTTACCCAATCATCCACCAAGAAGGCCAGGCGCTCTACCAAGGCTTTTGCCGCCGGCTGACGACGCCTGCAAGCAACAGCGTAGGCATAGGCCAAACGGGTAAATTGGCGGTGACGGTTAAGTTCCCAGTTAATACGAGCGTCACCGATTTTATCACACTGACGATAATTCAGGCGGTAGCTGGAGAGCAACGGCCATGTGTGGTCGGTATTGAATCCCGCGTGCCAGCGAGTTGCATACGTTTCATATTCGTATGGGCCGAGAAGTTCAATCTTCTCCGCATCGGCTACCGACGGCGTAGCGGCTACGCCATTCAAATCAACCGCTTCCGCAATCTCAGAGTTGCCATTGAAGAAGCTCAGCGCGTCGTCGAAATGGTGCACGTTGAGCACCGCGTCGTTGACCATAGCGTCAACGCCGGCATAAAGAGGGGTAAGAATAGACACCCCCGTGCGGAATCGTTTAAGTTCTTGCTTCTGTAATCTATTTTGGCGAATACGCCATACGACTTCCTTCACCGACATCGCCCTCAGGCGATTAATATACCAGGCTAACTTTCCCATTGAACTTCAACGAGAACCTCTTAGAAGCGACACTTCTGGAAGTCTTTAACGGTCTCTTCGGTCTGAGCACTGTTGGAATTAATTGAAGCCCAAGCCAAGCCGTCGTAGTGACCCTCATAGTCGAGCTCGTCCCACATTCTTACCAAATCGATAATAATCTTGCCGGGATAGCGCGCAGGCAGGTCAACAAACTCCTTCTCTTTATTGGTAATCACCAGCACATCCGAGTCGCTGACAACGGAATCCAAGTCGTCGGTAACGAAATGCTGCAGATGAGGAATTTTGCTCATGATGAAGTCGAGGTTAGTGCCGGTCAAGCGACTAACCTGGACGTTGCGGTCGTAGATTGAAATCTGGAAGCCTTTGCCGAGCAGCGATTCAACGACCTCAACGATTGGGCTGCAACGCAGGTCGTCCGTTCCGGCCTTAAAGCTCAAACCGAGCACACCGATTTTGCGCTTACCTTGAGCCATAATCAGCTCCAGCGCACGGTTGCGATGAGCCTCGTTACTCTTTTGGATATGATTAATAACCGGCACGTCGACATAGTTATCGTTGGCCAACGCACGCAGGGCATTGGTATCCTTGGGCAGGCATGAGCCGCCATAGGCAAAGCCGGGTTTGAAATAGTAGGGGGAGATATTCAGCTCACGGTCGCGGCAGAAGATATCCATTACTTTATGCGAATCAATGCCGAGCGTCTTGCAGATAGCGCCTACCTCATTGCCAAATACAATCTTCAGAGCATGGAACGTATTGTTGACATACTTCATGATTTCCGCAACAGGGATATCGGTTGAGATATATTCGGCGGGCAACGTGCTATAGAGTTCGCGCATAATTGCGTCAGCACGCTTCGAGTCGGTGCCGACCAGGGTCAACGGCGGATTCATAAAATCGTGGACCGAGGTTCCTTCGCGCAAAAATTCCGGATTGGAAACTACCGCGAAATCAACTCCGGGCGTCTTGCCGGAAGCTTCTGCAATAATGTCCGTAACCTTGCGGTTCGTACCGGGCATCACCGTGCTTCGAATTGCAACGACATGAAAACCGGCTTTCAGCTCCAAGGCCTCACCAATCTGGCGTGCCACGGCGTAGATATAGGATAAATCGAGATGACCGTGACCGGAACCGGGCGTACCAACGGCGATAAAGGATATATCTGTAGAGCAGACTGCTTCCAGTACGTTCGATGTAGCTGTAAGCAATCCGGCATCATGACCCTTGCGGCATAATGCTTCAATGTCTTTTTCAATAATGGTTGGTCTACCTGCGTTAATTAGCTCAACTTTGTTAGATGAGACATCAACACCGACTACCTTGTGGCCCATCGAAGCAAAACAAGCGGCTCCAACGCAGCCAACGTAGCCTAGCCCAAATATGCTGATATTCATAATAATAACCGATTTTATGCCTCGTATACCTACGAGGTTATATATCCCTAACGTAAAAACAGATAGGAATATTACATCAAAAACGAGAGCTACCTCAATTTTTTGCAATTAAGGTAGCCCTTATCGTATTTTATCTTAATTTTAACACGTACACGCTTTATACAAACCGGCTAGGCCTTACACGCATCGCGGAAGGCCTCGGTCAGACGGCTGCTTGCCAAAGCAACCATTTCCGGGTCGGACGGGTCGGCATAATTGGCAAACGGATGGATTGCGATACCACCGCGCGGAGTAAAGATGCCCAGCACTTCGATATAGAGCGGATCCATCAGCTCCTTGAGGTCGTTAAGAATGATGTTCACGCAGTCCTCATGGAAGTCGCCATGATTCCTGAACGAGAAGAGATAGAGCTTTAGGCTCTTGCTCTCTACCATCTTTTGGCGCGGAACGTAGTTAATGATTATCTTGGCAAAGTCGGGCTGGCCGGTTTTCGGACAGAGCGACGTAAACTCCGGACATATAAAGCTTACCAGATACCGACGGCCCGGATGCTTGTTGTCGAAGGTTTCCAGCATCTGCGGAGCGTAGTCGGTAGGATATTCCGTAGCCTTGCTGCCGAGCAGCGAGAGTCCGGAGAGGTCATCTGTGGTTCTCATATAGTAGGATTTTGGCGGCTGCCGTAAGCCACCGGCAGCCACACTATTGGTGTATTATTAGGTTTATTCGTATTTAATTTCCTGCACTTTCAGGTGGTCGCCTGTTTCGCGAACAATGTTCTCGAAATAGCGGGGGTCATCGTAGCCTCCGAAGTTGGGATAGGCCGGAATACCATCCTCCGTGCGCTGGAAGGAGCCATCGGGGTTCTGCTTCTTGATATTGCCGTCCATAAACTTCACGAAGAGGAATGTAGCCAGGTCGCGATAGCTATCGGTAGCTTTCTGAGCCCAAATCTGCAGCAGGTCGTTGGTAAGGTCAACGGCGTCGGCCTTATCAAATTCGGGCAGCTCGGCGATTGCCTTGTTGACATCTACGGCAATAGAATCTTCCAAGCTCTTCTGCACGCGGCGGATATCCGGAATCATCTGGCTATAGCGATTGTAGGCCTGATTAGCTACGAGGTTGTTCATCCAGAAGTTGGAGTTACGGTCGAAGGTATTGGTATCGCCGTGGCCCAACTGCAGAGGCACCTTGGTTACGGAGCAGAATACCGGCAGATAAACGCAGGTATTTGCATCGTCAGTGCCGAACCATACCAAGCCACGGAGATAGTCGGGCAGATCGCTGCGCAGCTGAGCTACGAAGCTCCATCCGGTCTGCTGGGTAGCGATGGCACGTTCATGAACGTATTTTACAGAGTCTACTTCAAACTCCATCGGACGCCAACGATAAGGTACCTTGAACGGTCCGGCGCCGACATCTTGCGTCATATCGTAGGGTGTACCTTCAAAGTGGTCGCGCATCATCCATTTCAGGTCGGTAGCCGTAAGGGGTTTGTCCGGCTTAACCCACAGAGGCATCGGCTCGCCTTCCGCACGATCAATCCAGGGGAGATATTGCTCCATACCCTTTGCAAACTTATTGAAATAACTCCATACGCGAGCTTCGCAACCGCGCAGTGCGCCGAAGTCGGTTATGGCGTAGGCCTTGGAGAAATCAAATTCATCATCCTTTCCGCTGAAATAACCTTGAGAACGAGCAAACTTGATAACATCCTTGCTATAGAGCGTTTCGCCCGATTTATCCTTCAGGGGGAAGGTATGGATACGGGGATGATTGGCATGGCCGGCTATATAGCCATCGGGCACTCGGCGAGCAACCCATACAGCTCCCTTATCAGTTTTTCCCTTGCCGATAAGGTCCATAATCCAAACCTCATCCGGGTCGGCAATCGTGAAGGATTCGCCTTCGGAAGCGTAGCCATATTGGTCAACCAGCGAGGTCATAGTCTGCAACGCTTCGCGAGCTGTGCGCGCACGCTGCAGGGTAATGTAAATCAGCGAACCGTAGTCAATCAGACCGGAACCAAGCAATTCCTCACGTCCGCCCCAAGTGCTCTCGGCAATAACCAATCCGTGTTCGTTCATGTTGCCGATAGTGGAGTAAGTATGGGCAACCTCCGGGATTTCGCCCAAGAGCTTATTGGTGTCCCATTCGATAATCTTGCGCATATCGCCCTTAGCATGATCTGCAGCCGGCTGATGATACAGTTCGCCGTACAGGTTATGAGAGTCGGCAGCATAAGTTACCATTACAGAGCCATCGGCGGTAGCGCCCTTGGCAGCAATCAGGCTCGTACATGCCTCAGCCGAATGGCCGGCAAACAAGGCAAAGCCGGCGGCTATCACCGCCCCAATAAAGATTCGCGAAAACTTCATTATGATTGTGTTCTAAAATTAATTACTTAAGAAAGAATATATTCTCCGCAAAGATGATCCATAGCGCCCCTAATGCCGCTAAGTTCTGCACCTTCGGCTCCCACAACTTCATTTTCATGACGGGATAGGCGATTACATAGGGATAAAGGCTCCACGACAGAGAAGCAAAACGATTGGATGCGTAGGCATCTATAAAGATTATCCAAATTGCGTTGGTCAGAATATACGTATTGAGCAGTAGTTGGAAGAATTTATCGTCAACCTTGCGAATTTCCGTTACGTAATAACCCAAAATAATCGGGGGCAACGAGAACAGCAGGAAATCCCATCGGAAACCCGTCGATGCCATCTCGCTCATCACCGACTCATCTTGGGCAAACTGGAGATACAGCAGAGCTCGGCCCTTCACAACTCCGGCAATCATATAGGCAAAAGAGCTGCCCCAAACAAGCGAGATTATGATGGCCAGCACCCATGGAATCAGCGCGTAGCGAGTGCGCCGTAGCACCAATGCACCAACTATTCCAACCAGAATCATCAGCGTAGATGCATGAATCATAATAGCTATCAACGCAAACAGAGCCATCCAGAGATACTTCTCGTTGCGTTGCAGGCTATAATAGGTTAGTGCATAAAACATTACCGAATATGCACACGCATTGCGAAATGCATTAACCCCTCCCGAATAGAACATAAAGGAACTTATGAAAAACAGGAAGGCCGGCAACTCATAGCCTCGAAACACTCGCCTGACAGCCAACAGATTAAACGATATGTAGGCTACGGCTATCAACAGCAACCAAAAGGTTACGTCTATCCGGGCCAGCGCCATAGCATTTTCAATCACGCGCCACAGCGGATCATGAAATGTCGACAACGAAGCATCTAACGGAGGCTGAATGCCCTTGGCTATCTCTTGAAACCGATATGAGAACATAACGGTGTCGCCCATATGCTCGTCGTCAATAGGCCTTAACCCGAAAAACAGCATCAAAATTACGCCTATTCCTATCGCAATATAGAATCCCCGATTCCCCTGTTCCTTAACAGTCAGCGATTTACCCTTCTTAAAGCTATAGCACACAAGCAAAAGCCATGTAAAAATTACATAGACCCATTTGTAGGCATAACCGGGGATTAGGGGTTCAAGCATTTTTCCGTGGGAAATCTTACGTTACCGTCGTTAAAAGTTACCGAAATGACTCGGAGTTATTGGTTTTCATTAGCTTCGGGTCGTTACAAAGGTATAAATTATTTGCTATATATGCAAGAATTTTGTTAATTTTGCAGTTCCGACTAATCTAACGATGCTATGGCCGACTTGAAAGTCGAAAACAACAAAGAAAATGAAATGCCGCTCATCTCTTTGGCCGATGCTTTTCTTACACCTGCTCGTAAGAAAGCCGTAAACAGGGCGATTGAGTTAGCGCGCAATGGACAACCCGTTACGCTCGGAGGACTTGCAGGATCTTCCGTGGCGGTGCTTTTTGCGTCATTGGCTCTGCACCATCTCTCCGGCAATACCCCCACATTACTTATCACGGATTCCCTCGACGATGCCGGTTACCTCTACAACGACCTGGTAAAAATCCTCGGCGACAAAG
>CAZEST010000019.1:0-9784 GCA_964514745.1 uncultured Alistipes sp.
AAAATCTTGCACGCCAACCGGCATATTTTTCAACGCTTCCATTTCAACAGTTTAAATTGTAAATGCAAAGGTGATAAAACTTTTCCACAATTCAAAATTTGATACGCGTAATTTGCTGTTTTGAGTGTGGTGGCTGTTGCCGGCTTAACAAAATAGACAGCCTCTATTCGGAGGGGAGAGCGACAACGCGATATTGATGGCCGGTTGCCGGTACAAACCCGGTTAGAAGGTCGTCGAGAGATAGACGAATGGATGCGGTGTTGACGCAGGGATGGCAGCCGATAAACTCCAGGTTCATCAAATCTTGGTCGATCACCAACAGAACTTTGCCGGCTTTTTCGTTGATGAGCCCCATTGGGGAGACTGCGCCTGGATGGATATTGAGCATCTCTACCATATGAGTTTCATCGGCAAACGACAGACGTGCGCAACTGAGTTGCGACGACAAATATTTTGTCTTGAAAATCTTATCACCCGGCAACATCAGTAGATAAAACTGCGTCTGCTGGCGATTGCAGAGAAATAGATTTTTGCATATAGGAGCTCCTAATTCCTTTTCCACAGCCAGACATTCTTCCATCGTAAATGCGGCGTTGTGGCATAGCGTTTGATAGCTCAGACCTAAATTGTCCAGGAAATCATACGTGTGGAGTTCGGCTTCGCTGCGTGCTTCCGTAGAAGTAGGTCGTCCGTTAAATTTTTCCATTTCAGCATCGTTAATTTGATTGGCGGATTTGCAAAATTACAAATTTATTGGCGGTTTTCAAGTCGCATCCATTTATTAACGGTGATTAATTTCGGGACAAACTGCTTGATGGTTGTATGGTAGCTGGACAGCAGAATAATAGAGATGATGAGAATCCCTGCCAGGATAATGTAGCCGTAGCTCTCTTTGAGCGCCATCAGCAGGCTTTGAGTTGCGAACGAATCGCCTACTTGGAAAGCCGTAGCGCTGTCGGGGATGCTCTCCGATACGATCATGCTGCTTTTTGCCATAGTCCAGTTGAAAATACGATGAACGATAGCTGCACCGGCGGCAGAGCCTGCGCCGCAACGAATGAAGCCGGCAATCGTAATATTCATGAAGAAGTGGGGGAACGGAATAGTTTGTGATAGATAATACGTGGCAACCGTTTCCATCATAACTTCTGCAACGCCGAAGGCAAATATCGCGAAATACATTAGTTCCTTGTCGGTCTGCGTGTCACATAGGTAGTACATCGACAGCACGTAGTATGTAGCCAACACGAAGATGAGTAACATACAATTTTTTACGCCCCAACGCCATCTCGATAGGGCAAAATAAGCTAGAATCGCGCCCATTATGATTCCTGCCAGTTCGGGGTAGTTGAGCGAAATTATATTTAGCGAATCGTAGCCGAGAATCGACGTCAATAGAATAGGATGCAATACGTGGATTGCACCTGAGAAGATTGTCATGCAAAGGAGCAGGAACAATACTTGCCATGTAGTTGAATAGCAAAATGCTCGCAGCGTTATGTATGGCTCATGTTTGAAGTGGCTATAGATAATCGTAACGGCCAGTACGAAAATAAATAGCCAGGTAGCAGTCCAGATTTCCTGACTGTCCCACCAGTCGTAGTGCTCGCCGTAGGTGAATATCCATGCAGCCACCAAGCAGACCGATGCCCACATAATCTGCCCAAGCCAGTCGATACCTTTTAGGGGAATTGGGGGGCCGGAGCGATGGTCGTGTTTCATCAGGAAATAGACGATAGAATCAACCAGCAACATCAGCACCATTACCACCAAGTTCATCATTCTCCAGTTGCTGAAATAGGTTACGTAGGCCGTAACCAGGCCGGAGAGTTGGATTGAACCGCAGACAATAATGTAGACTACCGGCAGAAAGACGGAAAAGCTTCGAGTTGGCGTAATGTTGAGTTGAATGGTGCTCATGCAACCAAACATCCCCATCATTTTGAAATATCCGGCAAAGAGGCAGATAATCCAGAAGATGTAGGGCGATGTGGTGAACATGGCGAAGATACTGCATGCAATTATTGCAATGCTGGAGAAAAAGAACAGCTGGCGGGTATAAAGGCCAAATTTCCAGCGGAATAACATTGGGAAGATTATATTTAGCCCTATTAGAGAGCAGTACCCACCCATCGTTACGTCTTCGCTCAAAATCGACAGTTCGCCAACCATTTGGTTTAGGGATGCAAGGTAGATGCCTCCTGCAAACTGATAGCAAAAGGCAATCATCACTATAATCCAGAAACGAGCACGACGAGGAACAATATCCTCGAACATCCTCATTTGCCGGATATAGTTGACCGGCGGCATTTTGGGGAAGGCCATTATTTGCGCACTTTACATTCAACGTTAAGGCCGGCGCGCAAACGCTGCATCTGCTTAGCATCGTTGCTGGCCGTAAAGCGAATCTTTACGGGTACGCGCTGTTCAACTTTTACGAAGTTGCCCGATGCATTATCCTGAGGAATTGCAGAATATTGGGCGCCTGTAGCCTGCGACATTGCTTCAATCGTGCCGGTAAAATTTACGCCTCGAATTGCGTCGACAGAGATATCTACCGTATCGCCAACGGTCATGCGTTCGGTCTGGGTTTCTTTGTAATTCGCAACAATCCAGATATCGCTTTCGTCTACAATCGACAGCAGTGATTGGCCGGGTTGAACCAGTTGGCCAACCTGTAGTGACTTCTTGGATGTGCAACCATCGCAAGGGGCTGTGATCACCGTATATGACAGATTTAGCTTGGCCAGATCAACGGCAGCCTTAGCAACGTCAATGGTAGCGTTGCTCTGGCCCAATCGTTGCGTTTGCTCAACGGAGCTGAGTGCGGTTGATTGTTTCTGACGCGCTACGGTTTCATATTTGGCTTTCAGGGCTTCGTAGTTGGTAGCAACCGCATCGAATTGTTGCTGCGTTACGGATTCTTGAGCAAGCAGCGCCTTGTAGCGGTCATAGTCGCGTTTGGCATTATCCAGCAGGGCTTTGATTTCGGCCAGGGAAGCGTCGGAGACCGATAGGTTGTTTTGAATTGTTGAGATTGACGTGTTTAATGCGCTCTTCCCGGAATTAACGTTTTGCAAATCGGCTTCAGCTTGGGCTAATCGCAAACGAAATTCGGCATCTTCGATGATGATAAGGGTGTCGCCTTTGTGAACGGGCGTGTAGTCGTCGTAGCGAATTTCTTTAATAAAGCCTTGTACACGGCTGATAACCGGTACGATCTGACATTGCGTCCGCGCATTGTCGGTAAAGGTTGATGAGGTGAACCCCATAAAGCGGTAGGCAACCCATCCTAAACCGAGCGCAATTAGGGCTAATACGCCTATATTTTGCAGCATTCTGCGAGTTTTCTGTTTCATAATGTTCCGGAATTGAATTTAAGTTGATAGTAATAATAGATAATGTTGACGCGAGCATTTACGAGGCGCACCTCGGCGTCGAGCTTTGAGGTTGATGCATCGAGCATATCGGTTAACAAGGCTAGTTGATTATTGTAGCGATTCTCAACTATTCGGTAGTTCTCGGTTGCGAGTTCTACGTTCTTTTCTTCGGTTTCCAGCATCCGGAATGCTTGCTCGTAGAGCGTATATGTCTGGTCTATTTCGCTGTTAAGCCGATCAACGGCGGCTTCTCTGCGTTGGGCAATCTCGTTACCTTCGTAGCTATTCTTCGCGAGCGATTTCGAGGTCTTAAATAGGGATGAGAAGTTATACTTTACGTTTACTCCTACGAACCAGAAGTTATAATTATTATTGATTACGGGTATTTCAAAGTCGATAGGTCCGCTGAATTTATCGCCGGCAATAATTCCGATTTTCGGCAATCGTTCGGCTTTAAGGAGTTGACGTTGATGGTCGTTGATGGTCTGCTCCAGGTCGAGAGCTTTTAGCTCGGTGGAGTGTTGCAACGTAGCATTGAACCAAGCAGCTTCTCCGTTCTTTTGAGGCAGACTGTTTAACTCGTCGTCGATGTTGGTTACTATCTCGGTAGATTCATCCAAGCCAAGGAGTAAACATAAATCGTGGTTTAGCACCTGAATGCGATTGTTGATAGTCAGCAGGTCGTAGTTGAGCGACGAAAGTCGGAGTTCATAACGGGTAATGTCGTTCTTTAAGACAACTCCTTCGGCATAACGAGCTTTCATGTCGTCGAGCAATCGACTTGTCATTGCGATATTCTCTTCGTAGACGCTCCTAAGATTGCCGGCTTTAAAGAGTTCGAGATAGCAAGTTATCGCACGAAAGCCAATGCTTTGGCGCGTCTGCTCCAGTTGGGTGGCCGAAAGCTTGGTTTGCGACTTGGCTAGATCTATCCCGGCTGTAATAGCACCGCCGGCGTAGACCGGTTGGTATAGCGAGAGTTCTAACGAGTTGCCCAGATGGGGCATGGGTGATTTGAACGCATTGGAGAAATTGCGGTCGGTAATCGTAATGTCGCCCAGATAGTTTACACTGATGGATGCGGTTATATCGGGCAGTTTTGATGCATTGGCTACTTTTTCGCCTTGTTCGGCCACGATAACGTTATGGCGCGCAGCAACAACATCCTTGTTGTTCTGTTCAACTAAATCAAGCACTTGGCGGATATCTAATATCACTTTGTCTTGCGCAGCACTATGAGTAGTCGTACAGCATAGCGACAAGCAGGTTGCCGCTATGAATAAGCCTGTCTTACTCATATAAGTATAGAATGGTATAGTAAAAAATTGTAGTGATGGGAGGGGGGGCCGAAGCTATTTCGTGTGATGAAAAAAACGGTAACTCGGTCTGTTGCTAAAATTTAAAATAGGACATGCCAAAAAGGTATTACCGCGATTACTCGCAGCAACTGACAGCCGTTAACGGCGTGATTGATTGCGTTATTGAATGCAAAGCTATTCATGGTTTCTAGTGAGACATTATGCCTCGTTTGCCTGCAAATGTACGAATAATTTGTGAAATGTCAATATTTGCCGTGCAACTTTTTTTGTAATAAAATAGCGACCTCAATGGCTGATCTCGAGCCATTGGGGTCGTTATTATATGGATGTATGCGGTGCAGCGGTTAGCGGATTGGCCGCTGCGCATCGTTGCTTCTACTCGAAGATGTGCTTTAGTTTGGAGAAGAGGCGAGTGGTGGTTGACGTGTCGGGTTTAACGTTGGGCTGTTCGCGGAGCGATTCAAAGGCGGCTTTTTCCTTGTCGTTGAGTTTCTCCGGAATGTAAACCATAACATTTACGAGTTCGTCGCCGGTAGCTCCGCCTTGAGGCGAAGGCAATCCTTTGCCACGCAGTCTGAACACCTTGCCGGGCTGTGTGCCGGCCGGGATGTTGAGGCGTGCACGTCCGGTAATAGTCGGTACTTCAGCCGAACCGCCGAGGGTAGCTGTTACGATATCGAGCATTAGGTTGTAGATTACGTCGTTGCCATCGCGAATCAGTTCGGGGTGCTTAATTTCCTCAATAACTACGAGGAGGTCACCATTGATGCCGCCGTGACGCGGAGCGTTGCCTTTGCCCTTAATCGTTAAGGTCATTCCTTCGGAAACGCCTGCCGGGATGTTGAACGGTACCAACTCTTCTTTGCGAGTGATACCTTCGCCGTTACAGTCGGGACATTTCTCAGATATAATTTTACCCTCGCCTTCGCATTGCGGACACACACTGATGGTTTCTTGTGCGCCGAAGATACTGTTGACAACACGGCGAATTGTACCGGAGCCGTGGCATGCCGAACAGGTTGTGAAGGCTGTGCCGTCCTTTGCACCGGTGCCGTTGCAATGGCTACACTTAACGTATGTTGGAATCTTGAGTGTCTTGGAAACGCCCTTGGCGATTTCTTCCAAGGTTAGGCGTACCTTGATGCGCAGGTCGGAGCCTCGACGCTGGGGTTTGCGTCCGCCACGTCCACCGGTTGCATTGCCGAATCCGCCAAATCCGAATTCGCCGCCAAAGATATCGCCGAAGTGGGAGAAGATATCTTCCATTGTCATGCCACCGGAGGCATAGCTACCTCCGCCGAATCCTTGCTGACCCATAGAATGGCCAAACTGGTCGTAGCGTTGACGTTTGTCCGGATTGGAGAGAACATCGTAGGCTTCAGCAGCCTCTTTGAATTTCTCTTCAGCTTCTTTATCGCCGGGATTTTTGTCGGGGTGGTATTTAATCGCCAGCTTTCGATAGGCTTTCTTGATCTCATCGGCTGTTGCGGTTTTGCTAACCCCTAGCACTTCATAATAGTCTCTTTTATTATCCATCTTCAGGAATCTGTTTTAGCGAATCAATATTGCAGAATGTCGAGGGGGAATCTTATTGCGCAACAACAACTTTTGCGTGACGCAAAACTTTCTCGTTGATGAGATAGCCTTTTTGAACCGTATCTTTAACCTTGCCGGCCGGCGTTTCGGCATCGGCCGGAATCATAGCGATAGCCTCGTGGAAATCGGGGTCAAACTCAATTCCGGTTGACTCCATCGCTTTTACGCCGTTATCGTTGAGGTATTTGATCAACTTGTTGTAGATTAGATTCATGCCCTCCTTAACGGTATCGGCATCTGCAGAATCTTTGATGGCATCCAGGCCGCGCTCAAAGTCATCGACAATGGGGAGCAAGCCTTGAAGCACCTTCTCGGAAGCATTCTTTATAAGGTCTGCACGCTCGCGCAGTGTACGTTTGCGGAAGTTGTCAAACTCTGCCATTAAGAACATATATTCGTTCTTCTCTTTAGCAACCTCCTGCTCCTTGTCGTTGAGCATCTTCTTAAGGTTGTCTAATTCGGAAAGTTCAACGTCGGTCTCTGCCGTAGCATTTTCTTCTTCAGCGGCTTCTGCATTAGCGGTTACCTCTGAGTTTTCGGCGTTGAGTTCTTCTTGTTCCTGAGCATCATTGCGGTGCTCATACGAGTTATGCTGTTTATTGAAGTTGTCGTTGCGTTTCATATATATAGTGTATGTATGCTCGATTTTAAGTTACCTTCCAGCAAAAACTTTGCCAAAATAGACTGTGAAGGCTTCTTGGCATAATTTTATATGTTGCTGTCAGCGTAGATGATGGGCGGTTATGAAAATTGCTTTAGTAGATAACAATCAATGTCGCCGAACGGTTTGTCTGTTGGTAACACGGGTTTCTCTCTGAAGAAGCCGAATACCGATGAGCCGCTCCCTGACATTGACGCGTAGACGGCGCCATATTGCAGCATTTGATTCTTAACGCGCAGGATTTCGGGATATTTGGCAAATACCGTAGGCTCAAAGTCGTTGACAACGAGGCCTTGCCATTGCTCCATCGGCATAGTCAGCAGGTCGAGCAGGGGTGTGGCCGGTGTTTTGGGGGTAAGTCCGGCGTAGGCATCGCGCGTTGGTACGGATACTTTGGGCTTGGCAAGAGCTATCCATAGGCCTTTTGGCAGGCTGAGATCGATAGGGGATAGTTCCGTGCCGGTGCCGGTGCAATACATTGGTTGGTTATATATAAAGAAGGGGCAATCGGCGCCAATGCCTGATGCTATTTCTGCCAAAAGTTCCTTGGATGCTCCTAAACCGAACTGTTCGTTAAGCAATGAGAGGGTAAAGGCAGCATCGGCCGAGCCTCCACCGAGGCCGGCGCCATCAGGCGTTTGCTTATCGAGGTAGATGGTTACCGGAGGAATGTTGAAACGTTGCCGCATTGCAACCACAGCTTTGTAAACCAGGTTCTTCTCCATTGGGCAATCAACCCCGCGCCCGGAGCAGAATAATTTGTCTTCATTGTCGGCTGATTGAACGATTTCCAGTACGTCGTACGACGGAATCGGCAACATAACGGTCTCCAGGTTATGGTAGCCGTCGGGCCGCTTTGAAATAACGTTTAATCCGAGGTTAATCTTTGCGTTGGGGAAGGTTAGCATGAAATTATCAAGGTTGGTTTCGGACTGCAAAGTTAGGAAGATTTGATCGAATTTCTAATTTTTTTATTTAATTTGCAACCGAATTGGCGGTTTTTGAGTCTAACCAAATGAAAGCCCACTAAAACGGGCCGATAAGTATTCATCTATGCAAACATTGAAAAAATAGTTTACAATGAAAAAGATATCCGCTCTCATTCTTGCCGTGATTGTTGCCGTCGGTTCTTCGGCAATCTCGGCGCAAGACAAGACAGGTCAGTCAACGGATAGCGCCGCAGTAGTAGCGGAGGCTGTAGTAACTGACGATGCCGCTGATGTGGTCGTTGACTCGGTTGGCAGTGAGAAACAGATCGAACCTAAGCTGACTAAGGACGGCGATCAATGGATGTTGACCATGAACGGCAAAGATTATGACATCTACGACCTCGTGGTCGGTAGAGATCTTGATCCGGATGCGCGTATGATGATGGATCATAGTGGGTCAATCGTTGCAATGGTTGCCTTGATCTTCGGGTTGCCTTCGCTGGCTTTCATCGCAGCGCTGTTTATTATCTTCTATTATGCCTTGAAGAGAAATCGCCAGAGGAATGAGGTGATTAATAATGCGATTGAGCATAACTATCAGTTGCCTGATGCATTTTATTCCGGACAGAAGGGTGCGCAAAAGAATGGCTATCGAAATCCGAAGCGATTCTATTCGGCTTGGACCTTTATTGCTGTTGGCGTTGCCTTCGTGATCTTCTCAATTATTAAGGGCGAATCATTTTTCTTCCTGGTTGGTGCGATACCCTTGTTGATAGGTATTGGGCGAATGATTGGATACTATGGCATCCCGGATAATAATCAGGAACCGTCGCGTCAGCCCTATGGCTCTCAGCCACCATTTCAGCAGCCTCCTTATCAGCAGCCTCAAGGCCAGCAACCACCTTATCCGCAGCCGCCTTACCCTCAGGCTCCGTATCAGACGCCTGTTCAGCCCACTCCTCCGCCCTACAATCCCGACAAGTGATTGAATATTAAACATAAGTTTCTATAACTCCGCATACATACGTATGGCAAACGGCCGCCTTGAAGAAATAAAACTCTTAGCCCTCTGCATGGCCTCGGACAATCGCGATGCTTTTTCGCGACTGGTAGAGCTCCATCAGCAGGGGCTGCGGCGTTTCTTGTTGAACTTAACGAACGGGAATGAGGCCTTGACTGACGACCTTGCGCAAGATACATTCTTGAAGGCATGGATGGCAATCCGTTCGTTCCACGGTTTGTCGGGGTTTAAAACCTGGCTTTATAGAATTGCAATTAATGAATACTCAACATATCGCCGTCAATCGGCTCGTTATGGCGTAGCCGGCGTGGATGCCGGAGAGTTAGTGCTGGAAGACCGGGCGCATACTCAGTCGGCAATGGATGCCCGAATGGATGTCGCTGAAATCGTAAAACACTTGCCGGAAAATGAGCGCGTTGTAACGCTGTTGTTTTATCTCGAAGAACTTCCGGTTAAAGAAATTGTTAAGATAACAGGCATGCCTGAAGGAACAATAAAATCCCATCTGAGCAGGGCGCGCAATCATCTCGCCTCTATGCTTGGCAAACGTTAAGAGAATAGAATCCTAACCAGACCCTAAATATGAAAACTGAAAAATACTCAAATCAGCGATGCGATAGCCCGGAATTAGATGCCGAGCTGCGCGCCTTATTGCAAAAAGAATTACCGCGGACGAATGAGAATCCATGGTTTACGCGCCGTGTAATGAATCGACTGCCGGATAGGTCGCTGAGTAACCGACTGACGATGTGGCAGCGGATTTGCTATGCGATTTCTGCAGTAGGGATAGCTGTGCTAATTTACATTGGGGTGAGATGGATTTCGGCGATTGAGCTGTCGCTGACGAATATCGTTACCATAATGTCGGCATTATTTGC
>CAZEST010000019.1:9884-21794 GCA_964514745.1 uncultured Alistipes sp.
TACTGAAGAAGATTATTACTAGAGCGAATAGCCAAAATATGAACAGGTATTTTAGGGTAAGAATCGTTCTGGCGCTAGACATAATGATGTCTATGTTGGCATCTGTTTGCACTCTGTTGCTTATTAGTTTATTCCTTGAATTGCAGCTGGGGTCAAGCTTTTTGATAACCTGGTTTGTCGGAGCCTTGGTTTCAACGATTATATCGGTAGGAATAACCAAATCATATCGTTCGATTATCCGCTATTCAACGTTGCGCGAGCTCTATCCTCTGACGCTTGCCAGTTTGGGTAAAGACCTGCTATTGCTGGTGATATTGATGGCCTTTTGCGGTCAGGAATATACGTTGCGTCGGCTCGTTGCCGTTGTGCTGGCCGATTTCCCGCTGACTGTTTCGGCTTTGATTCTAATGCGAATAGCGATGGTTGTTTGCTATGATGTATTGGTTAAATATATCAATGAATACGGCGATCGAAAGCGCCTATTGATTTATGGTAATGACGATAAGGCAGTTGCTATGGTATCGCGTCTGCAGAAGTCGCCTCATTATGCAGTAATCGGCTTTATTAGCGACGACGAGCAGATGAAGGACCATAAGATTTTAGGCCTGCCTATCTATAATTTTACGGATGAGAAGAGCGTTTCTGAAGCTTTCCGTAAGGCTAAGGCCAATGCTATTCTGTTTGCAAGTTCGGGCGATGCCAAGAAGGAGCGCGAACGCTTGATGGCCTACTGTAATAATGCAAATTGCGAAATCTTTATTGCGCCGTCGATTGATAAAGTCTTTGACGGCCAGATCCCTGATAAGGCTATCCGCAAGATTAAGATTGAAGACCTCCTGGGCCGTCCGGAAATTAAAATTTCGATGGAAGAGGTTATCAAGAACTTTAAGGATAAGACCATCTTGGTTACCGGAGCTGCAGGCTCAATCGGGTCTGAGTTGTGCCGCCAGTTGGCAACGATGGGGATTAAGGATCTGGTAATGTTTGATAATGCAGAAACCCCTCTGCATAATGTTAGATTGGAATTTGAGGAGCATTATCCTGAACTCAAGTTCTACCCGATTATCGGCGATGTTCGTCAGGTAAACAGATTGGACTATGTGTTCCGCAAATATAAACCGCAGGTAGTATTCCATGCGGCAGCATATAAGCACGTTCCCTTGATGGAGGAGAACCCCTGCGAAGCGGTGTTGGTTAACGTTGACGGTTCGCGCAACGTGGCCGATAAGTGCTTGGAATATGATGTGGAAAAGATGGTAATGATTTCTACCGATAAGGCAGTAAATCCTACCAATATCATGGGTTGCACAAAGCGCTTGGCAGAGATCTACGTGCAGTCGCTCGGCTTGGCTATTGAACGCGGCGAAATTAAGGGTAATACCCGTTTCATAACAACTCGCTTCGGCAACGTGCTCGGCTCCAACGGCTCGGTTATACCTCACTTCAATGCTCAGATTGCAGCCGGCGGCCCCATTACGGTTACGCATCCCGATATTGTCCGCTTCTTTATGTCGATTCCTGAGGCTTGCCGTCTGGTAATGGAAGCAGCTACAATCTCTACCGGTAATGAAATCTGCGTATTTGATATGGGTAAGCCTATCAAGATTTCTTACCTGGCCGAACAGATGGTCCGCCTGGCAGGTTTGAAGCTTGGCGAAGATATCGAAATCAAGTATACCGGCCTGCGCCCCGGAGAAAAGCTGTTCGAGGAAGTGCTAGCAACCAAGGAAAATACTATCCCGACTAACCACGATAGCATCTTCATTGCCAAGGTTCGCAAGTATGACTACGAAGAAGCCAAGGCTACGGTTGACCGCTTGCGCAATTATTCGATAAATGTAGATATTCCCGATATGGTAAAGCTGATGAAGACCAGCGTGCCTGAATTTAAATCTAAGAATTCTCCGTTTGAGGCGTTTGATAACGACTAAATAGACTCGACGCAAGGTCCCCATAACAATTAGGCATCGTTACGGCTCCGCAGTGGCCGATAACGATGCCTAATTGTTTGGCTATAACTTGTCCGCTTTCTTTCGGAAGGATAGATTGAGGAGACAGAAAAAACGTGGATGGGTTAAATTAAACAGACTAAATTTTTTGTTTATTGTTGGGAAAACACGCAGAATATTCGTAAATTTGCGTGATAAACATTAGCTAATTATATTTGTCAAAAATATATACCATAAAACGATGAAATTTACTGTATCCAGCCGCGCCTTATATTCAACTCTGTCAGGAGTTAGCAAGGCTATTAACTCCAAAAATACCCTGACAATTCTTGACAACTTTCTCCTCGAATTGGATGCCGACAAGGGGTTGCTAACGGTTACGGCTTCCGACACCGAAAACACTCTGGTTGCTCGTTTGGCAGTAAGCCAGGCAGATGTAAGCGGCCGCTTCCTGGCCAATGCAAAGCGCCTTTGCGATATCGGTAAGGAGCTCCCTGCCGTAGATGTAGAAATTTCAGTTGATTTAGACTCGCTCGCTATGCAGATTGACTTCCCCGGCGGAAAGTTTGACCTGGTGGCCCTCGATGCTAATCAGTATCCGGTAAGCAGCGATCCCTTGTCGGAGATTTCTCCGGAAGAAGGGGAAGTGCCGGCTGAATTGGTACTCCCGTCCGACGTAATCCTGTCAGGTATCGAGAATACAACCTTTGCAGTAGCTACCGACCAGATCCGTCCGCAGTTGATGGGTATCCTTTGGGACATTAAGCCGGATGGCATCATCTTCGTTGCTACCGATACTCGTAAGCTGGTTAAATATGAAAACAAGAAGTCTCAACCCGGATTCGAGCGTCGCTTGATTTTGCCGTTGAAGCCTGCCGTACTGCTGAAGCAGCTGTTGGCAAAAGAGGAAGACGTAAAGGTTGTGCTGACCGATAAGTCGGCAACGTTTACTACCGAGCGCCTGACGCTTTCCTGCCGCCTGATTAAGGGCAACTTCCCTCCCTACGAGCGCGTTATCCCTTCCGACAACCCCTACGTAGCAACGTTCGACCGCGAGTCGATTCTGACTGCAGTACGCCGCGTTAGCGTTTGTGCCGATCCTGCCCATGGCTTGATGAAGTTGCGCTTCTCTGCTGGCTTGTTGGAAATCAAGGTAGACGATACCAGCCATTCAACTTTCGCAGTTGAAAAGGTTGCATGCGATTATACCGGTCGCGACATCGTTATCGGCTTCTCTGCAGGCTATCTGATTGAAATTTTCAATACGCTGACAACGGAGAATATCCTGATGAAGTTGGCCGATCCTTCTCGCCCGGGCGTATTCGTTCCGGATGAAAACCCGGCAGACACGGAGCTGATTATCATCTTGATGCCTATGACGGTTCAAGATTTCTAACAATCAGTTGTCAATCCTACAACAACATTCAGACTTCCACAGTAAGTTCAGCAATAAAACGAAACACTCAGCAATATGAAATTGAAGCTCGAACGTCCGGTGATGTTTTTCGACCTGGAAACAACCGGTACGGATATTATGCGCGATCGCATCGTTGAAATTTCAATGATAAAGGTGATGCCCGACGGTAGCGACCAACAACGTACCGTTAGAGTAAATCCCGGTTGTCATATCCCGGAGGAGTCGTCAGCTATCCATCATATCTACGATGAGGATGTTGCTGATAAGCCTCAGTTTAAGGAGATAGCTGCCGCGTTGAAAGAGAGTTTTGCAGGTTGCGACCTGGCCGGATTCAATTCCAATCGTTTCGATATCCCCCTGCTGGCCGAAGAGTTTGCTCGTGTAGGTATTGACTTCGACCTAAGCGATGTTCGCTTCATTGATGTTCAGACAATCTTTCATAAGAAAGAGCAACGCACTCTTTCGGCTGCATATAAATTCTATTGCAGCAAGAACTTGGAGGACGCTCATTCGGCAACGGCTGACACCCGAGCTACCTACGAGGTATTGCTTGCGCAACTCGATCGTTACGAAGACTTGCCTAACGATGTTGCTCAGCTTGCCGATTACTCATCGCAAACGCGCAACGTTGATTTGATGGGGCGCTTGATTTATGATGATCAGCATCGAGAGGTAATAAACTTCGGAAAATATAAGGGGCGGTTGGCGGCCGACGTATTGCGCCGCGATCCCGGCTATTTCAGCTGGATTCAGCAGGGCGATTTCCCCTCCAATACCAAGCGCGCGTTCATGGCTATCAAACTGAGAAACCAGAATCGCTAAATTTCGGATAAACTTAGATGGACAACTTCCTCAAAGGAAAACATATAATCCTCGGAATCACCGGCGGCATCGCGGCTTATAAGTCAGCGGTGCTGTTGCGTCTTTTAATTAAGTCGGGCGCAGAGGTTCAGGTAGTGATGACGCCATCGGCCAAGGAGTTCATTACGCCGGTAACGTTGTCGGCTCTGAGCGGTAAGCCGGTGGTTAGCGAATTCTTTACCGCTAATACCGGCGAATGGCATAGCCATGTAGACCTGGGCCTTTGGGCTGATGCTATGGTGATAGCTCCGGCAACGGCGTGCACCATAGGTAAAATGGCTAATGGCGTGGCTGATAATATGCTGGTTACTACCTATTTGTCGGCTAAGTCGCAGGTGTTCGTTGCTCCGGCAATGGACCTTGATATGATGGCTCATCCGTCAACAACCGCTAACCTTGCCAAGCTCCGTAGCTACGGCAATATTATCATCGAACCTGCAGCCGGAGAGCTTGCGTCGCACCTGGTAGGCAAGGGTCGCATGGAGGAGCCGGAGAATATCGTGGCAGTGCTGCAGAGCTATTTCTGTAAGCAGATTGACTCCAAGCTCCGAGGCAAAAAGGTAATGATTACGGCCGGCCCTACTCGCGAGAAGATTGATCCGGTAAGATATATTTCGAATTACTCAACCGGCAAAATGGGTTATGCTATCGCTGACGAATTTGCCCGACGTGGGGCGGAGGTAACGATTGTATCCGGCCCGGTTGAAGTAAAGCCGACGGTTAGCGGTATCAAGGTAATCCATGTAGAATCCGGTAAGGAGATGGCTGAGCATTGTCGGCAGCTGTTTCCGGATTGCGACCTCGCCGTAATGTGTGCGGCCGTAGCAGACTATACGATTGAGTCGCCGGCAACTACGAAGATTAAGCGCGAAGGCAACGAACCGCCGGAGCTGAAGTTGGTAAAGAATCCGGATATAGCTCGTAACCTGGGAGAACTGAAGCGTAACGACCAGCTATTGATAGGTTTTGCGCTGGAAACGAACGATGGCATAAAAAACGCCGTAGACAAGATGGCGCGAAAAAATTTGGATGCTATCGTGCTGAATCAGCTGGGTGAGAAGGGCGTTGGTTTCGGAGGCGACACCAACAAGGTTTCTGTCTTTTTGCGAGGAATTGAAGATGCGGTTTTGACTACCGAATTAAAATCCAAGCAGCAGATTGCCTCGGATTTGGCTGATGTAGTAGAAGCTAAAATGCTTATCAACTAATTCTCATCTCTCTAAAATCGCAGTATGAAAAGATTTCTCCAACGATATATACCTACAACTCTTGCCGGGCCACGATGGTTAAAGACCATGTTGCTCGGGGCCATGATTGCTGTGCCCGGTTTGGTAGCCGGACAAGAGTTGAACTGCCAGGTAGAATTCAATACTACGCAGGTTCAGACTACTAATAAGAGTGTGTTTGAAACCCTTACGGAGGCCGTAACGCAGTATATGAATGAGAATCATTTTACAAATCTGCAATTTGCAACCAATGAGCGCATAGATTGTCGAATGTTCTTTACGATTACGGAATATTCCGATGATAAACTGACCGGCAATCTGCAGGTTCAGTCAACGCGCCCGGTTTATAATACCAACTATTCTACTACGCTCATTAACTTTAAGGATAACAAGATAGAGTTTGAATATCAAGAAGGGGAACCATTGACGTTTACAACAAACACGATGGAGAGCCAGCTAACTGCAATCTTGAATTTCTATGCCTATCTGATTATTGCTGTTGATTGCGACTCCTTTGCCCCGAAGGGTGGGCAAATGATGTTTGACCAGTTGGCTCAGATTGTCCAGATGGCCCAATCATCGGGTGAAAGCGGATGGAAGGCGTTCGAGGACAAACGTAATCGTTCGGCAGTTTTGTCGGCCTTTACCGATCCGTCAACGTCGGTATTGCGCACGATGCTATATGAATATCATCGCCAAGGCCTCGACGAGATGGCGCTTTCTCCGGAAAAGGGGCGAGCAAAGATAACATCTACGTTAGATAACTTGACCGCCGTAATGAATGTCGACGGTATGTCGGTTGGTCTTTCGATGTTTAAGGATGCCAAGTTGGACGAGTTGGTGAATATCTATACGAAGGCTCAGCAATCTGAGCGTGAAAAGGTAGTAGAGGTATTGTCGCCAATTTATCCTACGGAGATGAAGCGCATCAATATGATTAAGAACGGCACGAATAAAGAGCAGTAAATAGCTGTTTAGAGCTGAGAAAAATGATTGAAAGTCTGCATATATCCAATTACGCACTGATTGACCGAATTGATATTTCGTTTCATTCGGGGTTCAATATTATCACCGGTGAGACCGGTGCGGGCAAGTCTATTATGCTCGGCGCGTTGTCGCTCCTGTTGGGTGGGCGCGTCGATACGAAGGCTGTCCGCAATCCGCAGGTGAAGTCGGTAATTGAGGCTGTCTTTGCTGTTGAGGAGTATGGAGCGTTGGAGAATATATGTCGGGAGAACGAAATTGATTGGGATCCTTGTTATATGATTCTTCGCCGCGAGATTGCTCCGGGAGGTAGGTCGAGGGCTTTCGTCAATGATTCGCCGGTAACGCTTGCGTTGCTCCAGCAGATAGCTTTACACCTGGTTGATATTCATTCTCAGCACCAGAATCTGCTGCTGGTATCGCCCCCATATCAGCTCCGCGTTATAGACTCCTTGGCCGGCAATGGTGAGCGTCTGAAACATTTTGCAGAGGTCTATGGGCGTTATCGCAGTGCGGTTAAGCAGTTCCAGCTTACTCGCCGTAGTATCGAAAAGGCTCGTGAAGAGGAGGAGTTTCTTCGCTATCAGTATCAGCAGCTGAAGGATGCCTCGTTGGAGGCCGGAGAGCAGGACAATCTTGAGCGTGAGCGCGAGGTGCTGATTAATATGGCTGATATCAAGGCTTCATTGGCGCGGTTGCTCGGAGCGCTGGGGGATGGAGAGCATAATGTAGATTCGCTGTTGAAGACGGCTAATGATGAAGCTGATTCGCTGACCGATCTCTTGGAGGGTATCGAGGGGATTCCTGAACGTTTGCAAGTATTGCGCGTTGAATGTCAGGATATATACGAAACTTTTACGGAGGCTGACCGACAGTTGTCGGCCGATCCTCGCGAAATTGAGGCTGTAGAGCAGCGTCTGAATGAAATTTATGATCTCGAACGTCGTCATAAGGTTGATTCGGTTGAGGCCTTAATAGAGCTGCGCGATAAGATGGAGCGCAAACTCCAAACGATTGACCTTGGCGACCAATCGCTCCACTCGTTGGAAATGGCGGCCAAACGAGCAAAGAAAGAAGCTTTGGAGTTGGCCCACGAAATTTCTGCTGTCAGGAAGTCAACGGCTGAGGATTTTGGCCGCTTGCTGAAGGAGCGTGCCTTACCGCTTGGTATGAAGAATCTGCAGGTTGAAGTGTCGGTGAAGGAAACCGAGCTGACGTCAACCGGTATAGACTATATAGAATTTCTGTTTGCATTCAATAAGAACCAACCGTTGATGCCTGTTGGCGACACGGCCTCCGGCGGCGAGATTTCCCGATTGATGCTTTCGATAAAGTCGATCGTTGCCGATAAGATGCAGCTGCCGTCGATTATTTTCGATGAGGTTGATACGGGCGTTTCCGGCGATGTTGCGAACAGGATGGGAGAGATGATGCAAGATATCTCGCAGAATATTCAGGTAATTGCTATTACCCACCTGCCACAGGTAGCCGCTAAGGGCGTAGCGCATTACAAGGTGTTCAAGGAGGATACGGAGACGTCAACAGTTACTCGCGTGAAGGAGCTGACCGCTGATGAGCGAATTGGCGAATTGGCGGTAATGCTGTCCGGTTCATCTGTCGACGAAGCAGCCTTGGCCAATGCGCGATCACTTCTCTCTCAAACGAAATAACCTTTAACCCTTTATTCACCTTTATCCTTGACGGGTTTCAGCATGGAGCCTTGATGGAATAACCTTTAACAATAACGTATGCTTGAAAAAAATGAATACATCTTCGGACTCAGAGCTGTAATTGAGGCAATCGAGGCCGGAAAAGACATTGACAAAGTCTTGGTAAAGAAAGACCTCTCGGGCGATTTGGCTAAAGAGTTTTTTGAAGTGGCCCATCGTTATGGTATCGTTTTGCAGCGTGTGCCCGGGGAGCGTATTGACCGAGTTACCCGTAAGAATCATCAGGGCGTATTGGCTATCCTTTCGGCAGTAACATATAATTCGCTGGATAATCTGGTGCCGCAACTTTACGAGGAGGGCCGGATGCCGTTTGTCGTATTGCTCGATGGCGTTACGGACGTACGTAACTTCGGCGCGATTGCGCGTACGTGTGAGTGTGCGGGTGTAGATGCTATCGTTATTCCCGAACGAGGCGGCGTTGGTGTAAACGGCGATGCAATGAAGACCTCTGCCGGAGCGCTGAACTATCTGCCGGTATGCCGCGAGAAGTCAATCTTGTCGGCTGTTCGTTTCCTGAAGGATAATGGTTACCAAATTGTAGCCGCAACGGAAAAGGGTGCGCGCAACTATACGATGGGTGATTATACCGGACCGGTAGCTATCGTAATGGGTGCTGAGGATGTTGGTATCTCTCCCGAAATTCTGCGCATTTCAGATACGTTGGCAGCAATTCCGCAGTCGGGCAATATCGGCTCGCTCAACGTATCGGTTGCAGCCGGCGTGATGATCTATGAAGTGGTGCGCCAGCGTCAAGCATAACTATTGGTTCCGGAAGATTATGAAGAATATACATAGATTTATCATGGCAACAGCGGTTGCCATGACAGGATTCTGCGCTAATGCTGCAGATGAGTCAACCAGGTCTGCTGAAGAGTCGGTTGATCGTGTACCTAAGATTCACGGTGTATTCCGTGGCCGTTACGAGGGATCATGGGATGATTATGCATCTCGCTTTCAGGTGCGCAATGCTCGCGTATCGTTGGAGGGGCAGGTGCTGAAAAACTTAGACTATTACTTTCGCATTGATCTTTGCGACCGTGGCACGATGAAATTCCTTGATGGCTGGGCACGTTGGAAGTTCAATAGCGAGTGGGCGGTAAAGGCCGGCCGCTATCGTGTGCCGTTTGGCGTAGACGTGTTTCGCGGTCCCGGTAGTTATATCTTTGCCAACCGTTCGTTCCTCGGTAAGGAGACGGCTAATTTGCGTCAAGTAGGGGTGCAGGTTGGTTATTATGGCAAGAAGTTGCCGCTGACGGTTGAAGCCGGAGTTTTCAATTCATCAACCACCAGCCAGGAAGGATGGCAGAAGGCATTGGACTATGCAGCCAAGGCTTCGTATCGTGTAGGCAACGTAACGCTGTCGGCCAGCTTCCTGTCGATGAATCCCAAGGGCGTCAGAATGAACTTTATTGATGGCGCTATCGGCTATAAGGTTGGTAACTTCTCGATTGACGGAGAGTATCAGCATATCGACTATGTTGACAATGCCTACAAGGATGCTAACGCTTGGTTGGTAGCTGCTGCTTATGGCATACCGGTTGATTGGAAGCCGTTTAATCTTTGGAGCTTCCATGGTCGCTTCGATGCTTTGTCGGATTTCTCTAACGGCACGCCGAATACGGATGGCTACCTGGTTAATAACGATGAGGCGCGCGTACGCCTTACGTTTGGTACGGCGCTGGCTTGCAACGTGGTTAAGGGCGTGAAGGCTGAAATCATCCTCGATTATGAGCACTATTTCCACGACAAAGATGTTGCCATTTCGGATGCAGGTGATAATCGCATCGTAGCCGAATTGGTAGTGAAGTTTTAAGACTTTACGAAGTTAACGTGCATTCGGCAGTTACGACAATCGAAAACTAACAGGAAGCGCTTGCCTTCCGATGTAAGATACAACTGAGAGGGGAGCTTGCTTCCCTCTTTTGTTTTTAGGCAGGCGCCCATTTCGCGTCGCAGGCAATAGCGTGTTTCCATTACTCTAACGGCGGCTTCCGGTTTGAGAATATCTGCGGAGACTGATTTGCTGACTTCGATGGCTTTAGGTAGAGCCTCGGCTTTGCTGTCGGTTAGTTGGGCGTAGAGGTTGGCGCTGACGCTGTTGGCGATATTATCGTGGCGCGTTACGCAGTAGCCGGTTGGCAAAGCTTGGTTGGGGGAGGGGCGTCCGGGGCGCTCCATTCGGTGGGTTATCCGTAGGGTGGTTTCCAATAGCTCTGCAGCATTCCGACGTAGGCGCGACAGGGTGGAGGCCGGGATGAATAGGTCGCCACAGTTGTCGGCGATTTCGGCTGCGGTGAAGATGGTGTCGCCCAGCTTTTCCAGTTCTTTGCGGCGACGCTCGGTTTGGGGTGAGCGAGCTGTCTGCATTTCAATGGCTTCAGCTACGGTGATTTCCGTGCCGTTCTCACTGCGCATTGACAGCGAGAGTTGGCCGTTCTGTTCAGCGAGGTTGATCGCCACAGCAATCTTGCGCTCTGCCGTTTTGCCGGCAAGCATATCGCTTCGGAGTTTGTCGCTATTGCGGTAGAGAGTGGTGCCGGATGGAATATTGATGTCGGAGGCGGGGATCAGGCGATTCCCGTCGATGCGGTTAAGGCGGAAGCCTACGAATTCGCCGTCGGGTGTGTAGAATCCCAGGCCGTCGCCATTGTGAAGTTCTTCTGTGAGGTGTGCTACGATAGCTTTGCCGGCCATGCGCCTTACAGTACCAACTTCTTTGCCGGTCCATTTTGGCGAGTTGAATGTTGCCAGTGATGCCGGATCCGGGTTGGTTGTGGTTAGGAAGTAGTTGGTAAAACCGCGATTGAAGCTCAGCTCGGGATTGGGTGCGAAGGTTAGGGTAGAGGTGCCGAATGACGCGCGACGATACCGATCGGGGTGCGCAGCGATAATGCGGTCAAGTTCCCGGCGATAAGCACCGACAACGTTCTTCACATAGGCCGCATCTTTCAGTCGGCCTTCGATCTTCAGAGAGGTCGCTCCGGCTTGGAGTAGGGCTTCGAGGTTGTTGAGGCGGTTCATGTCGCGCAAGGATAGCAGGTGCTTTCCTTTTACAATTTTGTTGCCGTTGGAGTCCTCTAAGTCGAATTTAAAACGGCAAACCTGGCAACATTCGCCACGGTTGGCACTGCGTCCGGTTACCATGTAGCTGGCTTGGCAGTCACCACTATAGCTTACGCACAGAGCTCCGTGGACGAATACTTCCAGGTCAGTCTTGACAGCATCGTGGATTTTTTGAATCTCCTCCAAGGAGAGTTCGCGAGCCAGTACGAGGCGCGTAAATCCGCATGACTCCAGAAAACGGGCCTTTTCGGGCGTGCGCGTATCGCATTGCGTTGAGGCATGTAGAGCGATAGGGGGCAGGTCCATTTGTGTCAGGGCCAAATCCTGCACGATGAGGGCGTCAACCCCGGCGCGCCACAGATCCCAAACCAGTTGGCGCACGCTTTCCAACTCATGCTCGTAAATAATCGTGTTGACGGTAACGTAGATGCGTACACCGTAACGATGGGCGTAGTCTACAACTTGGCGAATCTCGTCAAGGTTATTACCGGCTAGGGCACGTGCACCGAAGGCCGTTGCGCCCATATAGATAGCGTCAGCGCCATGGTCAATAGCCGCCATTGCTGTAGCAGCGTCCTTTGCCGGCGCCAGTAGTTCAATATTTACGGGTGTTGTGGTGTTGCTCATTTCACCACCAAAATTACAAAAAAATACCGACGCAGCCAAACCCCATCCCTTCC
>CAZEST010000020.1:0-20911 GCA_964514745.1 uncultured Alistipes sp.
ATGATGTTTACAGCCTATGTAACAGCATACCTCGGCTCTCACGATTCATGGGGCCGCATCCTTACGCCGCTCAACCCGCTAATCCCAATAATGGCAGCCTCCGTTGCTTCATTTATAAAAGATTATGTTAAAAAAGGTAATAGGAAGAGGGGGTTGGAGGGGGAAGAGTTTGCTTAGTTGGGTAAAGTTGCGTAAATTTGCAGAGTAAACATCGTTACCGCATTGGACGCAGGAAATATTGCCACACGAACTATGTCGGTAGTTGCCACGATTACTATTGTGGTAACTGCTTTATTGTTACCCTTTTCAGCCAAATCACAAAATGCTGTAAAAAGGCAACATCATGCTACATTGGTAGAGGTACCCGACTCGTTGGCAACCGGATTGGCAGCAGATTCACTCCTTCGAGAAGTTCCGGCAGAACTTGCTAAGGAACTAACTGTCGGCGAAGCCTACGAAGCCGATTCCATCCGCCACGCCGAGCGTAACGAAAATATTATGCGCAAACTCAGCGACATCCCGGAGGAAGAATGGGTTCCGCGCGAAGTTGAATTCAACCCCGACCCCACTCGCGCCGTATGGCTCTCAGCATTGTTTCCCGGCCTCGGCCAGCTCTACAACCGCCGCTATTGGAAGCTCCCGATTGTAGTAGGCGGCTACCTCGGCTTAGGCTATGCAACCAGTTGGAATAACCAGATGCTGAAAGATTATACTCGCGCCTACTCCGACCTGCTCGACAACGACCCCTCGTCGAACAGCTACATGGATTTCTTCGCCCCAACGGTCAAAGAGTCTGACGTTGACAAGACATGGCTTAAAAGCCTGTTGAAATCGCGCAAAAACTATTTCCGGCGCAATCGTGACCTCTGTATCATCAGTATGGTCGGCGTATACCTGCTGGCAATGGTGGATGCTTACGTTGATGCATCGCTCTCTCACTTCGATATAAGTCCTCACCTCTCCATGGACGTAGTGCCCTCCCTAATGCAGGACGGCCGTCAACAATATCCCTCCATAGGTCTTGCATGGGCCTTGAACTTCTAAAATTGTTCATAACAGATGACCCTCTTCTTCCGAATTAAAACCCTTATGCTTACCGCGGTAACAGCTACCGCAGCAGCTACAATGTCGGCAGCGCCCTCCGTGCTGAGCCTGTCGGAATATGCTAACGATTCAACTTTGGTCTATCCCGAAAGCTTCGAGACCGACACTCAAAAGATGATGGAGAACTGGTATCTCCGTAACTATACCGCCCTCGATGCCGACGTTGAGCGCAAGCCCGATGCAACCGTTACCGATGAAGTAATCATCGAACGCCTGGCTGCTATTCCTACCACTATCGAACTCCCCTACAACTCCATCGTCAGAGCATATATCGATGCCTACACCAGCAAAAACCGCAGCCTGGTTGAGAACATGCTCGGCATGAGCCTCTACTATATGCCCATCTTTGAGCAAGCACTGGAGCGCGAAGGCCTCCCGATGGAGCTCAAATACCTGCCGGTTATCGAATCGGCGATGAACCCCGACGCCGTAAGTCGCTCCGGAGCTACCGGCCTTTGGCAACTGATGTTGCAAACAGCCCGTGGCTACAACATGGAAGTCAACACTCTGGTCGACGAACGCCGCGACCCCATCGAATCGTCGCGCGTAGCAGCCAAGTTACTCCATGATCTCTACGACATTTACCACGATTGGTCGCTGGCAATAGCCGCCTACAACTGCGGCCCGGGCAACGTCAACAAAGCCCTTCGCCGCTGTACAGCCGAAAAGAAAGACTTCTGGGCAATCTATCCCTATCTGCCCAAAGAGACTCGCGGCTACGTACCCTGCTTCATTGCGGCAACCTACGTAATGAACTACTATAAGCACCATAATATCTCGCCGGCCCTGGCCAAGAAACCAATCCTGACCGATTCAGTCCACGTTGAACGTCGCGTCTACTTCCAGCAAATTTCAGACATTCTTCAGATTCCGGTTGATGAACTGAAAGTGCTTAACCCCCAATATCGTCAGGAGTGCATTCCCGGCGAAATCCGCCCCTACTCTCTGGTTTTACCTGCTAACCTGGTCTATTCCTACATAATGAGCGAAGATGCCATCTGCGCCAGCAATGCCGACCTGTATGCTCGACGCACCACCGTCGAGCCCTCAACCGGCGAGGTAGACAACTCCTCTGCATCGGCTTCTGCCGATGCCCAACAAGGCGAATGGGTTACCACCGAAAAGGTGTCATACCATAAGGTAAAGAAGGGCGAAACGATGTCGACTATCGCCAAGAAGTATGGCATCTCGGTTTGGAGCCTCAAGCATGCTAACGGCAATATCAGCACGGCGCGTCGCGGACAAACATTAAAGATTGTAACTACAACCAAGACCTTCAAGCCCTCGTCGTCGCCGGCCACAACCGAAGCCACCAATTCCGAAGAGTTAGCAGCTGAAAAGCAGACCAATACATCCGAGCTGCAAGCTACCGCCCCCGAGACAACCGCTACTGCTGCCGATAAGCAGAGCGAACCCGTCCAGGAGCAACCCCAACTTGCTGAAGCAAAGCCTGCTGCCGTAGACCACTCATCAGAGCATTCCGCAGCTGAGAAAAACGTAGCCTCTACCTTTGCCAAGTCGAAAGAAACTGCCGCTGCTACTAAAGCCAAGGAAACTGCCACTACTAAAACCGCTACCTCCACAACTTCCAAGGAGACCGCAACCACAGCTAAGAGCAGCAAAAACAGTAAGGCCGCCGACAAAACATCTTCGAAGAAGAGCAAAAAGAAGAAAGACACTACAAAGACCGTTACCGCCAAGACCGGCGACTCACTCGCCCGAATTGCTAAAAAGAACGGCACAACAGTCAGCGAACTTAAGAAACTCAACGGAATCTCCGGGAACAACACTACAATCCAACCCGGCCAGAAAATCCGCGTAAAATAAATGCCTACCGCTCTTTATCATACTTTTGGCTGTAAATTAAACTTTGCAGAAACCTCAGCCGTAGCATCTCGCTGGGAGCTGAGAGGGATTCGTCGTGCTAAGGCCGGCGAAACGCCCGACCTAATCTTTGTAAACACATGCTCCGTAACCGAGCTGGCCGATAAAAAATGCCGGCAGACAATCCGTTCGCTCAACCGCCGCTATCCCAACGCCGCGATTATCGTAACCGGATGTTATGCCCAGCTGAAAAGCGAAGAAGCCGCCTCACTACCCGGAGTAGCTATCGTTGCCGGCAACGACAAGAAAGGCGAGATTGACAACTTCCTCGACCGCTTCCTCGCCACCGACGAAAAGCAGCTTGAGGTTATTCCGGCAAAAGAGATACGCAGCTTTACGCCCTCATGCTCGCGTGGCGACCGTACGCGCTACTTCCTGAAGATTCAAGACGGCTGCGATTGCTGGTGTAGCTACTGCGCTATCCCGGCAGCTCGCGGACGCAGTCGGTCAGGCACCATCGCCCAAATGGTAGCGCAAGCCGAGCAAGTGGCTGCCGAAGAGGGCAAAGAGATTGTAATCACCGGCGTCAACATCGGCGACTTCGGTAAGCGACAACCCGACCAACCGGCCGACGCTCCGCGTGAGGATTTCCTCGGTCTGATCAAGGCCCTCGACAAAGTTGAAGGCATCGAACGCTACCGCATTTCCTCTATAGAGCCCGATCTGCTGACCGACGAAATAATCGAATTCTGCGCCGGATCTCGCGCATTTATGCCCCACTTCCACATTCCGCTGCAATGCGGTTCCGATCAAGTGCTGAAGCTAATGCGCCGTCGCTACGATACCGCCCTATTCCGCGATAAAATCATCAAGATAAAGCAACTAATCCCCCACGCATTTATCGGCATCGACCTTATTTGCGGTGCGCGAGGCGAAACCCCTGAAGAGTTTGCCCGTTCACGCGAATTCATCGAATCGCTGCCGATAACTCGCCTGCATATTTTCCCCTACTCCGAGCGCCCCGGCACCCGTGCGCTGGAAATCCCCTACGTCGTTGAGCAAGCCGAGAAGCACCGACGAGTAGAGGAGATGACCGAAGTCTCCAACCGCAAATTGCGCGAATTTTCCGAACAATTTCTTGGTCAAACTCGTCCGGTGCTGATGGAGCATACCCGTGCCGGACAGCCAATGGCCGGATTCACCGACAACTACTTAAAAGTTAGAGTTGCCAATGCCCCGGCCGAGCTCGACAATAAAATCGTAAACGTAAGGCTTACAGAGATGACAACCAACTCTGCCAACGAAGTAGAATTTATCGGCCAAATTGTTTAGCACAGCTTTTCAAGCCCAACTTCTCAACGCTATTCATCAGTGTATATGACAACCGAGAACTGGAAATATCTGCCCCTAAAAGGACTTCTTCACGCAATCGCATGGATGCCCTTTTGGGTGCTTTATGGCCTGGCTGATATTATCTTCGTTATCCTATACCTGATTATTGGCTATCGCAAGAGAGTAGTTTCCGACAACCTCCGAAATTCCTTCCCCGAGAAATCGGCCGAGGAACTAAAAAAAATACGTCGGCAATTCTATCACAACTTCGCCGACTACATCGTAGAGACCATCAAGTTGCTCCACGTTTCCGACAAGGAAATGAAAAAGCGCATGACCTTCTCCGGAGTTGACATTATCGACAACGCGCTTGAAAACGGCCAGCCCGTTGTTTGCTACTTTGCCCACCTGGGCAACTGGGAATGGGCGCCGTCTATCACCCTGCATAGTCGCCTCCGTCCCGACCGCGATGCCGCCTTCTGCCAGATTTATCGTCCGCTGCGCAACCAATGGTTCGACGCCACGATGCTGCAGCTGCGCAGCCGTTTCGGTTCCCACTCTCTACCCAAACGCCGTGCATTCCTCGACCTCACGCGGTATGCCAAGCAAGGCATGCCAACCGTTACCGGATTCATGAGCGACCAAAAGCCAAGCCACGGCGACACCCTCCACGTTCTGAACTTTCTTAACCACCCGACAGCTGTCATTACCGGCACCGAAATCGTCTGCAACAGATTGAAAGCCCTGCCCGTTTATTGGCACATGACCAAACCCTGTCGGGGCCACTATCACATAACCGTAATACCTATTAACCTACAATCATCTAACCCTGCGGATGCTACCCCCGGAAGCAACCATATGGCATCGGATTCTGCCGGAAGCAACTTTCCATTGACCGACCGATACGCCGAATTGCTGGAGCAAAATATCCGCCAAACGCCGGCGCTTTGGCTGTGGAGTCACAAGCGTTGGAAACACCCCGTTACATTCGACATGAACGGGCAAACATTAATGTAATCCTTATCATAACCTACAAAATGATGTCAACGACCACCACCATGAAACGGAAACCGGTTGCCGTTATTATTCTGAACTGGAACGGCGAGAAGCTACTGAGGGAATTTCTCCCTTCGGTAGTGGCCAACACGCCTACCGACATTGCGGATATCATCGTTGCCGACAACGGTTCGACCGACGGCTCTCTCAACCTTCTGCGCAACGAATTTCCTGAAGTTACAATACTGCCCTTTGCCGAGAATTTAGGTTTTGCCGGAGGTTATAACCGAGCAATCCGCGAAACAGGCTACCAATATACCCTGCTTCTGAACTCCGACGTTGAAACCCCGAGCGGATGGCTCCAACCGCTGTTCAACTTTATGGAGATGCACAGCCACGCCGCAGCATGCCAACCGAAAATTCTATCCTATACCGACAAGAGCAAATTTGAATATGCCGGAGCTGCCGGAGGATTCATCGACCGCAACGGCTATCCCTACTGCCGCGGACGTATCTTTGCCGATGTCGAAACCGACCACGGACAATACAACACCCCTATCGAAGTATTCTGGGCCACCGGCGCTGCCTTGATGGTGCGCACCGAGCTCTACCTCAAGGCCGGAGGTCTCGATGAACGATTCTTCGCCCACATGGAGGAAATTGACCTCTGCTGGCGCTTGCTGCTGATGGGCGAAAGCCTCTGGTGCGTACCGGCAGCCAAGGTTTACCACCTCGGCGGAGGCTCCCTGCCGGTCAACAATCCAAATAAGACCTATCTGAACTTTCGCAACAACCTGTTGTTACTTCATAAGAACCTCCCCAAAGAGGATCTCGGCACCGCTCTCTTCCGCCGCCGCCTACTCGACACGCTTGCCTGGCTGAAATTTATCGTCACCGGCGACACCAAGAATGCGTCCGCAATCTTGCGCGCCCACCACGATTTCAAGTCGATGCGCAAAGAATATACCACCCACCCCGACTACAACCTGCTGAAGATGGTGGTTACTAAGCCCCGGCCTAATATTCTCATCGAATATTACCTCAAGCGCAAGCGTTATTACTCGCAACTTTAACCCCTCGCTCCATCCGCTCACCGATAAGCCCTATTTCTACTATGCTGCTACTTTCCGCCATCCCCGACTTCGGAAGCCTTATTTCCGACCTTGCGTTCATCCTCCTTTTAGGGGCGATAGTTACCGTAGTGTTCAAATGGATTAAGCAACCGGTAGTATTGGGCTACATTGTAGCCGGATTTCTGGCCAGCCCCCATTTTGAAGCCCTCCCCTCGGTAACGACTGCGGAGAATATTGAATTTTGGGCCCAGTTAGGTATTATAGTCCTACTTTTCTCCTTGGGGCTGGAATTCAGCTTTAAGAAGTTGGTCAATACGGGCGGCTCGGCCGTAGTTACGGCTCTGATTATCGTAGTAGGCATGATGGCAACCGGCTTCGCCATAGGCCATTTGCTGGGCTTTACGGCTATCAACAGTCTCTTCCTGGGCGGCATGCTCTCCATGTCGTCAACAACGATTATTATCAAAGCCTTCACCGACCTGGGGCTGCGCCAGACGCGCTTCGCCTCGCTGGTGTTTGCCGTGCTGATTGTTGAAGACCTGTTTGCGGTAGTGATGATGGTAGTGCTGAGTTCTATAGCCATTAACAACTCGGTTGAAGGGGGCGAGATGCTGCTCAGCATCAGCAAGCTGGTATTCTTCCTAGTTATCTGGTTCCTGGTTGGTGTTTACGTACTGCCCTCCGTGCTCAACTCAACTCGCCGTTTCCTCAACAACGAGACGCTGCTGGTTATCTCCATGGGACTTTGCCTCTCTATGGCCGTATTCTCCGTAATGTGTGGGTTCTCCCTGGCGTTAGGGGCATTCGTTATGGGCTCGATTCTCGCCGGCACCAGTTATGCCGAACGCATCGAGAACGTAACCATGCCGGTCAAAGACCTCTTTGGCTCGGTATTCTTCATCTCGGTAGGCATGATGGTTCAGCCGGCAATTCTTGTGCAATACTGGTGGCCCATACTGTTGCTTTCGGCCGTAGTTATTATAGGTATGATTCTGTTCGGCACTTTCGGTATGCTGGTTACGGGCCAGACCTTGAAAGTTGCCATGCAATCCGGTTTCTCCTTGACGCAAATCGGCGAATTTGCCTTCATTATCGCCTCTCTGGGCATGAGTCTCGGAGTGCTGAACCCCGAAATATATCCTATCGTAGTTGCCGTATCGGTGATTACCACATTTACAACCCCCTACTTCATCCGCCTGGCAACGCCTGCCTATAACTTCGTAGAGCGCCATCTACCCCCGAAACTCAACTTCCTAATTGACCGCTATACGGGCGATGCTACAGCTTCCGTTGATAACTCCAACCTGAAAGCATGGGGCGCAATGCTGCGCCGCTACCTCTGGCGCATCATGCTCTATTCTACAATTCTGATAGCCATCTCGCTGATTAGCTCCCACTATCTGCAACCGCTGCTCAACGACTGGCTACCCACCTGGAGCAAACTGTTAACGCTCGTCATCACCCTATCGGCCATGGCCCCGTTCCTATTGGCACTGATTCTGCCACCTGCCATGGATCGCGTCGACAAGCACACTCGCTTATCAGCCCTGCAGATGAAGATTCCGCGCGTGGTGATGATGGTGTTCCGCCTGCTGATTGCCTTGGGATTTATCGTCCATACAATCTACGCCTCCTACTCCTTAGCTACCGGTATACTTATCGGCCTGGCCTTCCTGTTCATGCTCATAATGATGCTGAGCAGAAAACTGAATGCTCATCTACGCCGCATCGAAACGAAGTTCCTGGAAAATCTCAACGAGCGCGATCTGCGTCGCTCCGGCAAAAACAACCGCCTGGTCAGCGACCTCCACCTCGCCTATATCCGCGTTGGCTACGGTTGCCCCTTTGTTGGCGAACGTCTAAAGAACAGCAACCTGCGTAGCCGCTACGGTGTCGATGTTGTAATGATTCAGCGCGGCACCCAAACCATGACCATCCCGTCGGGCGATACACGCATCTTCCCCGGCGACACTATCGGCGTAATCGGCACCGACGACCAGATTGCCCAACTGCTACCGATAGTTGAAGCCGAAGTAGATCCCGCTACAACCGACTCCCCCAAGGCGCCCACCAATCTACGCCTATCGGCAATCACGCTGACACCCGACTCCCCCTTGGTAGGCCAAACCCTGGCCGGAGCCAATGTCCGCCGCACCTACAACACACATGTAGTAGCCCTCCGCCGCGACGAAGAGTTCATCGAGCACCCGGCCTCGCTCCCCCTCTGTCCCGGCGACAGCCTCTGGATAGTAGCACCCGACCGCCATACAGCATCCTTGCTTGAAGGCTCGCTTAAGACTTCGGCCAAAATCTGACATCGTTAGCAGCAATCCAACCTCTATATCAGCCCCGATTTTATGCCATATCAGGCAGAGTCGGAAAAATCGGTCGGTTTCATTGCATAATGTCGGTTTTCATGACATTTTTTTGGAAAAAAGTTGCATAGTATATTTTTTTAGCATACTTTTGCAAAGAGTATTGAGTGCTAACAACATAATCTAACGAATTAATTACTTAAGATTTATAAGAATAAATTACACCAAACTTGCAATTTATCCCTCATCTTAAACATTCGCTATTAAGCACTGTTGTTATTTATCCTGATATACTCACAAAATTAAAGCACAGTTTTAACAGTGCTATTATCTGATTCGACAATTATTCACATTATAAACCGAATCCATATGAAGAAAAGTTTTACCCTTAAAGCTTTTGCTTTTGGAGCTGCTGCAACCCTCGCGTTGAGCGCATCTGCAACTCCTCATTCGTTATTGGTTAATCGTGCAAACGTTGCATCGATGACCGCATTTGGTGCTTCTGCTCAAGCTCCCACCAAAGTCACCGAAAAAATGGACATCCAGAAGATGACTATGAAGCTGACCCCCGCTACTCAGCAGGCATCTTCAAAGGCTCCCGCTCAGAAGGCTGAAGCTAACTACGGCGATTGGACCGAAGGCGGCGAAGGCGTTTTCACCTACGCTCTCTTTGGCGACTACGAAAGCACTCCCAGCTACGAAATTCGTCAGGACAACGCTAACGAAGGCGACTTCCAGTTGAAGACCAACTACGGCAAGGGCGTTTTCTCTACCAGCGGTTCAGAGGCTATCATCACCGTAACAGCTAACGAAGACGGCACATACACCGCCCTGCTTCCTGAAGATGGTGTTTACCTTTTTGAAGGTACCGTAACAGACAACTTGAAAGCATCGGTATACGTTTACGACTTCTATCACCTCTATCTTCACCTGCAGAGCAAGGGTTTCACATTCTCTGATGGTTCAACAATCACCGATGAAGACATTGAAGCTGCAAAATCTTACTGTACCTACGATCCCGAAACCGGTACAGCCTCTTTCCTCGTTCGTGCTACCGCAAGCTTCGACAACACTGATCAACACCAAGGTTCATACCTCTGGGAATTCTATTGGGGCACAAACTCATCAGCTATGGAAAGCTATCGTCGTATTGGTGACGAATTCAAGTACTACGGCCTTGACCTCGACTCTAACACCGCTTACTTCAGCCACGCTCAGGGTGCTACCACAGGTACATACAACATGCCCGTCAAGATCAACGACAACTACATGGCTGCATTCCGTATCGTAACCGGTAAGAAGAGCGACAATGCTGCAACTACAGCTATTCAGACCCTGGTTAACGACCTCGGCGACGAAAGCAAGACCGATATCGGTTACCTCTACGAAGACGGCACCGTTGCCATCCCCGTATCAAGCTACCGCAAGGGTACCTACACTCTGATCTATGCCTTCACCGACGGCGTTGCAAACTCAGAAGGCAAGGTTTCATTCTATGGCGGTTACGACAATACCCTCCGCGCTACTCAGGAAGATGTTGACTACTACGATGCAGGCATGAAGAGCTTCACCGATGCTTCTATGTACGATGCTCTGCCCGTTGTATTCGGCGAAGACACCTACGAAGATCTTCAGAACACATTCTCCAGTGACCTCGAAGTTGAACTCCCCGACACCTACACCGTAACCGTACCCTGCCAGGCCAGCTCTAAGGTTGAAGGCCAATATCGTCTGGTTCACCCCTACGCTTCTTACTACGACAACTACCTCAGCACTCAGCTCAACTACGAACCCGCTGTTGACTACCTGGTATACAACGTTGCTGATCCTAACAAGACTTACTTCGAACCCTGCGCTACCGGTATCTACTTCTATACCTCCAGCGGTTCATACATCATGATGGTTTACGGTTCTACCAACAAGATGAACACCTCCAACACTGCTTCTGATGATGCATGGGGCACATATGCCGACGGCGTAGTAACCTTCGACGAAGTTGTAATTCCCGAAGGCGCAACAGAAGAAACCGAATGCACCAGCGCACTGAGCTGGAGCCAGGCTACCTACGATACAAGCACAGGTGCTGTTACCTACAAAGACTGGTCATCAATCGTTTGGGATCCCCAAATCTGCAACATCGGCGGCGAATCTTCAGGCGTGAAAACCGTTAACGCTGACGCAACCAGCGACCTCAATGCTCCCGTTGAATACTTCAACCTCCAGGGTATCCGCATCGCTACTCCCGAAGCAGGTCAGCTTCTGATCAAGCGTCAGGGCAGCAAGGCAACCAAGGTTGTTATCCGCTAATTCTCGCTTTCGATAAGCTAACGAGGCCGAGCCTGCGGGCTCTCCCCTACGTAGCTTAAAGCATTACCCAATATAATCCCCGAAGAGCACCTTGCTCTCCGGGGATTTTTTTACGCCCGAAAAGCGGAAATGTGAGGGATTTTTCGTATTTTCGCGTGTTATTAGTGAAAAGAATAATTATGCAGCATATCAACGAGAACAATATCGACCATATTCAGGTCAAAATCATCAACCGCTCACATCACCCCATGCCGGCCTATGCTACACCAGGCGCCTCCGGAATGGACGTGCGCGCATATCTGCCCGATGAACCCGTTACCCTGCAGCCACTGGAGCGCAGGCTCATCCCTACCGGCCTCTACATCCAGTTGCCTCGCGGTTATGAATGTCAGATTCGTCCGCGCAGTGGCCTGGCTATCAAGCATGGCATCTCGTTAGTTAACACCCCCGGCACGGTAGATAGCGACTACCGTGGCGAAATCGGCGTAATCCTGGTCAACCTCTCCAACGAACCGTTTACCATCAACGACGGCGAACGCATCTGCCAGATGGTCATCGCGCAATATACTCGCGTCAGCTGGGAAGAGGTAGAGCGCATCGACCAAACCGAGCGCGGCGACGGCGGTTTCGGACATACCGGCGTAAACTAACCTGCATATACAACCCTATAATTACTCTCAACTGAGATTCTACTGTGAACAAGAATCATCGGAACAAATATCTGTCATTTAACCTGAGAATCGCCGGCCGACTACTACCGCTGTTGGCCTTTGCGATTGTATTTTCCGCCGGCATCCTTGCCAACGGAAAGGGCAAACGCACCTCAACGGTTATTGACGCCCCGGAGACCGAAACCGACCGCCTGGCCGACTACCTATTTATGGAGGCACAGGCGCAGAACGCCAAAGCCAACGACGATGCCTACTTCGAGCTGCTCCGAGCCGCCTACGAACTCGACCCCTCGGAAACATCCATCGGACAAAACCTGGGCTACTTCTATATGTTTTTAGGACGTAACGACACCATAATGGCCGAAGATGGATACAAAATGATGCGCAAGCACTTCGATCTCCACCCCGACGACTATTACGGCTCAATTTTCTACGGTCTTATCAACACTACGCTGGGCGAAACCGACGAGGCTATCCGCGTATGGACTATCGTCGACTCGCTGAACCCCGACAAACCCGACGTGGCCGTAAAACTGGTTGAAGCCCTCCAAAATAAGCGTACACCCGATGCGCTGCGCAAATCGCTCGATGTACTGCAGCGCGTGGAACGTGCCGAAGGAAAAGATATCGGCCTATCCTCCCACAAGATTCGCGCAATGCTCGCGCTGGGCGATACCACCGCTACCCTCAACGAGGTTAACGACCTGATATCTTCCTCGCCTCGCAACACCCAATATCAGCTCTATGCCGGCGACGTCTTCATGGCGATGAACAAGCCGGAACAAGCAAAGAAATATTACGACCAAGCCTGCCAGACCGATTCTACAAGCGGCCTGGCCTACTACAAGCGCGCACAATTCTACCTCCAACAGGGCGATTCAATCGGCTACGGCCAGGAAGTGAACCGCGCACTGTTGCAAGAAAACCTTGAGGTTGACTCAAAAATGGAATTGCTACGCGACTATGTCAGCAAGCTCTACGGCGACAGTCTGGCTCGCCCGCAAATCAAGAATCTATTCGAGACATTGCTGGTTCAGCACCCCCACGAAGCATCGATTCGCGACTTCTATTCATCGTATCTCCTGGTTATCAACGACCTCAACGGCGCTGTTGAACAACAAGAATATGCCGTCGATGCCGACCCATCCAACAGCAGCCGTTGGCGCTCTATTATGAGTATCTACGCGCAGCTTAACGACACCCAAGCCGCAATCTCCGCCGGTCAACGTGCACTGGAATTTCTTCCTGACGACCCGGTTATCAACCTGCTGATGGGAGCCAACTACGAAATCGATCATAACTACGACGAAGCGATGAGTTGCTATCGCAAATCTCTCGCATTATCCTCCGACGAGGAATCATCAACGAAATCCCAAATAATATCCTCTATCGGCGACATCTACTACGCTAAGCAGATGCCCGATTCGGCCTTTACATATTATCGGGAGGCTGTTGCACTCGATCCCAACAACCTGCTGGCCCTTAACAACTACGCTTATCACCTGGCCGAACGCGACGAAGAACTCGACCTGGCCGAGCACTACAGCGCTATCTGCGTTAGAGCCAACGACAAAAACGACACGGCTATCGACACCTACGCCTGGGTTCTATTCAAGAAAAAAGAGTACGCCAAAGCTAAAGAATGGATTGACCGCGCCGTTGAACTGGAGAAGGACAACCCAATGTCGGAAGTGCTCGACCATGCAGGAGATATCTATTTCATGAATCGCGAGATAGCTAAAGCCGTTGAGTTTTGGGAACAAGCCCTCAAGCTCGACCCGGAAAACCAACTGATAAAAAAGAAAATCCGCCAACGGAATCTATTTGTTGAATAACGACGAAAAATGATACGAACTCAGATACAACTACTTCTAATCAGCATCTTAGCATGCTGGGTGCTGACCGGCTGCCGCTCCTCGAAAGAGAGCACCGGCGGCTCAGCTACTGAAGGCATCGAAATAAGCAACGCAACATCAAGCAGCACAAGCGCCTCCGGCGCTACGCTCAACACTCGCTACACCCGTCTGACCGAATCCTGGAAAGACTGGACCGACGTTGAAATGAGCGTAAAAGTGCAGCTGACCTCCCCGGCTAAGTTCAATGCCGCCGGAAAAGCCTACATGAAACGCGGAGAATGGATTTCAATTTCCATTAGAATGTTGGGCTTTGAAGTAGCATCGCTATGGGTCGACAAGGATTCAATCGTAGCCATTGACAAGTATCACAAGAAATACATCTCCGAACCGACATCGTCGCTTCTGGGGGGCAACAACGTAACGATTACCGATATCCAGGACCTACTAACCGGACGCGCCTTCCTAACCGGCCACGGCACGGCCACCACCGCCGACCGCAACCAATTTGACTTCGAGCAGGCAACCAATGGCTGGTATCTCCTGCCGAAGACGCAACCGGAGAAATTCAGTTACGGCTTCCTCGCCTCCAACAGTGAAAACGCCCTTCGCGGTGCGGTGATTGATGTGCCTAACTATGGCTCCGTATCGGCCAACTACGCCGATATCTACGAGAGCCGTACCAGCGGCTGGTTTGCCCAAGAAGTTTCGATTGAGAACTCTCGCGGTAAGAAGATTGCTGCAACCTTGAAATGGGACATGAACGGCGCCAAGTTCAACGCCGGCGTTGCTAAAAGCTGCAAGATTCCATCAGGCTGTGAACGCATCTCAACGTCGACGTTGACCGCCATCCTAAAGAAATTCCAGGCCGAATAACGCTGTAATCCAACAATGCGCCTACCACCTCTCTCCCCGGAGAAACAATTTAGATATATCTTTTAAAACTCGCTGATAAAAACTCGCTGCCGTGCAAAGATTTCTGACCATTTTGCTTGCCTCTCTCCTCATGCTGCTCCCCTTAGATGCTGCTTCCCAAAAGAAGCAGAAGGGCACATCGTCTAAGCCAAAAACGGAATCTACCTCATCCAAAAAAACAACATCCTCCTCCAAGAAGTCCACTTCCTCCCAAAAAACGACTACATCTAAGAAAGCAACCTCATCAAAAAAAGCAACCTCATCAAAGAAATCTACAAAGAAAGCAGCAACGACATCTACGAGCAACCGCTCCGAAAAGGATGTTCGCCAAGAGAAAAAAACAACGGAAGCCAATATCAACGAAACTCGCAAGCAGATAAAACTCAACGCCGAGGAAACCAACCAGAAACTAAACCAGTTGAACCTGGTTGAAGGCCAAATCAGTCAGTGCAACGACCGCATCGACCATCTAACCACACGTCTGGACTCCATCAACTCGGACATAGCTACGCTCAACGATTCTATCGGCGTTCTCGATACCCACGTAAAACAGATAACATCCAGCTTCGTAAAAGCGATTAAACGCTCGCAAGGTCGCCGCCAGAACATGAGTACGTTAGCCTTCATATTCTCGTCGGAATCGTTTGCACAGGCTTACCGCCGATTGCGCTATCTGCGCCAGTTCGATAAATGGCGCAAGAAAAAGACCGATGAAATTGCCGTTGCTCGCAAACAGCTTGATGGCAAACGTAAGCAACTGTCGGCCCTGGCCAATGAAGCCAAGCAATCGCGCAACGACTTATCCAAGGAACGAGCTACACTGGTCAACAAACAGACCGAGACGCAACAGCTGGTAACCGAACTGCGCTCGCAAGGCACAGCCCTGAAGGAGGTTATGGACCAACAGCGTGCGAAGGCCGCCGCCCTCGACCGCGAACTCGACAACATCATAGCGCGCGAAGCCGCCAAACGCGAAGCTGCCCGAAAAGCCGAAGAAGCCGAACGTGCGCGTAAGGCTGCCGAAGCGGAAGCTGCTCGTAAAGCCCAAGCGGAGGAGGCCGCTCGCAAACAGGCTGCTGCCGAAGCCGAACGCAAGGCCCAGGAAGCTGCCAAGGCTGAAGCCGCAAAGAAAGCTGCGGCGGAAGAGGCTGCACGCAAACAAGCCGCCGCAGAACAAGCTCGCAAGGAGGCTGAAAAAGCTCAGAAGGAGGCTAAGCAGGCTGCCGAAAAGCAGGAAGCCGCCAGAAAAGCTGCTGAGGCCGAAGCTGCAAAGAAAGCTGCCGAGGAAGCCAAGAAAGCTGCTCAGAAGGCTGAAGCCGAAGCTAAGAAAGCTCAGGCCGAGAAGAAGGCTGCCGAAGAACGTAAGCAAAAAGAGGAAAAGCGCAAGACGGCCAAGCCGGTTAAGCACGGCCATAACGCCTCAACCAACGGCGAATCGGCTACCGAAACCGCCACTTCTACGCCAACCACCACTACAACCACCTCCGGCAAGGAAGCTGCGCCACTCAAAACTCCGGCCAGCGCCTCAGAATCGGGCACAGCCTCGAAGAACGTTGAGACCGGCGTTGACTTTGCATCGCTCAAGGGCAAACTCCCCTTCCCAATTACCGGCCATTACACTATCGTACGCCGATTCGGGCGTCAAACCCATCCCTCGCTGCCCCACGTTGAGACCAACAATGCCGGTATCGACATCGAGACGGCTAAGAGCGCCGGCGTAAGAAACATCTGCGATGGAGAGGTTTCGGCCGTATTCCGTCCGGAGGGCTACAACTCGGTAGTGGTAGTGCGCCACGGCTCATACATGACGGTTTACGCTAACCTTGCTACGGTCTCCGTATCTGTAGGCCAGAAAATCAAAGCCGGCCAGAGTATCGGTACGGTTTACTCCGACCCGAACGACAACGGCCGCAGCGTACTCCACTTTGAAATCCGCAACGGTAAGCAGAAAGAAAATCCCGAAGCATGGCTACGCCGATAAACACCCCATCCACCACCTCTACATCAACCGCCCAACCTACACAGCAGAAACATTCCGGCCGCAAATCGCTTTCGGGAAGCGTGCTGAAAATCATGGGAATCTTTAGCGGTGTAGAGGTTATTACCATCATCTGTTCGATTATCCGAACTAAGCTGGTGGCAACCCTCATCGGGCCTGCCGGAATGGGGCTTTTCGGTCTATATAATTCAGTAATCGACACTATCGGCAGCGTAGCACAACTGGGCACCGGCACGGGCGTAATCCGTGCCCTGGCTGTTTCGCCACGCAAAACCCTGCCGAAGCTGGTATCCGTAATCCGCCGCTGGGGTCTTGGCTTGGGCTTGGCCGGCTCATTAATCACCCTTGCAATATCCCCTTGGCTCAGCCGCTTTACCTTCGGCGATGAGAACCACACATGGGGCTTCGTTGCTCTTTCAATCATTATTTTGCTCCTGGTACTGAGCAACAACGAGGCAGCGATATTCCAGGGATTGAAGCATTATACCCGACTGGCAAAATCAACCGTAACGGGCGCCGTTATCAGCATCATAGTTTGCATCCCGATGTACTATTACTGGCGCGAAGCGTCCGTAATACCGTCGCTGATAACCTACGCCCTGATAACCTGGATATGTCGAGGTTTATATCGCGAAAAGGTTGACAAGCCTACCGAACGAATCTCCCTTAAAGAAACACTGGTTACAGGCAAGGATTTCGCAATGCTGGGCGTCTACATAACGCTGACAACCTTTGCGTCAAACGCCGTAGCTTACATCTTCATGTCGTATCTCAACCGCACGTCCGGCACCGAGACCGCCGGGTTCTATCAGGCCGGTTTCAACCTTGTAAACCGATATATCGGGCTCATACTGACCGCAATCGGCATGGAATTTTTGCCCCGCTTATCCGAAGTATGCAGCTCACGTCGGCGCATAGGGCTCTATCTGTCGCACGAGATTATCGTATTGATGCTGGTTGTATTCCCAATTATTACGCTGTTTATCACCTGCGACGAACTAATCGTTCATCTGCTCTACGATAAAGAGTTTATCGTAATGACGCCGTTTATCATTTGGGCTATCATAGGCACAGTGCTGAGAGCCTGGTCATGGTGCATGGCCTACATTATTTTGGCTAAGAACGACGGCATTACCTTCTTGGTAACCGAGACACTATCTTCGCTGGTTGCCATCTTGCTGAACATCTTCATGTTTAACCATTTCGGCATCGCCGGATTAGGCTATGCCTACCTGCTTTGGTATACATTCTATTTGGCCGAGGTATGGGCCGTAGCCCATTGGCGCTACAAAATCCGTATCAAGCCGGAAGCAATCATATTACCAACGGCAATCTTACTGGTCTGCATCGCTACTACACTGGTCCGCACCCATATCGGATGGGTCGGAGGCCTACCGTTCGTAGCCCTCGCCATAGTCGTCAGCGCTATCGGCCTGAAACGCCTCCTGGGATTAAGCTTCGCAGAGTTAGCGAAAAAATTTGTCAAACCCGCGAAAAAGGGTTAACTTTGTCAATAATTGAAGAATTTCGCCGGAATTCCTATTACTAAACCCTACTTCCGGATTTAAACCCATCCTAATAGAATGAACGTACGTCCGAAAAAAGCCCTTGGCCAGCACTTCCTTACCGACCTATCGATTGCCCAGCGAATCGCTGCTACCCTCGATGAATATCGCGGACTGCCGGTTGTTGAAGTTGGTCCCGGCATGGGCGTTCTGACGCAATTCCTACTCGAACAGCAACACGACGTTAAAGTTGTAGAACTTGACTCGGAGAGCGTTGAATATCTCAACGTCAACTTTCCTCAACTTAAAGGCAGAATCATAGCCGAAGACTTCTTGAAGCTCGACCTCGGCCGCCTGATTCCGGGCGACGGAAACTTCTGCCTCATCGGTAACTATCCCTACAACATTTCGTCGCAAATCTTCTTCCACGCCTTAGATTGGAAGGACAGGATTATCTGCTGTTCGGGAATGTTGCAACGCGAAGTGGCCCAGCGCTTGGCAGCCCCTCCGGGCACCAAGATGCGCGGTATCCTAAGCGTATTGCTCCAGGCTTGGTACGACATCGAATACCTCTTCACAGTTGACGAACACGTATTCAATCCGCCGCCCAAGGTTAAATCCGGAGTTATCAAGATGGTGCGCAATTCGGTTACCGACCTCGGATGCGACCAAGCCCAATTCAAGGCGGTTGTAAAGACAACCTTCGGGCAGCGACGCAAGACCATTCGCAACTCCGTTAAGCCATTGCTCCCGGCCGGAATGCCGATGCCGGAATCTCCGCTGCTGGCAATGCGTCCGGAGCAACTATCGGTTGAGCAGTTTATAGAGCTGACCAACCTGATTTACAAAAAAGAATAGAACAGCACTCTGATTAATTACCTTCAAACCAGGATCTGATATGAAAGAGTTCGACGAGGAGTTTCTCGACAAGATTAAAGGGATTATAGAAGCCCACGATGACGCTGCCGCCAAGCGGGAGCTGGATGAGATGCACCCCGCCGACATCGCGGAACTATATCAGGACCTCGACCTGGCGCAAGCTGAATATCTCTATCGATTGCTCGACGGCGACAAGGCTGCCGACGTGCTGATGGAGCTCGACGAGGATGACCGCCGAAAGCTCCTGAGCGATATGGAGCCCGAGGAGATTGCTCGCCAATATATCGACCACCTCGATTCCGACGACGCAGTTGACCTTATCCAAGACCTCGACAAAGAGGACCAAGAGGAGGTGCTCTCGCATATCGACGACGTTGAACAAGCCGGCGACATCATCGACCTGCTGAAATACGACGAGGACACGGCCGGCGGTTTGATGGGTACGGAGATGCTTGTTGTCAACGAGAACTGGTCGATGCCGGAATGCATCAAGCAACTGAGAATGCAGGCCGAAGATATGGACGAAGTCTACTACGTCTACGTAGTTGACAACGACGACCGTCTGCGCGGCACGCTTCCCCTGAAAAAACTTATTACCCACCCATCCGTCTCGAAGATTAAAAACGTAATGGAGACGGAGCCGGTTGCCGTAAAGACCGACACGCCCCTCGACGACGTTGCTATCGACTTCGAAAAATACAACCTGGTAGCCATGCCGGTTGTAGACTCTATAGGCCGACTCGTTGGCCACATAACGGTTGACGACGTAATGGATAGCGTCCGCGAATCATCCGAACGCGACTACCAGTTGGCATCCGGTCTTTCGCAAGACGTTGAATCGAACGATACCATCTGGCAACAGACTCGTGCACGTCTGCCCTGGTTGCTCATCGGCATAGCCGGCGGTATCGGCAACTCCCTTATCCTGGGCAACTTCGAACAAGGATTTGCCACGAACCCTGCAATGGCCCTGTTCATCCCAATGATTGGTGGTACAGGCGGTAACGTCGGCATCCAGTCGTCGGCTATCGTAGTTCAAGGCCTGGCCAACGGCTCCCTCGACCTCAAAGACACAGGCCGTCAGATTCTGAAGGAAGTTGGTGTAGGCTTGGTCAACGGCCTACTGATCTCGCTGTTGGTATTCATCTACAACGTATTCCGTCTCTCCCCCTGGAACCCCACAACGTTTGCCGTATCGCTGTCGCTGATGGCGGTAGTGCTGTTTGCATCAATTTTCGGCACCTTTGTTCCCCTGACATTGGAACGATTCAAGATTGACCCGGCCCTTGCAACCGGCCCGTTCATCTCAATTACCAACGACATTATCGGTATGCTAATCTACATGCTGATTTCGTCGGCTCTGATGAACGTATTATCATAACCCCCCATTTCTTCCCCGATTTTCAGCTTTCATCACACAACACGCCTCGCAACTATGGACTTTCTATACTCCATCGAATTCTATGTAACGCTATTTGTAATCGCAGCGTTCGCCGTTGCCCTGCTCGCATTGCCTGCCGGCCACGGCCCCGTTGAGACCAGTTTCGCTAACGGCATTCTCAGCCTCGACGAGAATCTATCCGATCCTACCCCCAGGTTAGAGCTGGAATGTCAAGAAGACGGCAGCGTAAAAATCACTCGCTACGGCCTTCCCGACGATCTCAATTCAGCCGCTACAATCGCCCTGGCTATCAACCGCAAGGCCTTCGATATCGCTATCGAAGAACGCATCTCGCCGGCCTCCCGCCCCCTGCTCGACTCCGAACTTACCCCTGTAAACACCGCCACATTCTACCTCCAAGGCCTCGCCCACGAACGTTACCACATCAAGTACAACTCCGACGCAACCTCCTCCTTCACGGCTCTGACCCTCATGAACCGCCCCGGACTGCGCTCAACTCGCATCTTCCGCGAGGCATAACGCCTCCCTGAAAACTGCTCAACAACAGCACCTTTGCAAGCCTATAGCCCACAACCAACGAATGATTCCCACAAACATCTGCATAAAAAGTTGGCAAAAGGCTTGCAGGAACGAAAAAAACTTACTAACTTTGCAACGCTTTTAGGGCATCGCCCTGAGCACCAGGATTGTCTTATGGTGTAATGGTAGCACTGCAGTTTTTGGTTCTGCCTGTCTT